>CP072107.1:0-300000 GCA_022870705.1 Oscillospiraceae bacterium CM
ATGAACTCAGCTGCCGATGTTTGGGGCAAAATTCTAAAAATACTGGGTAACGAGCTCACATCTACGGCGATCACGACCTGGTTTGACGATTGTACGGCTGTTGAAATCGTCGATAACCGTCTTGTTATTCATACGCCTTCCAATTTCAAAAAAGATGTGATTGAAGGGCGTTTTTTAGGATCTGTCAAAAACGCATTGAATGAGCTGTTTTCAGGTGATTTTGATGTTCTCGTGCTGGGGGAAGGTGAGCTTGACGCCTTCAAGCAAAAAGAACCGTCCTTTGATCCTTCTGAAGAGGAATTTACGTTTGAGCGCTTTGTTGTCGGCAATTCCAACAAGTTTGCCCATGCCGCTGCGAAAGCTGTCGCCGAGGGACAGATAAAAAACTTCAATCCTCTCTTTATCTATGGCGATTCCGGGCTCGGCAAAACGCATCTGCTGCACGCCATCCGTCACGCCGTCGCCAAAAAGCACCCGGAATATCATATCGTCTATGTTAAGGGTGATGATTTCACGAACGAACTGATATTAGCGCTGCAGGTTGGCAAAAACGTGGAATTTCGCGAAAAGTATCGCGGTGCTGATTTGTTCTTAATGGATGATATTCAGTTTATAGCTGGAAAAATTCAGACACAGGAAGAATTTTTTCACACCTTCAACACCCTGTATGAAGCAAATCGTCAAATCGTTTTCACGTCTGACCGGCCACCTAATGAGATGACACGCTTGGAAGACCGCCTTAAAACCCGCTTCGAATCCGGCCTCTTGGCGGATATACAGCCGCCCGATTATGAAACACGTATGGCGATCATCAAAAATAAAGCTGAGCAGCTCGGCATGTTCCTGCCAGACGATGTATCCGATTACATTGCCGAAAACATGACATCAAATGTCCGGCAGATCGAAGGCGCCGTTAAAAAAGTGATGGCTTACCGTGATCTGATGAACGACAGCATCACCGTCTCTTCCGTTGCTAAAGCCATCAAAGATATGTTTAAGGAAAAAACGGAATATATGCCCACGGCAGATCTCATAATTGATGAAACAGCCAAATTCTATTCCCTCACATCGGATGATTTGAAGGGGCAGCGACGGACAAAAAATACGGCGCAAGCCAGACAGGTATCAATGTACCTGATCCGCAAGCTGACGAACTTGTCCCTCAAGGACATTGGAGATCTCTATGAAGGCCGTGATCATACAACAGTTTTATCATCCATTCGCCGCATAGAGGATACTATGAAAGCCTCTTCTCCGTTTTCTCAGATGATCCGTGACATTACCGCCAATATCAATGCCCGAAACTAATTGTCCACAAATCTTCGTGCATTAATTGTTGACGTTTTGTGAATTCCCCGCGTTTGTGCTGATTTCATGTTTTTTGTGCTAAACTATCCACATTGAGACCGTGCTGAAAAAGTGCGCAGTTGTCGTATAAATGGATGTTTTCCACATAATTTTGTACTACTGCTACTATTACTAAAAATATATATTATATTCTTTCTGTCTGCCTTTTATGCAAAAAATTTGACGGACGGGGAAAGGACATACGATGAAGTTTACGGTTGAAAAGAATCTTATACAGACAGCCATTTCTACAGCATCACGCGCTGCCGCCGTGAAAAGCGCCGTTCCGGCACTGGAGGGGCTGCTTGTTGAAGCAACGGACAATACCATCAAGATCTCCGGTTATGACTTAAAAACTGGGATATCAACGACTGTCCAGGCCGACGTCTTACAAGAGGGTAATATGGTTTTAAACGCGCGGCTGTTTGGAGAGATTATTCGAAAGCTCCCCGATAATATCGTCACAGTTTCAGCCGACGACAATTACATGACAAAAATATCCTGTGGCATGAGTGATTTTCAGGTCCTCGGCACCCCGGCAAATGATTACCCCGATTTACCTGCCGTCGATTATCAAAATTCTCTTAAAATAACGGAGAAGAATCTGAAAAATATGATCGCGCAGACGAATTTCGCTGTCAGTGACAATGAGTCACGCCCTATTCACACAGGCGCACTGTTTGAAGCGGAGAACGGTGTATTGACGGTTGTTGCCGTTGACGGTTACAGGCTGGCGCTGCGGCGTGAAATGCTCAGTGTGCCGGCTGAGGCAAGTATGAATTTTGTTGTACCAGGAACGGCACTTAATGAAGTTGAAAAAATTCTCACTGATTCGGAGGAGGATGTCTCCATTTTACTGGGGACAAAGCACATCATTTTTGTGATTGGCGGGACAGTTCTGATTTCAAGACGTCTTGAAGGTGAATTCTTAAATTATAAAAATTCGATACCACATACAGAAAAATATAGCATTGATGCTGATCGGCGCGCCTTAGTGGACGCTGTTGAACGTGTTTCGCTAATTATCAGCGACAAGCTTAAAAGCCCAGTTCGCTGCATCTTTTCAGACGGCGTAATTCGATTTATGTCAAATACGGCGCTTGGCCGCGCCAGTGATGAATGCCCGGTTAAGGGTGACGGCGAGAATATGGAAATCGGCTTTAACAACCGATATCTGCTGGACGCTCTGAAAGCCGCACCATCTGAACAAGTTCGCATTAATATTACCTCCGGCATTACGCCGTGTATCATTATCCCGGCAGACGGCAGCAATAATTTTCTGTATATGATTCTGCCGGTTCGGTTAAAGGCTAATGAAAGTTAAGGTCAGAAAAATCAGGCCGGAAAATGGCCTTCCGGTCGCGATTACAGGTGAATTTATCCGTTTGGATGCGCTTTTAAAATTTGCATGCCTGGCACAGTCAGGCGGCGAGGCAAAACTTTTTATCCAAGACGGTCTCGTTTCCGTCAACGGGGAAGTATGTCTGCAGCGCGGCAAAAAAATAAGGCCGGGAGAAACCGTGGCATTCGGAAAAACGATTTTAAATGTCATAGCCGAAAAAAAGGAATAAAAATGGTTGTCAGAAAACTCAGGCTAGACGGTTTTCGGAATTATACAGACTTCACGGCCTGTTTTTCCGACCGCGTCAACATCATAATCGGGAACAACGCGCAGGGTAAGACGAATCTGATTGAAGCCATTTGGTTTTTGACGCAAGGCCGGTCATTCCGCGCGCGCAACGACCGGGAGATGATCGGCTTTGAGCGCAATGATGCGGTCATTTACGCCGATGTCACAACGCAGGGAAGAGACCAGACGATGGAAGCCCGTCTTTTGAGAGCTTCTCGTCGTCAGTTTTTTGTTAACAGCGTCAAATTAAAAACAGCTGCCGAGCTGTCCGGAAAGCTGCGCGCCGTACTTTTCTGCCCGGATGATTTAAACCTTGTCCGCGATGGTGCCGCCGTTCGACGGCGTCTGATGGATGCCTGCCTTTGTCAGTTGCGGCCGCGCTATGCCGCAATTCTGGCCGAATTCAATCGTCTTTTGGAGCATAAGACGAGAATTCTGAAGGACTATAAAATAAAACCATCTCTTCTGGACACATTAGACGATTTTGACGCGCGCCTAGCGGCATTGGGCGCCGAGCTGATCCACTACAGGTCAGCTTTTTCATCACGTCTTTCCGAGAAAGCCTCCGCCATTCATTTTGATTTCAGCGGCGGCGTTGAAAAACTGACCATAACATACCGCACGGTGAAAACCATCACCGATGTGACAAAAAAACCAGAGCAGTTGTTAAACCAGCTGCTGGCCCATCAGCAAGAACACCGACGAGCGGAGCTTGAATCCGGCACGTGCCTCTCCGGCGCGCATAAGGACGATTTGGAAATTCATATTAACGGTCAGGCTGCCCGATGCTATGCCTCGCAGGGGCAAGCACGCACAGCGGCTTTATCGATTAAGCTTGCCGAGCGCGACATTCATTTTCACGACAGCGGTGAGCATCCCATCCTACTGCTTGACGATGTCCTATCTGAGCTTGACAGAAGCCGGCAGCAATATGTTCTAAACCATATACATGACGGCCAGGTATTTATAACATGCTGTGAGGATGCCCGCATCGGTCTTGAGACAGGCGGCCGCCTTTTGCATATTGCCGGCGGCGAACTTACAGGCAGCTGAGGGTTATGGAAACGGCCGTGTTGATACCAGAACAGCGGACGCTTAATCTTATAAGCAAATTCGGAAAAGGATGATCGGCTGATGTATTTGCACCTAGGTCAAAACGTTGTCGTGCCGACAGGCTCAGTTGTTGGCATCTTTGATTTGGACAACACAACGGGATCACACCTGACGCGCGCTTTTTTAAGCAGGGCGGAAAAAGCCGGTCAGGTTGTTAACGTTTCCGCCGATTTGCCAAAATCCTTTATCGTCTGCCGCGACGGCGGGATAACGACAATTTATCTGTCGCAGCTGGCGTCAACAACGCTTTTTAAGCGCAGCGAAACGGTCCGCTTTGACTGATCGGCCCGACAAAACAGCAAGCCCATTGGAGGAGAATGAGATGTCCGATAACATCAATAGACCCGCGAATGACTACGACGCGTCACAGATTCAGGTGCTGGAAGGGCTTGAGGCTGTCCGGAAAAGACCGGGCATGTACATCGGCTCAACATCGGCATCGGGTCTTCATCACCTTGTTTATGAAATAGTGGATAACGCGATTGACGAGGCGCTTGCCGGTTTTTGCACCGATATATCCGTCATCATCGGCGAGGAGGATGTCATTACCGTCATAGACAACGGGCGCGGTATACCGGTCGACATGCAGGAACAGACCGGAAAAAGCGCCTTGGAGGTCGTCTTTACCGTTTTACACGCCGGTGGCAAGTTTGGCGGTGGTGGGTATAAGGTTTCCGGCGGACTGCACGGTGTCGGCGCGTCGGTCGTCAACGCCCTGTCAGAATGGCTTGTTGTCCAGGTGCATAAAAACGGCAATATCTACGAAATGCGCTTTTCCCGGGGTGACATCACACAGGAGCTCACAATTGTCGGCCAAACGGACAAATCCGGGACGACGGTGACATTTAAACCGGACAGTGAGATTTTTGACGAGCTGATTTTCAATTACGACACGCTCCTGACGCGCATGCGAGAGCAGGCCTTTTTAAACGCCGGGCTTAAAATCAGAACGATTGACGAGAGGCCCGGCACCCAGACGAAAAACGAGATGTGCTATGCCGGCGGCATCCGAGAATTTGTCTCGTATATTAACCGCAACAAAACCGCACTGCACGAAGATGTCATTTACGTCTCCGGCACGCGGGACGATGCCGCTGCGGAAGTTGCTCTGCAATATAACGACAGCTATAACGAAATGATTCTAAGCTTTGCCAACAATATCCATACGCCTGAAGGCGGCATGCATGAGACGGGGTTCAAAACGGCACTCACGCGTGTGCTCAACGACTACGGGAAAAAGAACAACTTTCTGAAAAATGACGATAAGGTCTCCGGCGAGGACTGCCGCGAGGGGCTGACGGCCGTCATTTCCGTCAAGCTGACGGAGGCGCAGTTTGAAGGGCAGACGAAAGCCAAGCTCGGCAACAGCGAGATGCGCACGCTCGTCGACAACATTATGACGGATAAGCTCACGGAGTTTTTGGAAAAAAACCCGGCCACGGCGCACGGCATTCTCGACAAAGCGCTGACAGCCTCGCGGGCCAGGGAGGCCGCCCGGCGCGCGCGCGAAAACATCCGGCGTAAAAACGCCTTGGAGGGCATGGCCCTGCCGGGAAAGCTCGCCGACTGCAATGAGAGCAACCCGGAATTGACAGAAATTTATATCGTTGAGGGCGATTCGGCCGGCGGCAGTGCCAAAGGCGGGCGTGACAGCCGGTTTCAGGCGATATTGCCGCTGTGGGGCAAGATGCTCAACGTCGAAAAAGCGCGGGCCGACAAGGTTTACGGCAATGACAAGCTCACACCGGTTATAACGGCGCTCGGTGCCGGCATCGGCGAGGATTTTGACGAGACAAAGCTGCGGTATCATAAAGTAATCATTATGGCCGACGCCGATGTCGACGGCAGTCATATCAGAACGCTGTTACTCACGTTCTTCTTCCGCTTTATGCGCCCCCTCATCGAGGGCGGTTATGTCTACGCGGCGCAGCCTCCTCTTTTCAAGTTGGTGCGCGGGAAGACGGTTCGATATGCATACAACGAGTCGCAACGCGATCAGATTTCCGCAGAAATGCGCGGGGAAGACGGCAAGGGGAAGGTTGACATCAGCCGCAATAAAGGTCTCGGCGAAATGGATCCACATGAACTCTGGGAGACGACAATGAACCCGCAAACGCGTATTCTCAAGCGCATTGAGCTCAACGACGCCGTCCGAGCCGATGAAATCTTTACAATCCTCATGGGCGAGCGCGTGGAGCCGCGCAAGGAGTTCATCGAAAAGAACGCCAAATACGTCGTCAACCTCGACATCTGAGCGAAATTCCCGAGAAAGGCTTGATATAAATGGCACGTAAGGACAGTGACCAGTCCGATATCCTGTTTCCAGATCAGAAAATCGTCGTCTCACCGCTTGTGGATGAGATGCAGAATTCGTATATCGATTACGCCATGTCGGTTATCGTCGGCAGGGCGCTCCCCGATGTGCGGGACGGTCTAAAGCCGGTGCACCGGCGCATCCTTTACTCGATGTATGAGGATAATCTGACGAGTGATAAGCCTTTTAGAAAATCGGCTACCGCTGTCGGTAATGTGCTTGGCCGATATCATCCGCATGGCGATGCGTCTGTTTACGATGCACTCGTCCGACTGGCGCAGGATTTTTCCATGCGCTATACGTTGGTTGACGGCCACGGCAACTTCGGCTCAATTGATGGGGACCCGCCGGCGGCTTACCGGTACACGGAAGCGCGCATGTCGAAGATATCAAACGAGCTTTTGCGTGACATCGAGAAAGAAACAGTTGACTGGGCCGCAAACTATGATGAAACGAGGAAGGAACCGCGCGTTGTTCCCAGCCGGTTTCCGAATCTGCTCGTTAATGGTTCTTCGGGCATCGCCGTCGGCATGACGACGAATATTCCACCGCATAACCTCCGCGAGGTTATTGACGCCGCTGTCAGCGTCATCCGCAACCCGGAAGCGGAGCTTGACGAGTTGATGGAGTATATCAAAGGGCCTGATTTTCCCACGAAAGGGATCATCATGGGCAGAGTCGGCATTCGCGCCGCCTATGCCACGGGGCGGGGCCGGATTCACGTCCGCGCGCGCACGGAGATGGAGGAGTTCTCGCAAGGGAGAACACGCATCATTGTGACGGAATTGCCGTATATGGTCAACAAAGCGCGCCTCATTGAGGCGATTGCCGAGCTTGTTAAGAATAAAAGAATTGATGGAATTTCCGCATTGCGTGACGAGTCTGACCGTGACGGGATGCGCATTGTCATTGAGCTCAAGCGAGATGCCAACGCGCAGGTTGTTTTAAATCGGCTTTACGCGTCAACACAGATGCAGACAACGTTTGCCATCGTGCTGCTTGCGCTTGTCGAAGATCAGTCACAGCCCCGCATCCTGTCTTTAAAGCAGATCCTGGACGAATATATTGCTTTTCAAAGAGAGGTTCTCCGCCGACGGACGGAATTTGACCTGAAAAAGGCGCGGGAGCGCGCGCATCTGCTCGAAGGGCTGCGCATCGCGGTTGACAATATTGACGAGGTTATTCGCATTATCCGCGCAAGCTATAACGACGCCAGAGAGCGCCTGATGGAGCGCTTTAGCCTGTCCGAGGTTCAGGCACAGGCGATCCTTGAAATGCAGCTGCGCCGTCTTCAGGGCCTTGAGCGCGAAAAAATCGAGAGCGAATATCAGGAGCTCATGGAGAAGATTGCCTACTTCCTCCGTCTTTTATCCGAGGAAGAGCTTATGAAATCCGTTTTGATTGATGAGCTGACGGAAATCCGTGACAAATACGGCGACGACCGCCGGACGGAAATCGCCGTTGTTGAAGACGAGATCGATATTGAAGACCTCATTGATGAGGAGGAGTGTGTTTACACGCTCACAAACGGCGGCTATATCAAGCGGATGCCCGCCAACACGTATAGAGCGCAGAAGCGTGGCGGGCGCGGCATCACGGCGATGACGACAAGAGATGAAGACTATGTCGAAACGGTCTTTACCGCCTCGACGCATGATTATATTCTCTTCTTTACGAATTTTGGGAAAGCTTATCGCAAAAAGGGTTATCTGATACCGGAGGCCGGGCGGCAGGCAAAGGGGACGAATATTGTCAACATCCTGCCAATGCAGCCGGGAGAAAAGGTGTCCGCTATGATCCGCGTACGGAATTTTGAAGAGGAAATCTACCTTGTTATGATTACACGGGGCGGCACCGTTAAAAGGATGCGGATGGCCGAATTAAAAAACATCCGTAATATTGGCATCCGGGCAATCACGCTTGACGAAGATGATGAGCTCATCTCCGTCCGCGATACGGACGGTCTGCAGAAAATTCTGATCGCTACGCACGATGGTATGGCCATTTGCTTTTGTGAAACGGACCTGCGCCCTATGGGGCGAACGGCGGCCGGTGTCCGCGGCATTCGTCTGCGGCAAGGAGACTACTGTGTCGGCGCAGCTAGAACGCGCGAGGGCGGCGCGCTGCTAACGGTTACCGAAAAGGGATACGGCAAAAGAACACCAATTGACGAATACCTCCGCGGCGTCGTCTGTGAAGGCGCTGAGCGGGCGGCCCAAAACCGTGGCGGTATCGGCCTGAAAAATTACAATATAGCAGATAAGACCGGCAAGGTCGCCGCTGTTAAGGTTGTTGACGACAATGACGACGTATTGATCATATCAGACGATGGGACGATCATTCGAATGGCAGCTGCCGATATCAGCGTTTACAGCCGGGCGACGATGGGCGTTAAGCTCATGCGCATTGGCGACGACGCGCGTGTTATTTCCATTGCTCGGACGGATAAGGAAGAAGATATCGGCACGGATGACATCGGTGCCGAGGAAGAGATATGAAAAAGGTCACAATCTATACGGATGGGGCCTGTAGCGGCAACCCTGGCCCTGGAGGATGGGGGGCGATTTTGAGATACGGGGAGAAGGAAAAAGAGCTCTCCGGCGGCGCCCCTGAGACGACGAATAACCGGATGGAACTATCAGGTGTAATTGCGGCCTTGCAGGCACTGCACGAACCATGCCAGGTCGACTTATACACCGACTCTCAGTATGTTGTCAATGCCGTCAACGAGGGCTGGCTGACGAACTGGCAGAAGCGTGGCTGGCGACGACGCGATGGGGAAGTCAAAAACGTCGATCTCTGGCTGACGCTGATTCCACTTCTCGAAACGCATAATGTCTCATTTATCTGGGTCAAAGGGCACGCCGAGAATGAATTTAACAACCGGTGTGACGCGCTTGCTGTAGCCGAGCGGCTGAAAATAGCAAACTAGAAATACCCCCAAAGCAAGCAGCTTTGGGGGTATGACTATTTAATTCTTAAAACGCCTACACTTTATCCCGGCCTTTGGTGACCTGGAGTCGGGCCATGGCGCGGGCGAGGGCGAGCTTGGACTGGCGGTATTCCTGCATGCTCTGCTGCTGGCGCAGGCGCTCCTCGGCGCGCAGGCGCGCCTCCTCGGCGCGGGCCTCGTCGATATCCTCCGGCTTTTCACAGGCTTGGACATAGACGAGCACGCCGCCGTGGCGAACCTCCAGGAAGCCCTCGGAGTTGAAGACCTCGCGTGTTTCTGTCGGCGTCTTCACATAAAGCGTTCCGACGGCAATCGGCATGACGAGCGGGGCGTGGTCAGCCAGAAAGGAGAAACGCCCGTCCGTCGTCGTCACCGTCAGGACCTCGGCGTCGCCGTCAAAAAACTGCTTTTCCGGCGTCAGTATCTTCAGATTGAACAGTTTGGCCATTTGTTCCGTCCGTTCCGCCGCCGCGCTGCGGCTGAGATTCATTGCGCGGTATCGGGGGGCGCGTGCCCCCCGCTTTGTTACTTCATGTTCTTGGCCTTGTTGTAAACGTCGTCAATATTGCCGACCATGGAGAAGGCCGCCTCCGGCATACTGTCGGCCTCGCCGCCGAGAATCGCCTCAAAGGAGCGAATCGTGTCGGCAAGCGCCACGTATTTACCCTTGTTGCCCGTAAACTGCTCGGCAACGTTAAACGGCTGCGACAAAAACTGCTGAATGCGCCGCGCTCTGTAAACCGTCTTCCGGTCTTCCTCCGACAGCTCCTCCATACCGAGAATGGCGATGATATCGCGCAGCTCGCGGTAGCGGTTTAAGCACGTGATGACGCCCTGCGCCGCGTTGTAATGCGCCGGGCCGACAATCAGCGGGTCGAGAATACGGGAGTAGGATTCCAAGGGGCTCACGGCCGGGTAGACGCCGATTTCGGCGATCGACCGCGACAGAACCGTCGTCGCGTCCAGATGCGTAAAGATCGTCGCCGGGGCCGGGTCCGTCAGGTCGTCGGCCGGGACGTAAATCGCCTGTACCGACGTAATGGAGCCGTTCTTCGTCGAAACGATGCGCTCTTCCAGATTACCCAGCTCGTTGGCCAGCGTCGGCTGGTAGCCGACGGCCGAGGGCATACGGCCCAAAAGCGCCGATACCTCGTTGCCCGCCTGGACGTAACGGAAGATGTTGTCGATAAACAAGAGAACGTCGCGGTTCATCTCGTCGCGGAAGTATTCGGCCATCGTGAGGCCCGTGAGGCCGATGCGCATACGCGAGCCAGGCGGCTCGTTCATCTGGCCGAAAGCCAATGCGGTTTTGCTGATGGCGCCCGAGCTCTTCATATCCTGAATCAGCTCGCTGCCTTCACGGCTGCGCTCGCCGACGCCGGCGAAAACGGAGAAGCCGCCGTGCATCGTGGCGATGTTGTAGATGAGCTCCATGATCAGAACCGTCTTGCCGACGCCCGCGCCGCCAAACAGGCCGATCTTACCGCCCTTGGAGTACGGCGTGATGAGGTCGATGACCTTGATGCCCGTCTCGAAAAACTCGGTGACCGGCGTGAGGTCTGTAAATTTCGGCGCACTGCGGTGGATATCCCACGTCTCTGTGCTCTCAATCGGCGGGCCGTTATCGATCGGCCGCCCTAAAACGTCGACAACGCGGCCCAGGACCTCTTTGCCGACGGGCACCTGGATGCCGTGCCCCGTGTTCTCAACGCTGATCCCGCAGCTTAAGCCGTCGGTTGCCTCCAGCGCGATGCACCGCACGACGCCCGGCGAGACGTTCGCGGCGACCTCCATGTGGCGGCCGTCGGAGGTTATCAGTAGATCATTGATCTGCGGCTCGCTTTCGGCGTTTTCAAAACGGACGTCCAGGACAGGGCCGCTGATCCTGATAAGCACTCCGCTGTTCGTACTCGGCATAATTTACCTGTCTCCTTTTCTAAGGATTTCAGCCGCACCGGTAATCTCGGCTATCTCGTTGGTGATGGCGCTCTGCCGCGCCAGGTTGTATTTCGTCCGCAGGCTCTTGAGCATGTCCTGCGCGTTCGTCGTTGCACTGTGCATCGCGTTCATCCGCGCAAAGTGCTCGCTCGCGTACGCCTGTACCATGACCCCGAACAGAATGCCGAGGATATACTGCGGTATGAGAAGGTCAAACAGCTCCTGCGGCGTCGGGTGATACATGATGTCCGCCAGCGTTTCTGCGTCGGCGATATTGCTGTAATCGTCCAGCCGGATCGGCAATAGCCGCCGTTCCACCGGCCTGTTCTTCGTCGCCCCGTAAAACGACGTGTACACAAGGCGCACCTCGTCCGTCTTCCCGCTGTCGTACAGCGCCATCACGTCGCGCACCAGCATGCGCGCCCGCGTCAGCGCCGGGTCCTGCGCGATGCCCAGATACGTCACGTCCGGCACCATCGACCGCGCGTTGAAAAAGTCCTCCGCCGTGTTCCCGATTGTTAAAATCGAGTGATTCGGGTGCTCTTCAATGTGACGCAGCGCCAGATTCAAAACGTTTGAATTGTACGAGCCGCACAGACCCTTGTCGCCCGAGATGACGATGTAGGTGCAGTGCCCGCCCGCCGGGACGTCCTTCAGGTACGGGTGCGATACGCCCTGCGCGGTGACCAGAATCTCTTTCATCGTCTTTTGGACGTGGTCAAAGTACCGGTGATTCTGTTCAATATGACTCATGACCCGCTTCATCCGGGTCGACGAGACCATTTCCATGGCCCCCGTGATTTTTTTCGTCTGTTCGACGGCGGCGATGTGATGGCGTATCTCGGTAGGGCTCGCCATTACTTCTCCCCGCTTTCCGCCGCAAACCGCTCAAAGCTGCGCAGAAGGTCTGTCTTGTCGTTGTCCGTCAGCTGGCCCGTCTTGTCGATGCTGTTCATCACGTTTGCCGCGTTCTGATGCAGATACGCCAGCAAATTCGCCCGCACCTTGTCAACGTCCCGCTTGTCAAACGATGTGAACACGCCGTTTGACACAGCCAGCAATATCGCCGTCTGCTCCGACAGGGAAAACAGCTGATCCTGCTTCTGCTTTAACAGCTCCATCAGGCGCTCGCCGTTTTTGAGCATGTTTGCCGTCGCCGTATCAATGTCGGCACCAAACTGTGCGAACACCGCCATTTCGCGGTACTGCGCAACGTCCAGACGCAGGCTGCCCGAAACGGCCCGCATCGCCTTGTGCTGCGCCGAACGGCCGACGCGCGAGACCGACAGGCCCACGTTGATAGCCGGGCGCATGCCCGCGTTGAACAGCTCGCTTTCCAGATAAATCTGGCCGTCTGTGATCGAGATGACGTTCGTCGGAATATATGCCGAAATGTCGCCCGCCATCGTCTCAACGATCGGCAGCGCCGTTAAGGAGCCGCCGCCCAGCTCGTCGCTCAGCTTCGCCGAGCGCTCTAAAAGACGGCTGTGCAGATAGAAAACGTCGCCGGGGTACGCCTCACGGCCCGACGGACGGCGCAACAGGAGCGACATCGCTCTGTATGCCACCGCGTGCTTACTCAGGTCGTCGTACACGACGAGCACGTCCTTGCCGCTGTACATAAACTCTTCCGCCACGGCGCACGCCGCGTACGGTGCAATGTATTGCATCGCCGCCGCGTCGCTGCCGAAGGCAGCCACGATCACCGTGTTCTCCAAAGCGCCGGCTTTCTCCAGCATGTGCACAAGGCCCGACACCGTCGAGGCCTTCTGGCCGATCGCGCAGTACACACAGTACACGCCGCGCCCTTTTTGGTTCATAATCGCCGACAGGGCGATCGATGTCTTGCCCGTCTGGCGGTCGCCGATAATCAGCTCGCGCTGGCCGCGGCCGATCGGTATCATACTGTCGACCGATAAAATGCCCGTCTCCAGCGCTGTGTCGACCGGTGCGCGCTGCATGATCGTCGGTGCCGGCGATTCAATCGGGCGGAATTTCGTCGTCTTGAGTTCGCCCTTGCCGTCCAGCGGGCGGCCGATCGGGTCAATCACGCGGCCGAGAAGCTCCTCGCCCACGCACACCTCCGCTACGCGCCCTGTCGGCCGCACAACGCTCGATGTCGATACCTTGCCGCCTAAAAGCGCCGCGCCGACGCCCCCTAAATGCAGGTCCAGCGTCAGACCGACGGCCCCGCCGTCAAATTCCAGAAGCTCGCCGTAGCGGCTTTGTGACAGCCCCTTGATCTGGACGATATTGTCGCTGAAGCTTTCAACCTCGCCGTACTCGTAGACTGCCGTGTCCGGCTCGGCCGTCGTCACCCGTTGTTTTAAAAACGCGCCGACAGTTGCAAAAGAAGAATCAATCATCTATTCACCTCATTCACTCAGTTGCCGGCTGATTTCATACAGACGCGAGGAGTAGCTCGCGTCGTATACCTTGCCATCTATGATCGCAATAAAACCGCCTATGATCTTGTTGTCCTCGACGACTTCAAAGTCCAGCTCACTGCCGTACTGCTTCGAAAAGCCGTCCCGGATCGCTTTGACCGTCCCCTCGTCATACGGCGAGGCGATCAACAATACTGGTTTATCCATGACTACCTCATCTCACGGAAAAAGTCTTCCGCGACGGCCTTGTTATCGACTGCGCTCACCTCACGCTTTAAAATGCGCGCGGCGATTTCCGTCGCCAAAAGCGCCACCTCCGTGCGCGCCTCCGCGATCGCCTGGGCCTTCTCGGCGGCGATCCGCTCGTGCGCGTCGGTCATCAGGCGCTCAGCCTGCCCGCGGGCGTCCTTGACGATCTCCTGGGCTTCCTGTGACGCCTTGACCTGGCTGTGTCGAATGATTTCCCGGCCTTCTTCCTCATACGTCTCGATATGATGCTCATACGAGGCCTTCATCTCGAGCGCTTCGTTCTGCTTCGTCTCGGCGTCCTTCAGCTGGGCTTCCACCTTCGCCGACCGTGCCGCCAGAAACGCGCTGACGGGCTTGAACAAAATCACCCGCAGCAGAATGAACAATATGAGGACGTTGATGATGTGTATCAGGATGTCAGAAGGATGCAGACCTTCCATCCGTCAATACCTCACTTTGATTTATTTGAGCGAAAAGAGCATGATGAGCGCTGTGACAAAGCCGTAGATCGCCGTCGACTCTGTGATCGCCAGACCAAGAAGCAGAAGGCCGTTGATCTTGCCCGAGGCCTCCGGCTGACGCGCCACCGCTTCAACAGCCTTGCCCGTGGCAATGCCCATTCCGAGACCTGCAAGCGCCGCGGCAAACAGGCACAGTCCTACACCGATTGGTAAATAACTCATTTTTTTATCCTCCTATTCTGTTGCTTCATTTATGAATGTTAATGTCAATGTGACAAAAATGAAGGCCTGGATTAACGGGTGAAACACGTTGAAGTAAAGCCCCGCCACGCTGGGTATCCCCAACGCGTAGCCGCCGAGCGCCGAGTACAAAAGATCCATAACGACAAGGCCGCCCAGCATGTTGCCGAACAGTCGGCTCGCCAGTGAGACCGGTACCGCAAGGTCCGTTACAATCCGGATCGGGAAAACCACCGGCGTCGGTGACGCCAGCGATTTGATGCGCCCGCCCACGCCCTTGACCTTGATGCCGTAGTAGTTGATGATAAAAAACGTCAATATCGCCAGTGCGCCCGTCAGCGTGATGTCCGACGACGGCGTCCGAACGCCAAATGGCTCGGCGCATGCGCACCCAACCAGAAAGATCGCTACCGTGAAAATGTAGCTGGCCATAAATTCGCCCACGCCGTGCGCCGAGCTCTTCGTATAGCTCGTGACCGTCTCGATCATGAGTTCCAGAACGTTCTGCGCCCCGCGCGGCGTGTCCTTCAGCCGGGTGAGTACGAAAACGCGCAGTAAAATGGCAATGACCACAAGCACCGCGATGATCACCCACGACGTCACAACGGTTGACGAGACACTGTGGCCAAATAGCTCGACGCGCTCCGGCGCAATTGCCACCTCGAGCGGCTTCGCCTCCTGCGGGCCGAAAACCAGTTCAATCAGCTTCGTCAGCAGTAAGTAGCCGCCAATCACCGTCACAAGCGTCGCCAGCGTCCTGTTCCGCTTCTGCCCCTTCGTCGGCTTCTCCGCGCCCGCAATCACGGCCACCACCCGCCGACGCCATACGTACCCGCCTACAAGGGCTAATATGGAGATTATTATCGTATAGTTGTCACTCATTGTTTCCCTTTCGTCCTCTCATATAGATTACGAATTTAACGACAGCCCCGACAAGTAAAATCCCGCTCATGCCGATGGCGGCCCAGATAAGATCCTGCCGTCTGAAAACGGCCACACCGAGAAGGACGATCATCGGCATAAAAAACTGAAGGGCTCCGAACATCAGCGCCTTGCCATGCATAATGCCTTTCGAGATAAATGTGCTAAACTGCATGAGCATATATAATTGGATAGACCCGGCAATGATACCGACGAGAAGACCAATCATCGCGACACACCTTTCTATGGCAGTAACAGTATACCTCGGCGTAAAAAAAATCAACGGCTAAACGTTATAAGAAATAATGCACAGGACGGCGCGTTTCTGTTCATTATCATGCCACCGAGCAGCATAATAAAACAAAGGTGGCTGGTTCTCTGAAAAAAACATTACACACAGGGTATATCGTTAATAATTTAACTGTCAACAGCAGTTTGTATAAAAAGTATGATATTATGATACAAAATCACAATATCTTGCAAAGAATCAAAGTGTTTTTCAACAAGCACGCAAAGAATCATTCTTCAATTCGTAGATCGTTGGTAAGATGAATTGTTTTTACAGAACGTGATATACTGGCACTATAAAGGATCAAAGCAAACAAAAGGGCGTTTTTATGTCAGAAAGAAACCATATAAACAAACTCATTAACGAAAAATCACCCTATCTGCTTCAGCACGCGCGCAACCCCGTGGACTGGTACCCATGGGGGGACGCGGCGTTTAAAAAAGCACGACAGGAGGACAAGCCGATTTTTCTATCGATTGGCTATTCCACCTGTCACTGGTGCCATGTTATGGAGCGCGAATCGTTTGAGGACGACGAGGTGGCGGCGATATTAAACGACGCATTCGTCGCCGTCAAGGTTGACAGGGAGGAGCGCCCCGACATCGATGCCGTTTACATGACGGTTTGCCAGGCGCTCACCGGGCAGGGCGGCTGGCCGATGACCGTTTTGTTGACGCCAGAGAAAAAACCCTTCTTTGCCGGAACGTATTTTCCGAAGGAGAGCCGCTTTGGAATGAACGGCCTTGTTGAAATTCTTTTGACGGTGAAAGACCTTTGGAAAAATAAACGCGAACAACTCGAGCGGATGGGTACGGAGATTCAAAAAAATATCACAGGTGGTAAACAGAGAAAAGCGGGGGAGCTGACGCGACGTGCGATTACGAATGCCTTTGAAATGTTCCGTGCCAGCTTTGACGGTGCTTTCGGCGGCTTCGGCCACGCGCCTAAATTCCCAACGCCGCATAACCTTTTGTTTTTACTGCGGTATGCCGTTCTGGAGGGGAATCAGAATGCGCTTGATATGGTTGAAATGACGCTCCGGCAGATGTATCGCGGCGGCATTTTTGACCATATCGGCTATGGGTTTTCGCGCTATTCGACCGACAACAAATGGCTTGTCCCCCATTTTGAAAAAATGCTGTATGACAACGCCCTCTTAACGCTGGCGTACTTGGAAGCATATCAGGTGACACATAAGAAATTTTACCGCAGCGTTGCCGATAAGATTCTGTTATATGTCCAAAGGGAATTGGCGGCACCGGGCGGGGGATTCTACAGTGCGCAGGACGCTGACAGCGACGGCGCGGAAGGGCGCTACTACGTCCTCACACCCGACGATGTCCTCACTGTTCTCGGACATGACGACGGCGACTATTTTTGCAGCTATTTCGACATCACGGAAAATGGAAACTTTGAGCATGCCAGTATCGCGAATCTGATCGAAAATGAAGCTTACGACAAACCGGATGATCGGATTGACGCCCTCCTTCCCGCGCTGCGGTCATTCCGCTTGAGCAGAACAACGCTTTTTAAAGATGATAAAATCCTTACATCGTGGAACGCGTTGATGATTGCGGCGTTTGCCAAGGCGTATCAAGTGACGGGAAACGCATCCTATCGCGAATCGGCCGAATCGGCGGCTACGTTTATCATAGAAAAGCTGACAACTACGGACGGGCATCTTATGGTGCGCTATCGTGACAACGATGCCGCCGGAACGGGGTTTTTAGACGACTATGCGTTTTTCGCTTTCGCATTGCTAATGCTGTATGATGCGACGTTTGACGTGACGCATCTTGAAGAGGCTGTGAAAACGGCGGAAATGATGTGTGGCTTGTTTGAAGACACGGCTGAAGGTGGGTTCTTCCTTTACGGGGACGACGCGGAAGAACTGATCCTGCGGCCGAAGGAGACGTTTGACGGGGCAATCCCCTCCGGCAACGCCGTTGCGGCATATGTCCTGTATCGGCTTGCCGCCCTGACGGGTGAACCGGCATGGCAGGCGCGCGCTGACCGGCAGGCGGCTTTTTTAGCCGCATCGATACAGGAGTACCCGCTTGGACACAGCTTTGGTCTCATGGCTGCGATTTTAGCACTGTATCCGACGATGGAAGTGATCTGCACAATGAGCGCGCCGGACGACGCAGAGCAGCTAAGAGAAGCACTGGCCGACGCTTTTGTGCCAAACACGACACTGCTCGTCAAAACGCCGGAGAACGCCGGACGTATAAATGCAATCGTGCCGTCTGTCAAAGATTATCCGTTAAGAGACGAAACCCTTTTCTATGTCTGTCAAAACAAAAGCTGCCAAGCACCGTTTGCGGGTGTCGCCACACTGCGAAAACGACTAACGGAAAATGCAAAGTCGGTTGAGAAATAAAAGAGGGTGCCGCACCAGGCGGCACCCTCTTTCTTTTTAAGCGCGCTTACTCAAGATTGAGTTTGCGCTGTAGCATATAGCGCGTGAGGAAGTAGAAGATCGCACCGGGGATTGTAATGGCGAGGAAATAAGCCCCCAAGGCCGTTTGAATTTGCCCAAAGCTGCTCATGTGCTCGATAAGGGCACAGATATCAACGAAACGGAATAATTCCACCCCGATTGCGGCAACGACTTGTAAAAGAGTCGTTATAACAATATACATGAGAAAGGCAAACCCAATACGGTGCTTGTTGACGAGAAGGCTGAGCGCTAGGCAAGTATAGACGAGAAGGATGCCGCAAAGCAGCGTTTCAGCCATCAGAACAATGCTCTCAACCATACAGAGGATGGCTTGGAACCCGAATTCTTTGATGCCGAGGATTATGCTTATTATAGCGTCCTGAATATACTGCAGCGTTCTGCTGTCGGCGGTCATTAAAAGGATAGCCAGCATCACGGCGACGAAGCTGACAACCGTCCAGACAGCTGCAACAATCAGCTTGCTCCAAATGAGGCCATCCGCTGTGACCGGCAGCGTAAACATGAGGTAGCCTTCGCTTTTTAAAAGGTTGCGATAAAAACGCTGGATTGTGAGAACAAGCGCAACAACGCAGACGGCACCGATCATAAAGGAGGACATCGTCGTCCCAATGATCATTGGGACTTTAAAATTCAGCTCGATGAAAACCCTGTTGATCAAGGCGACGATGAGCAGCGCGCCGAACAGCGGCAGAAAAATGCGCCCCGTTGCTTTAAATTCGTATTTCATCAGTTTGCCTAACATCTGAATACCTCCCTGAACAGCGCGTCGACCGAAACGCCTTTTTCCGCCCGAATGGCGTCAACGGATGACGTTAGCACAACTTCGCCGTCCTTCAGAAAAATGACATCGTCAAGCACCCGCTCAATGTCCGAAATAAGATGTGTTGAGATAATAACCGACGCTTCTGGGTTGTAGTTTTTGATGATGGTGTTCAGAATATAGTCGCGAGCTGCCGGGTCAACGCCGCCGATTGGCTCGTCAAGCAGGTACAGCTGCGCTTGGCGCGACATGACAAGGATAAGCTGAACCTTCTCCTTTGTCCCTTTTGACAGGGTTTTCAGGCGATCGCCTTCGTCGATGTGGAGACTTTTTAACATGTCAAGCGCTTTGGCATGGTCAAAATCCGCGTAGAAGTCGGCGAAAAAGGCGATCATGTCCCGCACGCGCATCCAGTCGTTTAAGTATGTTTGCTCCGGAAGGTACGAGACAAGGGATTTTGTTTTAATGCCGGGGGCAGCACCGCCAATGAGAAGGTTCCCGCCTGATGGTGTCAGCAAATTATTGCAAAGCTTAATAAGCGTTGTCTTTCCGCTGCCGTTCGGGCCGAGGAGGCCGACAATCCGCCCCTGTTCGACAGTGAGATTGACGTTGCTGAGAGCCTTTTTGCGGCCGTAGGCTTTTGATAAACCGAGACACTCCAAAATGGGCATTTCTTTCACTCCTTCGCCTTTTTATTAATAAGCGCGAGCGTTTCCGCCCTCGTATAGCCGAGCGCCGCCATTTTTTTCAGGAAAAGCTCAAGCTGCTCGCTTGCCAGAGCCTCTTTCGCCTGTGCTATCATCTTTTCATCCTCCGTTACAAATCTGCCGCTTGTTCGCTGCGCGTAGACGATACCGTCCCGCTCAAGCTCCGACAGGGCTTTCTGCAGCGTGTTTGGGTTAACCGAAGCCTCAGCCGCCATATCTCGTACGGGCGGAAGGCGCGACCCCGCCGGATACGAGCCGGATACGATCTGCAGCAGGATTTGCTCTTTGAGCTGCAAATAGATTGGCCGATCACTTTCAAAATGCCAGTTCATTGAATCACCGCCTGTATTATTGTGTTAGTAGACTAATACAATAATACACCATTCGGCGTACTTGTCAAGAGTGATATAAAAATTTTTTAAAAAACTATAAATCGCCGGACAATCATGGTAATATCAGGGCATCATAACAAAGGAGGGATTACTATGATTTCTGCGATCAAGCGCCGATTAAGCGGCCTGACCGACTCTGTAGGGCGATATCCCGTCACGGTTGTATTTCTCATTGCCGCAGCCGTCATGACAGGCCTGATGATCCACGACGGCCGGGACCTCGTCAAAATGACACTGACATGCGCCGTCGGCGCGGCAGCACTTGCCGCGGCTCAATCGGCCTACGAGCGATTTTTTATCGGTGCCATATGGCGCACGACGCTTTTTGCCGCCGGACTTTTAGTAACGGCGCTGTTTTACCTGTCCATCTTCCGGCTGCCGACTGACACAGCTGAAACGGCAGTGCGCGCCGTTGTTTCAATTGCCACGCTGCTGATTGCTTACATTTGGCTCGGCGTCGTCGGCAGCCGTATCGGGTTTAACGACAGCTTTATGGCGGCCTTCAAAGCTTTGGCGCAGGCCCTGTTTTTCTCGGGCGTGCTTTTTCTGGGGTGTGCGGCGATTATCGCGGCGGTTGACCTATTGATCCTGCCGGTTCACGAGAACGCTTATCCCTATACGGCTGATTTCGTATTTATCGTGTTTTTGCCAATGCTCTTTTTATCGCTTGTGCCCATTTATCCCGGACGGGGCGGTACGACGGAGGATCGTGATACGGCGCGGCAAGCGCTCGTCGAAAAGCGGACGAGCTGCCCAAGGTTTCTGGAGGTTTTGCTCACCTATATCGTCATACCGCTGGCGGCCGTATTTACCTTCATTCTTGTCATCTATATTTTTATGAATATTGGCGGCAAGTTCTGGACGAATGACCTTTTAGAACCGCTGCTGATATCCTATTCGATCACGGTGCTGATCCTCACGCTTCTTGTTGGCAGGCTAGAAAACAAGTTCGCGACGCTGTTTAAAATGATTTTCCCAAAAGTCCTCGTCCTGATTGCGCTTTTTCAGACGGTTGCCTCCGTTCTTCAGGCGGCCGACGCGGGCGTAACCTTTTCGCGATATTTTGTCATCCTGTTCGGGGTGTTTTCCGTCTTTTCAGGAATCGTTCTGAGTGGCTGGCCTGTTTGGAAAAGCGGCGCGATAGCGGCGTGTTTTCTGGTGCTGGCTACTATTTCAATGGTTCCACCGATTGACGCGTTTACCGTCAGCCGCAACAGCCAAATACAAGTGATGACGGCGGTGCTGGAGAAAAACGGCATGCTGACAGATGGAAAAATACAGCCCAACGGCAATATTCCGGAGGAGGACAAGGCGCGACTGACGACGGCGCTGCAATATCTCGCCTCAACAAACGAAATTACAGCCGTGACATACCTGCCCGCCGGATTCAGCCCATACGACGATGCATCGTTTTATAATGTCTTTGGGTTTCATTTCTATGAAATCGACAGGCCGACAGAGCAATATGTCAGCGTCTCGTACGATTTCTCCGACATGATTACTGTTGCCGGATACGACGTCGTCACACAAAACGTGATGTCAGCGCCTGCCTTGACGGAAAAAACAGGAGCAACAAATGCCGCCGCATTTGAAGTTAACAGCATAACGTATCGTATGGAAACAAACGGCAGCGAGATGCAACTGCGGCTTTTGGATTCCAATGGGAAAACGCTTCTTGTCTTCGATGCATCGACAATCCGCGCCCGGTTTGATAAGCTCACGCGTTATGACAACAACCTCTCGCTTGACGAGGCGACCTTTACGACTGAAAACGACAAAGCTGCGCTGAAGATCGTCATCCAGAACGCCGGTTTTACCCGCGGGCAGGCGGCCAATGACTTTTACGCACAGATGCTCGTGTGTATCAACATCAAATAAAACGAAGCCGGCTCTAGCCGGCTTCGCAGACTGTTAAAGAACGCGGCAAGCGTGTGCGCGCTTTCCGCGTTCTTTTTATGCTGTTTTTTTGGATTTTCTCTGAATCAGCTTAACGAGTTCAACAATCGGGATGATCAAAGCGGCCAAAACGAGCGCCGTGACGTATTCGTTTAGGCTGATGTGCTCAAACTCAAAAGCCGTTGCCAAAAATGGCACATAAATGACAAGGGACGTCAGCGCCAGGCTCGCGATACCGGCCCAGTTGAGAATTTTGTTGTTCGTTCTCAAAGTAAAGATACTTTCGCGGCGGGAGCGCATATTAAAGCTGTGGAAAATCTCAGCCATGCTCATTGTCAGAAAAGCCATTGTCGTACCGTCGGCGCTGTTGGCAATTTCCCACCGACCCGCTTCCATGAAATGACCGATGAAATAGGCGGCAAGCGTTAAGAGCGCGACGACGATACCCTGATAGGCGATATCAAAGCCCATACCGCCGGCAAATACGCCGTCTCTTGGTGAGCGGGCAGAACGAGACATGAGATTTGGCTCCGCCTTTTCTAAACCGAGCGCCATTGCCGGGATACTGTCGGTCACGAGATTAATCCAGAGAAGATGGACCGGCTTGAGGATTGCAAAACCTAGCAGCGTTGCGACAAATATGCTAATAACCTCGCTCATATTCGAGCTGAGAAGGAATTGAATGACTTTTCGGATATTGTCATAAATCCGGCGGCCTTCTTCAACGGCGCTGACGATGGTGGCAAAGTTATCGTCGGCCAGTACCATGTCCGCCACGTTTTTCGTTACGTCGGTACCGGTAATGCCCATACCCACGCCAATATCGGCGGATTTGATGCTGGGCGCGTCATTGACACCGTCACCGGTCATGGCGGTGACGAAGCCTGCGCCGCGCCAGGCGTTGACAATACGGACTTTATGCTCGGGCTGGACACGGGCGTAGACGGCAATATTTTGGAACTGGCGCGCAAAATCCTCGTCGCGCATATCACCCAGCGCGCTGCCGATAATGGCGGTCGTCTCCTCTGTCAAAATCCCCAGCTCAGTGGCGATGGCGACGGCCGTGTCGATATGGTCGCCGGTGATCATGATGGGGCGGATACCGGCGCTGCGGCATTTATCGATCGCTGCCTTGACCTCCGGACGTACGGGGTCAATCATGCCGACGAGCCCGATGAAGCACAAGTCGTGCTCCAGATCATCCGCTTCAAAGCGCGCCGGTTCGGTTTGATATGTTTTTTTCGCGGCGGCAAGCACGCGCAGCGCGCGGTCGGCCATATTTTTATTGGCCAGGAGAATATCCGCCTTGGCCTGTTCATTCAGTACATGCATTTCGCCGTCTTTCAGGATATGCGAACAGTTTTTCAAAAGCTCGTCCGGCGCGCCTTTTGTAAACTGCACGACGCTCCCGTCCGAATGGAGATGAACGGTGCTCATCATTTTTCGTACGGAATCAAACGGCGCTTCACCGATCCTTGGCGTATCAATCCGGAGCTGGTCTTTGCTTAGGCCCATTTTGTTTGCCCAGACGACAAGGGCGGCTTCCGTCGGCTCGCCGGTGACGCCGCCCTCCTCCGTCAGTTCGGCGTCGCTACACAGCGCCATCGCTGAGGCAAGGAGTGCAACGTCGCTTGTATAGGCGTCAACGACCGTCATTTTGTTCTGCGTGAGCGTTCCGGTTTTGTCGGAACAGATAATTTGAGCGCAGCCCAGCGTTTCAACGGCGGTCAGGCGGCGGATGATGGCATTGCGGTGGCTCATGCGCGTGACGCCGATTGACAAAACGATCGTTACGACAGCCACAAGGCCTTCCGGGATGGCGGCGACAGCCAGTGAAACGGCAACCATGAAGGTCGGCAGAAGCTGGGCGGTGCCGTCACGCAGCAGCCCGACAGCGAAGATCACGGCGCAGATGCCGAGCACAAGATATGTCAGGATTTTGCTCAGCTGGGACAGCTGAATTTGCAGCGGCGTGCGGCTTTCCTTTGCCTGCGTGAGCGCATCGGCAATTTTGCCCATTTCCGTATCCATGGCAATGGCGGTGATGACAGCCGAGCCGCGGCCATAGACAACGGTAGAGCCCATGTAAACCATGTTTTTCCGGTCGCCGAGCGGAATGTCGGTTTGACTGCCAAGTGAAATCGCGTCGGTGAATTTGTCAACCGGAACGCTTTCGCCCGTCAGCGCGGCCTCTTCTATTTTTAGGCTGGCGCTCTCCAGAATGCGCCCGTCCGCCGGTACGGCGTCACCTGCTTCCAGCAAAACAACGTCACCGACGACGATGTCCTCACTTTTGACGATGGTGATTTTACCGTCCCGGAGGACCTTGCTTGTGGCCGCCGCCATTTGCTGCAGGGCCTCGATAGCCTTTTCGGCCTTATTTTCCTGAAAAACACCGAGAACGGAATTGACAATAACGACGAACAATATGATAAAGACATCGGCGATGCTTTCGCCCTGCAGTACCGATGTGACGGCAGAGACAACGGCGGCGACAAGCAGGATGATGATCATCGGGTCGGCAAGCTGCATCAAAAAACGCTTGACGAGAGAGACCTTTTCGCCTTCTTTAAGCTTGTTTTTCCCAGACTCGAGAAGCCTTTTTTCGGCATCGGAAGCCGTCACGCCCGCTGGCGTGCTCTTCGTCTCCGTCAGGACGGTTTCAATTTCTTCACAGTAAAATTTCAAGGCAATCCTCCTAGATTTCTATATAATTTCCTTAAAAATATTAAAAAACTCATGGACAGGGTTATCCTATCCATGAGTCTCATCATTTCATTCAAGCCAGACGGCACAAATGCCGCCGCGTCTGTTGACTTGAAGCGCGTTTTCGCGCCGATTACTCCCTCATTGGGCCATTATGTGACTGAATTGTAGCATGCGCGGGAAATAAAGTCAATATTGCAGTGGTTTTCTGCTTGTATATTACCACAAAATTGAAAATAATTCAAGTCTTGTTCTTCTTAGAAACCGCGGCTATAGTCAGTGTGGGGTGAGAGCGATGGAAAATGCCTTTGAACAGTCTCTTCAAGAGACGAGCAGACAAAATGCCGCTGCGGAGCTGCGGGCGTTAAACGCCGTGACAGGACAATACGGGCTGTCACTCTCCGAAAAACAAATAGCCACTATTGTGGAGAAACACTTTGAGGCGCTGGAGGCAACGGGACGCGTCGCATTCAGTCACGGCAACATGAAGATGCTGCTGGAGGAATTCTGCGACTCGCCGTATATCGATCAGGAAAACTATGTCGAGACGATTCTGGAGCTTTTGGATTCCTTCTATTATTTCAAAAATGAATCAGCGGACCGCATCCCGGACGATGAGCTCATTGCCATCATGCACCGCCACTTTGACACGATTTGTCAGGGGTCGCTCGACTACCTGAGCGGCACGACCCTGGAGGATTTGTGCCGCAACACACGATATGGCTATGAAGCAGAAGGTGACGGCCGCCTGTTCTGAAAGAAAACAGGCAAACTAAACACACTCGTGTAATTGGAGGATGTATGGAAGCGAGCGAGGAAAACCCTCTTGCCGTTTTAACAAATATCGGCATAATAAGTCAGCTCACACCGGCCGAGCGCCTTGCCGTACAGAAAAAGCTCTGGGACACGCTCGCGCAGCGCGCCGTCAGTTTTACGATGGGCGGCAGCGCGACTGTTCGGGCTGAGACGGCACAAGAGCTTTTAAAAGGCACCTGTTTTGTCCTCCGACATGGGATTGACCCGAATACCGGGCCGTAGGGCTTGAAACAGCAGCTTGTCGGCGGTGATTTCGATGCGCTTTTTAAAGCGGGGCTCGCGGATATTGAAGAAAAGGTCGCACATGGCAAAACACTTTTGCAGCAAGCACTGATGACGGTGCCTGCGATTGAGAACATGGCGTTTCATGATTCGCTCCGGGAACTCGGCGTCTTCTTCAGACGGTATCATTACCACCATTTTGCCCATGAAATCCCCTGTATGATCGATTACCCGCTGGCGCACCCTACCGACGAGGCGCTCGGTGGCATTGATTATATCAATCAATACCTCCGCCGACTCCTGATTGAAAATGACTTTGTGGGACACTTTGACGAGAAGACGGTGACGGCGCTGCTGAGAAGAATCTCCCCAGAATACGAGGAAGATTTAATAAACATCTATGAGGCGGTAGCGTCGAACGCCATCGCTCTGACGATTTTGAAAAGCGAAGCCCGTGCGCTGGACATCACAGAGTGGGACCGAGGCACTATTTTTGCGCTTTTTCGTGCGTGGAAAGGCAACGAGGCGCCCGAAAAACTACGCTCCGCCGCAGCAGCGCTCTGCGTGGAACTGGCCATCGGAGATGATGCGGTGCTGCGGTATTTATCTCAAACGGCCGAGGGGCTTTGGCTGCGCGTTAAAAAGCTGAAAACGACGGAGCAGCTCCGGATAATTTTTCCCCCGCTGAACAGGGAAAACGGTGAACCGAAGCCAACCGTTACCTATATCGACGGCGTGTGTATGGATGATGAAATGCTGCGGGCGCTTATTGACTCCATTGCCGATTGCCGGAATGTCTCCGAAAAAATCGCGCTGGCCCGTGAGAAGCTCTTCAGTTTGCGGGACTGGGCGGAGGTATTGAATATCTGCTTCTGGGGAAACGAATGCCACGCACTGTTTGACGCACTGAGCGCGGACGCGCTTGAACACCTCTGGCAGTTCGCCGTGTATCGAAAGACACAGGCCCCCAACTGGCGTTCCGAGACGGGCTGGGAGAGGCTTCTCGACGAGTATCGGCGCAAACACATGTAGCGCCCCCGGCATATACTGAGTTGGAATCAGTGTAGGGGCTGTCTGAAGGCGGGAAATGACAGAACGTATCTGGCGGGCTGATGTGTACATCGGCTCGTTTTTCTCATGACGGCCCCGCTTTTTGGGAGGGATTTTTATGTGCGGGATAGCCGGATGGACGGATTTTTCAAAAATACTGCTCGACGAAACGGACGTTATTAAGAATATGACGGATACGCTGGCCCGCCGCGGCCCGGATGATGCGGGCTGCTGGCTGTCAGAGCACGCGCTTTTAGGGCACAGGCGTCTCACCGTTGTCGACCCGGTGGGCGGGAAACAGCCGATGACGCTTCTCGCGGGCGGCCATACATATGTTATTGTTTATAACGGTGAGCTGTACAACACCGAAGAGCTTCGATTAGCGCTTAAAGAAAAAGGGCATACGTTTGAAGGCTGGTCAGATACAGAGGTGCTGCTGCACGCCTATGCCGCGTGGGGCGACGCGTGCCTTGAAAGGCTTAACGGGATTTTTGCCTTTGCCGTCTGGGATGGGCAGAAGAAGTGCCTGTTTCTTGCGCGGGACAGAATCGGAGTAAAGCCCCTTTTTTACGCCCGGCGCGGAAAAGGGCTGATATTCGCCTCAGAGCTCAAAGCGTTACTCAAGCATCCTGAAATCGAACCGGTTATCGACACGAGCGGTCTGGCTGAAATTTTTGCCCTCGGCCCGGCGCGAACACCCGGCAGCGGTGTCTTCAAAGACGTTTCAGAACTCCGGCCTGGCTGCTGCCTCGTTTTTAACAAGAACGGGGAAAAATCGAGGCCGTATTGGACATTGCAAAGCCATGAGCATCCGGACGATTTTGACAAAACGGTCAGAACAGTCCGGGAGCTTGTTGTCGACACCGTCCATCGGCAGCTCGTATCCGACGTGCCGCTGTGCGTTTTGCTTTCCGGCGGGCTTGATTCAAGTGCGATTGCCAGCGTTGCGGCTACATACTATAAAAAGGAACGAAACGAGCGCCTGAGAACCTTCTCGATCGACTATGTCGACAACGACAAAAACTTCCGGCCGAGCGACTTTCAGCCGAATGATGACGCCCCGTGGGTCAGGCGCGTTGCAGACTTTTTAGAAACGACGCACGAAAACTGCTTTCTTGATACACCGGAGCTCGCCGACGCGCTTTTCCCTGCCGTTATGGCCCGAGACCTCCCCGGGATGGCCGATATCGATTCGTCCCTGCTGCTCTTTTCCCGCTGGGTCAAAAACCGCGCGACGGTCGGTCTGTCGGGCGAATGTGCCGACGAGGTTTTCGGCGGGTATCCATGGTTTACAAGGCATGCCGACGCCGGGACATTCCCGTGGTCACAGCATCTTGAATCACGCGTTAAAATGTTCTCACCGGCGCTTGTTGACAGCATCCGGCCACAAGAATATGTCGCCGCGCGGTACGAGGAAGCCTGCTGCGAGGTGCCACGCTTCGGGGGGGATAGCACGGATGAGAACCACATGCGGGAGCTGTTTTACCTGAATCTGACGCGGTGGATGCCGACGCTCCTAGACCGGAAAGACCGCATGAGCATGTATTCGGGCTTGGAGCTGCGCGTGCCGTTTTGCGATCACCGAATTGTTGAATACGTCTGGAACATCCCGTGGTCGATGAAATATTACAAAGAGCGGGAAAAGGGACTTTTACGGCAAGCGATGACAGGGCTGTTGCCGGACGATGTCTTGTGGCGAAAAAAGAGCCCGTACCCAAAAACACACAACCCGAATTACATCGAAACGCTCAGGCGGCTTACGCTTAAAATGCTCGACGACACGGCGTCGCCTATCCGCCCGCTTATCGAGCTCGAAACGGTGCGCACCCTCGCCCAAACACTTGACAGAGAGACGAACATCCCGTGGTTCGGGCAGCTGATGAACGCGCCGCAGCTTTTAGCCTATCTCTTGCAAGTTGATTATTGGATGCGGATGTATGCGGTGCGGGTGGAATAGCACAAAACGGCCGTCTTGAGCGAATGCGGCGTATTTCCGGCGAAGCGCCCCATAAATTACTGTGCCGACGCAATTGACAAATTATGGACAATATGTTATTGTTTTCTTATAGAGCGTTGTGCGCGGCCGACCGGGAAAAGCGGGACGTCCCGCAAAACCGGCTATGACGAAGCGTTTTGTTGTATCACCGCATCAAAGCGCGCCGCGCCTGGCTGCAGCCTGTTTTGCCGTCCAAAACAGGCTGCCTCATTATTTCAGGAAAAAGAATGAACGATCAATTCGGGCGAACCATTAATTATCTTCGGCTGTCGGTAACGGACCGCTGCAATTTGCGCTGCATTTATTGCAGGCCGGAAACAGCGGCGGGACAGGCGTTAAACGGCGCGCTGCTCACAGCAGACGCGCTCGTGGAAATCGTCCGCGCGGCAGCGTCTTTGGGCGTCAGTAAAATTCGCCTGACAGGCGGCGAGCCGCTGCTACGGCCCGATATCATCCCGCTCTGTCAGGCTATGGCGGCCGTCCACGGCGTCCGCGAGCTGTGCATGACGACAAACGGCACGCTGCTGAAGCATTTTGCAGGACCGCTGAAAAAAGTAGGTCTTCAGCGTCTGACCGTCCATCTCGATACGCTCGATGCCGAAATGTATCGGGCGCTCACGCGCGGCGGAGACTTGAACGCGGCGCTCTGCGGGATACAGGCGGCACGGGAAGCCGGTTTTGATACAATTAATATTAACGCCGTTTTGGTCAAAGGAACGCCTGACAGAGACATTCGCGCGCTTTTGGAGCTGGCACGCGATGAAAAGACATCCGTCCGCTTTATCGAGCTGATGCCGATTGGTGCGTGCACGCCATGGAGTAACGAGCATTTTGTCAGCACGTCGGAAGTTCTGAAAGCGGTGCCTGATCTGCAGCCGCTTTGTTTTTCTGGCGTGGCGTCGCTGTACAGGCGGCCCGGCCACAGAGGGACGATTGGGCTCATCAGCCCGGTGAGCGGGCGCTTTTGCGCCTCCTGCACACGCTTGCGGGTGACAGCCGACGGCTTTCTGAAGCCGTGCCTGCACGCGCCTGCGGAATACAGCCTGCGCGGGCTGCACGGCGCATCGCTCGAATACACAATAAAAGCGGCAATCCTTGAAAAGCCCACGGAACGGCCGTTTATGGGCGAAGGCATTACAGGCCGTCAAATGAATGCGATAGGCGGTTAGAAATGGACGAGCCATTATATATGCAAAAGATCAACATGACGGACGTCAGCGCAAAGGAAAAAACGCACCGCACAGCAACGGCAGCCGGGCGTGTCTTTCTAAATGACGATACGTATCATCAGCTTGTATCGGGATGTTTAAAAAAAGGAGACGTCCTCACCGTTGCCAAGATTGCCGGGATCATGGCCGCAAAAAAAACGCCGGAGCTTCTCCCGCTGTGCCATCCGATTGGGGTGACAGGCATTGAAATGACGATAACGCCCGAGCGTGAAGCGCGGCAAATCCATATCACGGCGACCGTCCGCTGCACGGGCCGGACAGGCGCCGAAATGGAAGCGCTCACCGCCGTGTCTGTTGCGGCGCTGACGATTTACGATATGTGCAAAGCTGTGCAGAAAGATATCGTGATCGGCGAAATCCGTCTCGTTTCAAAAAGCGGCGGAAAAAGCGGCGATTATAGAAGGTTGGGTGATTAATATGGCTGTTGTGACGGCGGTTTGCATCAGTGATGAAAAAGGTGTGCAGAAGCATGCCGTCCAGGAAGTTCTTGTGCGGAAAAACATCGGCATCGAGGGCGACGCGCACGCCGGCGCGGGGCGCCGACAGATCAGCCTGCTCTGTGAGGAGAGCGTTGAAAAACTCAAACCGTTTATCCCGGACCTTCCGCCCGGTGCTTTTGCCGAAAACATTTTAACGCGCGGCATTGCGCTATATGAGCTCTCCGTTGGCACAAGGCTGCGGATTGGCGAAACGCTTTTGGAGGTCTCTCAGGTCGGCAAGCAATGCCATAGAGATTGCGCGATTAAACTGATGACAGGAGACTGCGTCATGCCGCGGGAGGGCGTTTTTGCCGTTGCGCTGGCGGAAGGGACGATTCGGGCTGGGGACACCGTCGAAATTGTCGCACCGGGCCAAGCGTGCGCGTTTTGAAACGCCGTTGGGAAGCGCTATGAAAAAAATGCGCGTGACGGAGGCCGTTGGCCAAACGCTGTGCCACGATTTAACCGGGGTTGACGGCAAAGGAGAAAAAAGCGTTGTGTTCCGGCGGGGCCATATCATTACCGAGGCGGACATCCCGCGCCTTTTAGATATCGGCAAAAGCCAGGTGAACATCTGGGAGGCAGATTCGGGCGACGTTCACGAGGAAGAGGCGGCATTGGCGCTGGCCGAGGCTGTTTGCGGTGGGCATATGCGTTTTGTGCGCACGCCCACGGAAGGCAAGGTGACGCTTTGCGCGGCGGCTGCCGGGCTATTCCGTGTAAACACAGCGGCAGTTAAGCGCCTCAACAGCGTCGGCGACTATTCAGTTGTCTGCCGTCCGGGCGATATTTCGGCGCACGTGAATGAAACGCTTTGCGCCCTCCGAATTGTGCCGCTTGTTACAAGCCGGGAAACGGTTGACAAGGCTGTTGGTATCGCGCGGGAGGATAATCCCGTTTTCTCGGTTATACCGTTTAAGCCGCTTCTCTGCGGGATCATTATTACCGGCAATGAAATATACAAAGGGCGTATTCAGGACCGCATGGAGCCGGTCGTCAGAAAAAAGCTTGAAGCTTTTGGGGCACGTGTGTTAAACGCCGTCAAATGCCCGGATGACGCGGCGGTGATTTGCCGGGCGATCAATGCTTTTCAAGAGCAGGGCGCATCACTCGTTGTTTTAACAGGCGGTATGTCCGTCGATGCCGACGATGTGACGCCCGAGGCGATTGTTCAAAGCGGGGCGGCCGTTGTAGCGCGGGGGGTGCCAATGCAGCCGGGAAATATGCTGATGCTGGCTTATTTGGGCGAAACGGCGCTTATCGGGATTCCCGCTTCCGTCATGCACCATCCGGTGACGAGCTTCGACGTTTTTCTGCCGCGCGTTTTCGCCGGTATTCAAATCACAAAAGAAGAAATTGCGGACTATGGCGTCGGCGGACTGTGCCGATTTTGCCCGGATTGCCGCTTTGAGACGTGTTATTTCGGCAACAGATGATAAATGGAGGACAAATGTATCAATCAGCCGTCATCACCGTCAGCGATTCGGCTTTTTTGGGTTTGCGGGACGATACGGGCGGGCCGCTGGTCTGCCGCCTGTTAAAGGACGCCGGATACGACGTAACCTATACCTGCATTATCCCGGACGACCAAGCGGAAATCGAAGCGGCGCTTATTTATTGCGCCGACATTTTGGCGCTCGCCCTCGTCGTCACGACGGGCGGCACGGGCTTTTCCCAGCGTGACGTGACGCCGGAGGCGACGCTTGCCGTCTGCCCGCGCCTCGTGCCCGGTATCCCGGAGGCGATGCGGCGTGAAGGTTTGGCAACAACAAGCCGCGCCATGCTCTCGCGCCAGCAGGCCGGGATTCGCGGGCAGACACTTGTTGTAAACCTGCCCGGCAGCCCCAAGGCCATCCGTGAGAATTTGGCCGTCTGCATCCCGGCCCTCCGCCACGGGCTGGATAAGCTGCTGAGCAAGACGGGGGATTGCGCCGCATCGGAATAATGGCAAATAGAAAAAAGCTTTGCAAAACGCGGCATCGCTCTGTGTGCCGCATTGCAACAGCTTTTTATTTTTTGACGGGAACATTTGTCAGCGCCGTTTGATAATAACGAATGGCGTTATACGAATTGTTTTATACTGTCGGCTTATAATAACAGCATCCCGACATGAGGTGAGGAAATGAAAAACGCGCACGACCGCCGTCTTGAAAATAAGAAGGTCAAGCAGCTGGAGATCAATGTGGAGCCCAGCTCTGGCAGCGAGAACAACAGGCAAAATAAAAACCACAATACCAAAAAAGTCTCAATGGGGCCAAATACAAAACGATAGGGGTACACCGATATGAGCAGCGGCAATAAAACGCATAACAACAAGCACAGCAAAAAAGAAGACAAGGCCTTTCATTCCAAAAATATCAAGCATGACCCCAATGCTGAAAGCGCCCGGGCAGTTTTCGGACTGACGCGTCATGAAGACGATCGCTAGACCGGCATCAGAGGCGGCAAGGGCGCTGTTTGACGATATTGAAACGCATCTTTTGCACGACGCGGCCCCGTCACAGGCTTTAAACAGATGCCTCCGTGACCCTGCGTTTGACACATACCCCTTCAATATGCTCAAAAAGCTTGAAAAAACGGCGCAATCGTCAAAGTATCACCCAGAGGGGAATGTTTGGAAGCACACCATGCTCGTCGTCGATGAGGCGGCAAAAAGGAAAGACGAGAGCGGCGACCCGAAAGCCCTAATGTGGGCGGCGCTACTCCATGATATCGGAAAACCGGCGACAACGGTGAATCGCCGCGGCAAGATAACGGCGTATGACCACGATAAGGTCGGCGCGGAGCTATCACGCACCTTTTTATCCGAGCTGACGGACGACACGCGGTTTATCGACAAGGTCGCGCATCTCGTCCGATATCACATGCAGATTCTTTATGTCGTCAACGACTTGCCGTTTCAGGACATCGGCGGTATGAAACGGCAGACGGATGTCGGCGAGGTCGCGCTTTTGAGCCTGTGCGACAGGCTCGGCCGCGGCGGGGCGTCATCCAGAAGCGAATATGAGCAGGTAAAAATGTTTGTCGACCTGTGCGATGAGGAATAGGGGGGAATTTATGGCGAAGCAAGGCATGCGGCGGCCTGACCCGGAAGAGCCCCACGGGACGGAGAGCAATCGGAAAACACACTTTCCGAAAAATGATGCAAAACCGGTTGAGGCAATTCAAGGAAAAGCCAAGTTTACAAAAGAAAAAGCAAACCCGATACTTTTTAACGCGCCGGACGGTTCAAACCGGTCCGTTTGAGGATATCGATGAAAGGTGATCGACATGGCCAAAGACAGCCAGCCCGACAATAAAAAAGCAAGAACCCAAAAAGCGCATGGCAAAACGCCAATAACAAAGGAAAACCAAAATCAAAATAATAATGCCAAGAAACAGTCGGTTGAAGATAACGACGTTTGAAACAGGAGGGTAACATGTCAAGGAAAGATGTCAGTGAAAAGCTGAAAAAATTGAAAATGGAAGCGGCCGAGGAAATCGGCAGACTCCAATATGTGAAGGAAAACAATGACCATTTTAAAGGAGACCTCCCGTCGAGGGTCAACGGGGAGCAGGGCGGGCCGATCGGTGGCCAGATGGTCAAAAAGATGATTCAGGCCGAGCAGGGAAAACTGACGGGCTTATAATGGACGGAGTGAGACGATGGAAAGAACGGAGCTGGAAGATGTCAAGGAATACCGCCCCAGAAAAAAAGCATCAGTGCCGCGAATGATGGATAATTACAACGTCTCGCCCCAAGCGTCCGGCAAGCTGATGGCGGAAAACGGCTTTTCCGATGGCGTCGAGGACCTCGACAGCGGCGTGATGCTGTCAACTGCCGAGATTCTTGATTTTGCGGAGGGGACAGATTCCTGGACGAACAATCACTGAAACAAAACCGCGACGGTAAAAGCCGCCGCGGTTTTATTGCCCTCATTTTCTTCTTGCAAGGCGGTACCTGCAGTGTAAAATGGTACCCATAGAAAGGACAATGCTCTGACAAAAAGGCATGAGAAATAGACTGCTGGTTGACAGCGAAGCAGGAAAAATAGACATTATTCTGCCAACGATGCAAAAGCAATGGACACAGGGTTGACAAATGCCAAAAGAATCATGCAAAATATGAGCAGAGCCTATGGGTGAAGAACATGGCAAAAAAATGTGGTGCCAAAAAATATTCAGAAGAAGAAATGGAAGCACTGCGCAAAAATCCGAATGTGTTAGAGGTTTTGGAAAACCGTCTATCGCTGACAATTGAGTTTAGGCAGCAGGTCTATGAGGAATGGGTTTTAAAGCCTGAAAGGTCAACCGTCCGAAGAATGCTGGAAATTAACGGTTTTGACACGCAGCAGCTCGGGCAGAATTTTACCCAATCGGTAGGGTCTGTTTTTAAGCGAGGAGGACGCCCGAAGTATTCCAAGGCATCGCCCGAAACACAGGCAAATTGGTCTAAAACAATGAATATGCCCACGAAAACCTCGGAGGAACTGCTTGAAAGCGGGAAATTCATTTGGGATGTCAATCGGCTAATCCTGCACCCGGACTTTGAGGCGGAGCTATATCGAAACTATCCAAAACAGTCCATAGAGGATGGTTTGCTTGCACATGGAATAGCTCCGGCGGATGTAGGCTACCACAAAATTTATTGTCTAAAGGAAAAATTTGAGCGTTCCTCAGGTAGAGATACTGGCCGCAGCATGAAAAAAGGCCGCAATTCGGGTTACGATGCCGCAACCGTGAAGCAGTACACAAATCACCCCTATATTCAAACGGCTACTCGTGAGAAGATAACGCTGCAGGCTGCGTTTTTTGAGGCGGCAGCGCCGATTTCCTCTCTGCCGATTGACGATATTTTCCGTGTATTTGACATTGAGCCAAGCATATTTTCTGCGACGGAGCGATACCGTATCAGCCGAATTTTAAGCCAATGGGTTAAGACAGACGGTGCTGATGTCCCGGAGGTGATTCCTACACGAGAGATTCTCCGCAGCAGAATAAATGCACTGGATGGTATTGCGGAAAAAGGATTTCTTCGAATTGGCGACATCGTCCCTGCTTTGAATGTGTTTCAAAGAAAGGCTCTTTGCTTGTGGCTTCAAGAACTTATGGCAGATCCCGGGCGAAAATATACGGTGAAATATATTCTGTCATTGCTTGGCATTTCTCGCGCATCATACTATGCGATCTTGAAAAATGGGAACTATGGTCAAGCGGTCATCAAACGAAATGAAAAGGATGCGCAAGATGCCCAGCTTATTCGAAGGGTGATGGAATACAAAGGCTTCGCCAAGGGATCAAGACAGATTTATATGATGCTGCCCACTCTCACGGGGCAGCACTTGGGACTAAAAAAGATACGCCGCATCATGAAGGAATATGGGATTACATCATCCATTCGGAAATCGGATTCCTCAAATCGTATGGGTGGAGCAGCACTCCGAAAAAATGTAAAACCAAATCTTCTTGGACGTAGATTTCGCCTCCACAGACCGAACGAGGTGAGGTTGACAGACGTCACCTATCTGACTTACGGTGACGGATGCAGAGCATACGGATCTGCACTGCTTGACCCCGTTACCGGCAGGCTGATTGCTTTTCTTGTTAGCGAACACAATGATTTGCAGCTTGCCCTTGAAACACTCCGGCAATCGGATTCACATCCATGCTGCAACGGAGGCATCTATCATTCCGATCAAGGTGTGGTATATCTATCCGGCACCTTCCAGCAAGAGGTCAGCGATCAAGGGTTTGAGCAGTCCATGTCTAAGCGTGGAAACTGTCAGGACAACGCTCCGCAAGAGTCGTTTTTCGGGCATTTCAAAGATGAGTGCAATTACTCAAGGTGCAGGGATCTTGATGAACTGAAAGCATTGGTTGCCGGGTATGCAGATTACTATAACTACGAGAGGCGTATGTGGGATAGAAATCGCATGACACCGGTCGAATATGAGCAGTATCTCCTGAATATGACAGAGAATGACTTTGGTGAATATCTGTTGTGTGAGGAAGAAAAATATCAGCGGATGAAAGTGAAAGCCGCAAAACTGGCGATTGAACGAGCAAAGAGCTTAGGCGTATGAGAAAAGCGATGGGAGGCTGCTGTTATGAAACAAAATCAGATAAGAAAACAGCCTTCAGATGAGATTAGACCATTTCTGGACAATCCATTCTTGAAGGACTTTAGAGGCCGCGATATGATCTACACAAAGGATTTTTACGTGGCCATGTATAAAAAAATATCCGAGGAACACATGACCTACGTGGCGGCATATAACAGTCTCGGCTTTTCCACCGCTGTCCTTGGAGAGGATCGAGCCAATTCAGCGGGAAAACGTGCGATGCAGATGGCTCGTGAGGAACGGCTGTTTACCGTAAACCCTTCCAGCTACGATGGCTCCGTACCCAGAGAGGCCATGGGAGCTATGTCTCCATTGGAAGAATTGGCTTACTTAAAGGCAAGAAACTTCTATTTAGAGGAGCTGGTTTCTGCTCAAAAAAAACTCCAATCCGCATTGGCGGACATGACTATATCATCGAATCCGAAAACGTAAATGCAGACAGATTTCAAATGGCAGACGCTTTTATTGGTCGGCAAGCTGGGAAAAAGGACGGCTTGTCCACTACGCAGTGCCTGTGTATGTTTGGCGTGTCACGTTCCGGCTACTATTCATGGATTGAACGTCAGAAAGATACGAAGGGTTCCCGCGTGGCAAAACAGGAAAGCCGAAATGAATTAAAAGAGAAGTTTCGGCAAATCGTGAGAAAATTGGGCTTTGTCCCGGGAAAGCGGACTTTTCAGACCTATATGTGGCGGGATTTCAATATCAGCATCAGCGTGAAGCGTTGCCGGACGCTCATGAAAGAAATGAACCTTGCGGCAAACAAACCAAAAAAGGATGCCTACAAGCATCAGGCAACCCATGATCACGAGTGTGCCTCCCCGGAAAATAGGGTAAATCAAAACTTCTACATTGGCCCTCGAAAAGTCATCTTGACCGATATTACCTATCTCTACTATGGTTTTGCTCGCACACCCATCTATCTTTGCGCCTTTAGAGATGCTTACACGAAAGAAATTCTTGGGCACGATATTGACACCCGTATGACAGTAGAGCTTGTGAAAAATGCTTACAACGCCATGATGGAGAAGCATGGCAAAGAATTGCATGACGCCCAATGCGTGATCCACAGCGACCAGGGGTCTCAATATCTTTCCACAACCTTTCAGACACTGCTAACAGACGATGGGTTTGTTCAATCTGTTTCCGGCAGGGGAAATTCGCAGGACAACGCACCCATGGAATCATTCTTCGGTCGAATGAAATGCGAGATGCTCGATTTAATAGCACTCTGCCCGGATGCGGAGACTGCCAAACGCATGGTTACCGGCTACATAGGCGCTTACAATGATGAGCACTATCAATATGCCCTTGCGGGACTGACACCGTCTGAATACTATACATACATTACCACCGGGATTTACCCTATGGACAACTACTACGGCATCAAAGCGACAGAGCTTATGCCGATTGGGACCTTAGTAACGGCACGGCTCAATGCGGCAGCGGAGAAAAGCAGCAAAGCAAGAGCTGCTAATGCACGGAAACGGGAAGTAGCACAGAAAATCATAAAAAATCCCACGATGGTTGTAGCAAGGGATCAGCGTATTTTGCAGCGTGAAATATCAAAGTGGACACGCTCCAAGAAAACTGCCATGTTACAAGTTACTCATTTGAAAGAAGTGCTTGAAAAGGCAAAACGAGCACAAAGCTACCTACTGTCGGCATCGGCTAATCTTATCGCAGAACTAAGCTGTGGACAAAGCTGGATCAGATATCCGGAGCTTGCCTATATTTATGATATGCGAGAGCTTTTCTAACAAAAGTAATCTGCTGACAGGTGCCCGTCGGTAAAGGAATGTGTGAACCCGCCGACTGCTTTGCAGATTTAATTGCGGTAAATTTACTAACATCAAGAACACCCCACCTATAAACACAGCACGGTCGGCGCATATGCGGCGGCCATGCTGTGTTTGCGCTTTTTTAGCAAATAAATATGATTTTGCCTTGAAATAACTGTCAGAAAACTGTCCTTGACTTTGGAACCAGTTTAGTGGTACACTGTTTTTAACGAATAGCCCATTCAAGTCACATATGTGATTGGGAGGAAACGCCGATGCCAAATGTCCTCATGATTGCCTGCCCGACCATCAAACAGGAAGTCAACGCCATAGCCAATGAAATAAACGCGCCGTATCCGATTTATTATCTGCCGGAATTACACGTATTTCCCGATAAGCTCAACGACTATCTGAAGGATATGCTCTCGCGCCTTTGCAATGTCGATTACGTGCTTTTGCCGATGGGGCAGTGCGGCAAGAGTACGTTCGGTCTCCGCTCTGACAGCGCCACACTCGTTTTACCGAGATGCGAGGACTGCACCGATCTGCTGCTGTCAGAAAAAACGCTTGGCGATATTGAGCGCCCGAAATATACATATTTTTTTACAGACGGCTGGCTTGAAAACGGGCGCACCTTTATCCGCGAATACCAGTGGGCTATCGACAAATACGGCGATGAGACGGCCGATGACATTATGCAGACGCTGTACAGAAATTATCAGTATTTTGCCTATACCGACACAGGCGTCGGGGATTACGACGCCTGCTGCCGCCGCGTTAAGCCGCTGGCTGACACGGTTGGCGCCACTATTAACCGCCTGAGAGCGCCGCACGGCGTCCTGAAAAAAATGATGCGCCTGCAGTTTGACGGCGATTTCGTCCTCGTTCCTCCAGGGGAAATGGTGACGCAGAAGCTGTTTGAAAAAAATGTAGCGAGACGTGACGCATGAGAAGTAGACGGCGCGGGGCGGTAGCCCTGCGCCTGTTTTTTGCACAGGTGCCAGTGGATACAGCCGCAGACCGCACCACTATAGAAGCATCGGCCAAATACACAAAAAATGAGACGGGTAAACCGGCAAATTAATGAATTATCATATTACCGAATTACTTGACTAATACGCTAAAGTGAGCTATAATGACCATATCATGATGAAGGCTGGAGAGGAATTATGACTTTTTCCGGAGATGTCCTGAAAAACGAAGAAAAGGCGATGATGAGCCTGCGGGCTCTGTACAGAAAGTACGGCTATACACAATATAAGATGAACAAGTTTGAGGAGTATGATCTGTACGTCCGAAATAAAAATTTTCTTGCGTCCGAGCAGATTATCACGTTTAATGATACAAACGGAAAGCTTTTGGCATTAAAGCCGGACGTGACGCTATCAATTGTCAAAAACGCGAAGGATGACGCGTCTCTGTGCAAATATTTTTATAATGAGAACGTCTACCGCCTGTCGCACACAGGCCGCGAGTTTAAAGAGCGGATGCAGGCTGGCCTTGAGTGCATCGGCCCTATCGACCTGTACGCCATGGCGGAAGTTATACTGCTGGCGGACAGGAGCCTGCAGCTCATCAGCGGCAGATACGCGCTGGACATTTCGCACATGGGCTATCTCAGCGGCCTTTTTGACGGGCTGGGTCTTGCCGAAGAGCAGGCGGCGCACATGCTCCGGTGCATCAGTGAAAAAAACGTGCCGGAGATTGAAAAGCTGTCGCAGGCCGTCGGCCTTCAAGCAGATGATACCCGGCGGCTCACGGCGATCGCCGCTCTGTATGGGTCGTTTGAGGAAACCATCGGCCTTTTGAAGAAGCTCAGCATTAACGAGAGAACGGACGATGCCGTCAGTGAACTGGAAAGCGTCTTCACCGTTATCAAGAGCTTCGGCGCGGGCGAGAATATCCGGCTCGATTTCTCCATCGTCAACGACATGACGTATTATAACGGTATTATTTTTCAAGGCTTTGTCGACGGGATTCCGACGGGTGTTTTGTCCGGCGGGCGGTACGACAAGCTGCTGGAGCGCTTTGGGAAAAAGGCCGGCGCCATTGGGTTTGCCGTCTATCTCGACCTTCTCGAGCGGTTTGATGAGGCGCCGCGGCCGTTTGACGTGGATATTTTGCTTCTCTATGACGAGACGACGGACGCCCAGGCACTGGCGCGGGCCGTGAAAGTGCTGACGGATGACAACATGAGCGTCCGGGCAGAGCGGGGGCCCGCCGACGGCATTAAATACAGGCAGCTTTATCAAATGAAAGACGGGGGGTTCGACGTTCTTGAACGACTGGATTAATATCGCGCTGCCGAAGGGGCGGCTCGGCGAAAAGGTCTATGAGGTATTCGAGGCCGTTGGCTACGGCTGCCCCGCCATATGGGACAACAACAGAAAGCTCATTTTTGAAAATGAAGAGACGGGCGTCCGTTACTTCTGGGTCAAGCCGTCGGACGTGGCCATCTATGTCGAGCGCGGCGCGGCCGACCTCGGTATCGCCGGGAAGGATATTCTTCTGGAATATGAGCCCGATATCTACGAGCTTTTGGATCTCCACGTCGGCAAATGCCGACTGTGCGTGGCGGCGAAAAAAGACTTTCGCGACGACCTTGACAGGACGCTGCGTGTTGCCACGAAGTTTTCAAACGTCGCCAAAACGTTTTACGCAGGCCTCGGCCGGGAAATTGATATCATTAAGCTCAACGGCTCTATTGAGCTCGCGCCGATTCTCGGCCTGTCGGACGTCATTGTCGACATTGTTGAAACGGGTACAACACTCCGAGAAAACGACCTCGGCGTCATCGAGACGATTGTGCCGGTCAGCGCGCGGCTCGTCGCCAACAAGGCCAGCTACCGGTTTAAGCACGAAAAGCTCCGAACCCTGTGCGACAGGGTATCCGACATGATAAAAGAGGGCTGAGTAAAATGATTCGGATTTATAAAGACGGCGACGTTTCGCCGGATCAAATCTTCTACCGGTCTGACGATACGAGCGGTATCGAAAAGACCGTTGCCGCCATTTTATCCGACGTCCGGGAAAATGGCGACGCAGCGCTTTTTCAGTATGCGAAAAAATTTGACGGCGCCGAGCTTGCAGCCTTGGAAGTTACACAAGAGGAGTTCGATGCGGCCGAGGAGACGGCGGACGACGCACTCGTCGCCATTATGCAAAAAGCAGCCGCCAATATCGAAGCGTTTCACAGAAACCAGGTGCGGCAAGGCTTTGTTGTCACACAGAAAAACGGCGTCGTCCTCGGGCAGAAAATTACGCCGCTTGCGCGCGTCGGCGTCTACGTCCCAGGCGGGACGGCAAGCTATCCGTCCTCCGTGTTGATGAACTGCATCCCGGCAAAGCTTGCCGGTGTCGGCGAAATCATCGTGACGACGCCGGCGCCTAGCGGCGTTGTATCCCCGAACATTCTGGCGGCGGCGCGCATCGCGGGTGCAGACAGGGTTTTTAAAATCGGCGGGGCACAGGCCGTTGGGGCGCTGGCATACGGTACGGCATCCGTCCCGCGGGTCGATAAAATCGTGGGGCCGGGCAACGCCTATGTCGCTGAGGCTAAAAAACAGGTTTTCGGCACTGTTGCCATCGACATGATTGCCGGGCCAAGCGAAATTCTCGTAATCGCGGACGCATCATGCCGTCCCGCCGTTGTTGCAGCCGATATGCTCTCACAGGCCGAGCACGACAAAAACGCGAGTGCCGTTTTGGTGACGGACAGCCCATCGCTCGCCGAAGCCGTGCATGTCGAGCTTGAAAAACAGCTTGAGGCGCTCCCGCGCCGCGCATTTGCCAGAGAGGCGATTGATAACAACGGGAAGATCATTGTTACCGAAACGCTGAAGCGCGCGCTGGAGATTTCGAATGCGCTTGCGCCCGAGCATTTGGAAATCTGTGTGGATAACCCGTTTGATTATCTCGGCATGATCCAAAACGCCGGGTCCATCTTTTTGGGGAAATATTGCCCCGAGGCGCTGGGTGACTATTTTGCCGGGCCGAACCACACGCTGCCGACGATGGGGACGGCGCGCTTTTCAAGCCCCCTGTCCGTTGACGACTTCATAAAAAAATCGTCATTTACCTACTACACGAAAACAGCGCTTGAAGCGGTGGCCCAAGACGTCGCGGCCTTTGCCGCACGGGAGGGGCTTGACGCGCATGCCCGCTCCGTCACCGTCCGGCTTCAGGCAGAAAGAGACGTGACGCCATGAGCCGGTTTTTGAGCAAACGCCTTTCTGATCTTGTACCGTATGTTCCCGGCGAGCAGCCGACCGATATGGCCTATATCAAGCTCAACACAAACGAATCGCCGTATCCGCCGTCACCCATGGTGCTCGAGCGGCTTGTCAGTGCCGCGCTCGACAAGCTCAACCTATACCCCGACCCGACGGGGAAGGCACTGCGACAAAAAATCGCGGCACAGTACGGCTTGGAACCCGAAAATGTCTTTTTGTCAAACGGGTCGGACGAGGCATTGGCGTTTGCGTTTATGGCCTTCTGCGACGAAAAGACGCCCGCGGCCTTTGCCGACGTCACCTATGGGTTTTACCCCGTCTATTGTGACCTGTTTGGGATCCCGCGCGCCGTTATCCCGCTGCGGTCTGATTTTACGCTCTGCGCCGACGATTACGTTGGCATCGGCAAGACGATTATCATTGCCAATCCGAACGCGCCGACGGGCCTTGCCGTATCGCTTGACGCGATCGAAAAGATTCTGGCCGCAAACCCTGATAACGTCGTCATCGTTGACGAGGCATATGTCGATTTCGGGGGAGACACCGCCGTCGGGCTCATTCAAAAATATGACAACCTGCTCGTCGTGCAGACGTGCTCGAAATCGCGGTCCCTGGCGGGTGCGCGGCTGGGCTTTGCGTTCGGCTGTAAGGCGCTGATAGACGACATTGACGCCGTTCGGTACTCTTTTAATTCCTATAATGTCAGCCGCCCGGCTCTTCTGGCCGGGGAAGCGGCGTTTGACGACGCGGCGTATTATGACGCCATGTGCCGCCGGGTCATCGCAACGCGCGAAAAGACGGCCGAAGGGCTCAAGGCGCTCGGCTTTCAGATGACGGCATCCGTTGCCAATTTTCTTTTCGCCCGGCACCCCGAAGCGTCGGGCGGCGACCTCTACCGGCAGTTGAAGGCGCGCGGCATTCTTGTGCGCCATTTTGACAAAAACAGAATTTCAGATTATCTTAGAATCACTATCGGCACGCCGGAGCAGATGAAAGCGCTGCTATCGGCGCTGGCGGTGATTCTCGGAAGGGAGACATAATATGAGGCAGAGCGACATTCAGCGCAAAACAGCGGAGACAGACATTTCTCTCAAGCTGAATCTCGACGGGCGGGGCGACAGCACCGTCGACACCGGCATCGGCTTTCTCGACCATATGCTGACACTTTTTGCCCGGCACGGGCGCTTTGACGTTACACTGACATGCCAAGGCGACACCCATGTCGACGCGCACCATACCGTGGAGGACATCGGCCTGTGTCTGGGCATGGCGTTTGCCGAAGCGCTCGGCGACATGAAGGGCATCAAGCGCTATGGCGACATGCTGCTGCCGATGGACGAGGCGCTTGTCTTATGCGCTGTGGACGTCTCCGGCAGAAGCTGTTTGGCCTATGGGCTGGACCTGCCGGATGGCAAGGTCGGCAGTATGGATACGGAGCTTGTGGAGGAGTTTTTGCTGGCCTTTGTGCGCAAGGCGGGGATCACGCTCCATGTCCGTCAGCTGGCGGGCGGTAATACGCACCACATTATCGAGGCCTGCTTTAAGGCGCTGACACGCGCGTTGGCGAAGGCCGTTTCAATCGATGCGGCGTTCAAGGACGAAATTCCGTCAACAAAGGGCGTTATCTGAAACAAATCGCCGCCGTCATGCCTGCGGGCTGACGGCAGCGCAGACTGACTATTCGAGGTACACTATGATCGCCATTGTAGACTACGGCGTCGGGAATCTCTTTTCCCTGCGCAGCTCCCTTCAATATATCGGGCAGGATGCCGCCGTTACAAACAGTGCCACCGCGCTGCAAAACAGCGACCGGATCATTCTGCCCGGTGTCGGCGCTTTTGAGGACGCCGCCCGAAAGCTCCGAAACAGCGGCCTGTATGACGTTGTCACGGCACAGGCGCGAAGCGGCAAGCCGCTGCTGGGCGTCTGTCTCGGCATGCAGCTTTTGTTTGAAAAAAGCTATGAATACGGCGAACATGAGGGGCTTGGGCTCATCAAGGGACGCGTCGTCTCCATGGAGCCGGTTGTCCCAAAGGGGTATAAAATCCCGCAAATTGGCTGGAATGGGCTGATTTTTCCGAAAGACAAGGCAAAAAGCCCGCTGTTTAAATATATCCGTGAGGGTGACTGCGTCTATTTCGTCCACTCCTACTATGCGTCAGATTGCGACGAAGCTGTCATCGCCACAACGGAATACGGCGCGGAGCTGACGGCGGCTGTTGCCGACGGCAACATTTACGGGACGCAGTTTCATCCCGAAAAAAGCGGTGACGTGGGACTCAACATTCTGCGTGCTTTCTGCGAAATATAAGGAGTCGCCATGATTATTTTTCCCGCAATTGATTTGTTTAACGGCTGCGTCGTCCGGCTTTTCAAGGGTGATTACGCCCAGATGACGGTTTACAGCGACGACCCAGCCAGCGTTGCCCGGTCTTTCAGTGACGCGGGCGCGTCAAATCTGCACGTCGTCGACCTCGAAGGGGCAAAGGACGGGACGACCGCGAATTTTGAAACGATCCGAAAGCTTGCTGAAAGCGGCCTTTCTCTCCAAGTGGGCGGCGGCATCCGCACGCGTGACGTGATTGAAAAATACTGTGACCTCGGTGTCAGCCGCGTCATTCTCGGCACGGCGGCCGTCACAAAGCCCGGCTTTGTTGGCGATATGGTCAAAGCGTTTGGTGACCGGATCGCCGTCGGCATCGACTTCAAGGACGGTTACGTTGCCATCAAGGGCTGGACGGAGGTCACCGGGCGCACTGGCATGGAGTTCTGCCGCGAGATGGACGCGCTCGGCGTGAAGACAGTGATCTGTACCGACATTTCGAAGGACGGCGTTCTCGGCGGGGCGAACACGGCGCTCTATCAAAGCCTCTCGGCTGAAATAAAAGCCGACATTATCGCCTCGGGCGGCGTGACGTCGCTTGAAGATATCCACGCGCTACGGTCGCTCGGTCTCTACGGGGCTATTTTGGGCAAAGCCCTTTACACAGGTCATCTTGAGCTTAAGTCGGCCATCCAAGAGGCCAAGCTTAGCGGGGAGGCTCTGCGATGATTACGAAAAGAATTATCCCCTGCCTTGACGTGAAGGACGGGCGCGTTGTCAAGGGCGTCAATTTTTTAGGGCTCAGCGACGTGTCGTCCCCGGTGAAGCTCGCCAAATTCTACAGTGACAACGGTGCCGACGAGCTTGTTTTTTACGACATCACGGCCTCCTTCGAGGAGCGGCGGCTTTTCACCGATATTCTCAAGGAGGTCGCAAGCTGCATCTTCATCCCGCTCACCGTCGGCGGCGGCATCAACACGACAGACGATTTCGACAGAGTGCTAAAATGCGGAGCGGATAAAGTGAGCGTCAATTCCGGCGCGATAAAGAACCCGGGGCTGATTCATGAAGCGGCTAAGATATATGGCGATCAGTGCGTCGTTTTATCGGTGGATATTAAACGTGTCGACGGGCAGTTCCGCGTGTTTGCCAAGGGTGGACGCGAAGACACCGGGATGGACGCTATTGAGTGGGTCAAACGCGGCCAGAGCCTCGGCGCGGGCGAGCTTGTCGTCAACAGTATTGATACGGACGGCGTGAAAAATGGCTTTGACCTAGAAATGCTGGCGGCCGTCTGCGATGCCGTATCCATCCCCGTGATTGCATCGGGCGGTGCCGGCCAAATCGCGGATTTTACCGAACTCTTCAACGTCCTGCCAAAAGTGGACGCCGGTTTGGCGGCCTCGATATTCCACTTCGGCGAGGTCAGCATCAAGGACCTGAAAACTGTGTTAAAAAACGAAAACATCAACGTGAGGATATAAAAGTTATGATGATTGACATCGATGCGCTGAAATTTGACGAGAAGGGGCTGATCCCCGCCGTCGTTCTTGACGAGGAGACAAAAAAAGTCCTGACGGTGGCCTATATGAACAAGGAGAGCCTTGAAATCAGCATGCGAGAGGGCAGAACATGCTTTTGGTCGCGCTCGCGGCAGGCTCTCTGGCGCAAGGGGGAGACGTCCGGCAACGTCCAGCACATCGTCCGCATCCAGGCCGACTGCGACAGGGACGCTTTGACCGTCACCGTCAGGAAAGACGGCCCGGCCTGCCACACAGGCGCGGATTCATGTTTTAATGACGATGTTTACATCGGCGAATCGACACCGACCTTTTCGCTGGATGATCTGATGGCGCTGCTTATTGGGCGTAAAAGGGAGCGCAAAGAGGGCTCGTATACAACGTATCTCTTTGAAAAGGGTATTGATAAGATCCTAAAAAAAATCGGCGAGGAGTCTACGGAGGTCATCATCGCCGGAAAAGCGGGCGATAATAAAGAGACGGTGTATGAAATCGCCGACCTGACGTATCACGTTTTGGTTCTCATGATCGAAATGGGCATCACGCTTGACGATATCAAAAGCGAGCTTGCCGCCCGGCACATTGTCGACAAGAAAGTGAAGCAGGAGAAAATGACGCCATGACCTTATCGAATTTTCACGCACACACAACGTATTGCGATGGGTCGGAATCGTGCGAAGAGATGGTGCGTGCCGCCGTCCAAAAAGGGCTTGTCGCCTTCGGCCTCTCCGGCCACGCCTATATGGGCTTTGAGACAGACTGGTGCATGAGCCCTGATAAAACGGCGGCGTTTGTCGACGAAATGACCCGCTTGAAAGAGACATACGGTGACCGGATCACGCTTTTTACCGGCATCGAGCAGGACTATTATGCCACCGAGCCGACAGCCGGTTTTGATTATGTGATTGGCTCCTGCCATTACATCAAAAAGGACGGTGAATATTTGCTCGTTGACGAGAGCGACGCGGTGCAGCAAGATGACGTCACGCGCCACTACGGCGGGGATTTTTACGCCTACTTCCGGGATTTTTATGCCACAGCCGCCGACATTGCCAGGAAAACGAACCCAGACTTCATCGGGCATTTTGATCTTGTCACGAAATTCAACGAGGGCGGCCGGTTTTTTGACGAGGCAGATAAACGGTATCAAAACGTGGCGATAGAGGCGCTCGTTGCTGTTTTAGAAACACACCGTTTGTTTGAAATCAACACGGGCGCGATGTACCGCGTTGGGAAAAAGGCCCCGTATCCCGCAGCTTTTCTTTTAAAGGAACTGAAAGCGCGCGGCGGCGAAATCATCCTCTCGAGTGACAGCCACGATGGGGCGTCGATCTGCTATCAATTCAGCGAAGCGGCAGAACTGGCCAAGGCCTGCGGCTTTCAATACGCCAAAACGCTCACGACAAGCGGCTTTGTCGATTACCCGCTGTAAACGTGAAGAAATTACAATAAAACCGAAGGATTTTTGTCCTTCGGTTTTATTTTTTAAGACGGCAGAAAAGAGACGGCAAACAGAATGGATATCAATAGACGGAGAATACTAAAACAGCGTGGCTGCGTTTGAAGGTCAATCATAAAGCTGAGGAGAAAGTGATGGCGGGACGATTTGAAGGCTGGTATTTTAAACAGCAAGCCGGTGGCAACATGCTCGCACTCATCCCGGCTGTTTCTGTTGAAAAGGGCGGGCGCGAGCGGGCGTCCCTGCAGATCATCATGAAGGACGCGTCCTTTTATCTTGATTTTCCGGCGTCCGTCGCGCGCATTGACAATTACAATACCGCCATAACGCTTGCCGACAGCACGTTTTCAAAAAAAGGCATTGAGCTCAACGTCCAATCAGCGAACGTCATCGCAACGGGGCATCTCCGGTACGGCAAATGGACGATGCCGGATAGCGATATCATGGGGCCGTATCGCTTTGTGCCGTTTATGGAATGCCGTCACAGTGTTTATAGCGTGACGCACGCCGTCACCGGCCGCGTGACGATAAACGGACGCCTTCTTGATTTTAAAGACGGTGTCGGCTATGTGGAGGGCGACAGCGGGCGCTCGTTTCCGAAACGCTATATTTGGACGCAGTACAGTTGGTTTGATGCGCGGCCATGTTCGCTGATGCTGTCGGCCGCCGTCGTCCGGCCGTTTGGGCGCCCGTTTGTGGGCGTCATCGGCTTTGTTTTCTGGCGTGGCCGGGAGCTGCGATTTGCCACGTACCGCGGGGCGAAGCTCCATTATACGGGGGGCAAGACGCTGCGCGTTTATCAGGACGCTTACGTGCTGACGGCGGAACTGATATCGGGGCATACGACGGCCTTGCGCGCACCGTCGTCCGGTAAAATGACGCGGCTTGTCCGGGAAGGCCTTTGCTGCAAGGCACGTTATACACTGACGGAAAAAGGCCGCGTCCTTTTTGACATCACAACGGATCAGGCAAGCTTTGAATATGAATTTTAGGTGGGATGGATTGAATGCACCCCGAAGCTGTGTATTATGAGCCGGACGCGCTCCATTATCCGCTGGGGAAAATGCTCCGGCAAAAATACGATGTGGCCGACTGGATTCCAATCAAAAGCCATAACAGTATTCCGCAAATGCAGCAGATGGAAAACCGGGAATTTGCGCGGATGAAAAGAAGCCTCGTCGTCGGCGTGCGGAAAACACACAAATACGTTGAAAATCACAAGGTTTCAGACTATCTTGTGCCATATACCTCTTCCGGCTGCAGCGCCATGTGCCTATACTGTTACCTTGTCTGCACATACAATAAATGCGCATATCTGCGGGTATTTGTTAATCGGGAAGACATGATGGACAGGATCATTAAAAAAAGCAGAGCGGCAGAAAAGCCGCTGACGTTTGAAATCGGCAGCAACAGCGATCTTGTATTGGAGAACACCGTAACGGAAAATTTGCCATGGACGATCGAGCAGTTTGGCGCACACGGGACGGGCCACATCACATTCCCGACGAAGTTTGATATGGTGGAGCCTCTTTTAAGCCTTGACCATCGGGGGAAGACCGTTTTCCGTATGAGCGTCAACCCGGAGGAAATCATTCGGCGTATTGAGCTTGGCACATCACCGCTTGCTATGCGTATCGAAGCCCTCAATAAAATGTGTCAGGCCGGTTATCGGACGGGGATTCTCATCGCGCCGGTCATTCTTTTGGAGGACTGGGAAGCACAGTATGGCGCGCTTATAGAAACGCTTCAAGAAAAGCTGAGTGCCCGCGTTAAACAATCGTCCTTCATCGAAATTATTTTTATGACGTACAGCTATGTCCAAAATGCGATTAATACAGAAGCGTTTCCGAACGCGCCGGTCTTGTTTGATAAAGAATATCAGACGGGCAGAGGGCGCGGCAAATACTGCTACCGGCAGCCGCTGCGCACAGTCGCTGAAGCCTTTTTCAGAGAGCGGCTTTTGAAAGCGTTGCCGGAGATGAAGATATTATATATCGTCTGAATATATGGCTGGCGAAATCATTCATTCGTCAGTATAGACAGAGAGGTTTCTCGGAACGGCGATCTCCTGACGCGCAACTGACAGCAACAAGTTCTCCGTTGGCCGGACGCTCCATTTGACAAGCGTTAGAGCATTGCCGACAAGCTCAAGACACGTGATGCAGCTTGGATGGACGGCGCTGCCGACATTGAAATACGGGATTTTTGGGTCAAGCGGGCAGACAGGGCGATGTGTGTGACCGGCAACGATATATGTGTTGTTTTGGATGGCCCATTGTGTCAGGCTGCGCTCAACGCGTTTTTTCTTGACGTTATTTTTGGCGGCGCTCGTGATATCTTTAAAGCCTAAAAGCTCCATCCGGCGCCAGAAATGCCGGACAAAAAAACGCCCGCTGCGCCAGAACTGATCGTCCCGCAGGTCGCCCTGATGCCCATGCACGAGGAAAAGCTCTTTTTCAGTCACCGCGTGACGAAGAATAAGACCTTCGTGAACGGTGATATTTTCAAAAAGCGGCTCATACTGGTTCGTATGATTATCGTAATAGCGCGCCATATTTTCATGGACGTATTGCGGATCCTTTTTAGCCATGTCGTGGTTGCCATAAATCATGAAAAGGCGGTTTTCGGCGTAAAAGTGGTGCAGGAGGCGGTAGATATCAATGTAAATACTGCTGATATCGCGCAGACTTTTAAATTTCCACAGCTCTTCACTGTCGCCGAGATCTATATACGTAAAGCCGCCATCATAGTAATGGCGCAGCGCCGCATAGTAAAGGGGCCTGTTGTGCAGAAAATTGTCGATCCAGCTGCCGTCACCGCGATGGCAGTCCCCAATTAAAACGATTTTTGAATCTTCGTTATAGGGGATCACAGGTGATGCGTGAAAAACTTCGTTCAGTCGGGTATAGGTGGACATCGTTAGGTACCTCTTTGAGCAGATACCTTATAGTATGACCCGAAAGCATAAAATTAGGACAAAATATATAAATGAACTTGTGCATGAAAAAAGTATAGTGTAATATATCACCAATAAGCACACTAGCATTAGAAGAGAGGAGATACTTATGGAGAAATTATTTAAGCTTAAGACATATGGCACCAATGTCAGAACTGAAATCATCGCAGGCATTACCACGTTTGTCACCATGGCGTACATTATCTTTGTCAACCCGAACATCCTGACACTCGCCGGAACGCCGGACAACCCGTTTTCGCCTCAGGGTATATTTGTCGCCACCATCATCGCGTCTGTCGTCGGAACGCTTGTGATGGCTTTTTTTGCAAATGTCCCATTTGCGCTTGCTCCGGGTATGGGGATGAATGCGTTTTTCACCTTCACCATCTGCCAGATCATGGGCTTTACATGGGAACAAGCGCTGGCGATGGTACTTATTTGTGGTGTTATCAACATCATCATTACAACGACTGGCCTTCGCAAGGCGATCATCCGCTCTCTTCCTAAGACGCTTCAGGGGGCAATCGGCGGCGGTATCGGCTTGTTTATCTCCTATATCGGCATTAAAGACGCAGGATTGCTAAAATTCACGTCAGACCCTGGCACATTTCTTTTCCTTGGTAAGACCCCGGCAGACGCAACTGTCATCGCTAATTCCTCGGCGGTGCCCTCGCTTGTCAATTTCTCAAATCCTGCCGTTCTGCTCGCTATCATCGGCGTTTTGCTGATAATTGTTCTGATGGCTAAAAAGGTCAAAGGGGCTATCTTAATCGGTATTATAACGACAACGGCAATTACGCTGATCTGTATAGCTTGCGGAATCAAACCCAGTGTTTTCTTCCCGTCAATTCCGGCAGATACAACGGCGAGTGCGTTTTTTAGCTCGATTTCCATATCTCCTTCTGCAATCGGGTCGTCTATCGCGGCGATTAAAGACACCGCTTTCAAAATGGATTTTACGGGTTTGTTTGCTGACCCAAGCAGACTCGTTCTCGCTTTTACCGCCATCATCGCCTTTGTCCTTACCGATATTTTTGACGCGCTGGGGTGCTTTGTCGGTATTGGTCGGCGTACGGGAATCTTCGACCAGAAAGACGAGGAACTCTTATATTCGGCCAGCGGACTTCACTCGCGGATGGACAAAGCACTGTTTGCCGACCTGTGTGCGACTATTACAGGCGCTTTTGTCGGAACATCTAATACAACGGCCTATGCCGAGAGTGCCGTCGGTATTGCCGAGGGTGGTCGGACAGGGCTTACCTCCGTGGTGACGGCGATCCTTTTCGCACTGAGCCTCGTTCTCGCGCCGGTTATCGGCATTGTTCCGGCCTGCGCTACGGCTCCCGCGCTGATCGTTGTCGGTATTCTTATGATGGGATCTGTTCTGGATATTGACTGGCACAATTTCGAAGAAGCGGCTGTGGCTTTTGTCACAGTGGCAATGATGCCATTTACCTACAGCATTACAACAGGTATTGCCTTTGGGTTTATACTTTTTGTGACGCTTCGTCTTCTCAAGGGAAAATTTAAGGAAGTGCACCCGATCATGTACGGCGCAACGATTCTGTTTATTGTGAATTTTGTTCTTCTCGCGGTTAATAAAATTTGAGATGCTGCGCCAGAATGGACGTTAAAAAAGAGGGCCCGTTGAAAAGAGATAACTTTGCAACGGCAAAAGATACAAAGTCTTTGAAAAAAAGGCAAAACCTTTGTCATCCTTTATGAAAATTAGTTGAAGAGCAAAATTATTTATGTTATACTGGCAACGTCTAGCATCCAGCCACCCAATTTAGAAAGAAGGAGAATAATAAAATGAAAATTGGCATCATTGTTTATTCGAAAACTGGCAAGACACTCTCCGTGGCGAAAAAACTCAAAGAGGCACTTCTTTCTTCTGGCAATTACGTCCTTTTGGAACAGGTCACGACGGCCGGTGACGACTTGTCAAAAGTCGCTGCGGCGCCGGGTACGGAAGGATACGACGCGGTCATTCTCGCTTCGCCCGTTTGGGGGCTATCGCTCGCTTCCGTCATGAAGCTCTACTTAGATAAAATCCCGTCCCTCAAAGGGCAGAAGGTCGGCTTGTTTGTCACGCGGTCCTTCTGGGGTGGCAAAGGCGCTATCAAACAGATGGCGAAAGTTTGTCAGGCAAAAGGCGGTACGGTTTCCAAAACCGGTATGGTCAGCGCCAGCGGCGACAATGTTAAAAAGCTCATCGAGGACTTTAAAAGCCTCTGATTTCGCAGAGGCTGAACCCATGATTTCCCGGGCAGCATAAGCGGGACGGCAACCTCCTTCGGCAAAACGCAGCTTTCATGTCTTTGAAATCCATGCGTCATGGCCACTTTCCTTCGAAAGCGGCAACCGATTTTCAGGTTATCGTCCCGCGGCTTCTCTTGCGGTAGTTTCATCAGTTTCGGGGCATGCGGAAAGCAATCACGACGCCGTCATCACTGCCGCCAAGGCATTGGCAAGCGCTGATGGTATGGTATAAACCGCATTGGCACCAGCTACCTGCACGTAATAGTTTTCACCGGTCTGCGTCCCAATACGCAGGCTGAATTCTTTATTGTCTTTATCGGCTGCCTGAACCGTGTAAAGCGGTTGCTCGAGGCCGTAGACTTCAAGTGATAACGGCGCGCTGAGCGTATCAACAGCCTTGAGGCTATCGAGCGCGGACGCAATCGCATCAAGAGCCGTCTGGTCAACAGACACGGACCTGTTGCCATTGTCATACCAGATCCCGTTCTCAAAAGAGTAGGAACGCGTTTGTCCCGCACTTTGACAGGAAATTTGAATAGGCGATCCCATGACGGCGCTGTACAGCGCCGTTTTACTTTCAGCTTCGGCCTGCTTTTTTGCCGTGTTTGCATTATAGACGGACACGCCGATGTAAGCGCCGACGCAAATAACAAGAGCGGCAGACAGGATTAAAAGCTGTTTGACGCTTTTTTTCATCAGCGCTGTCTCCGTTTTGTCCAGACGACGAGCCCTGTCACCAAAACGCCAACGGGGATAACAGCGAGGAATAACACGCTCCAGAGTGCGGGATGTGTGATTTCAACCGGCTGAACCTGCAGACTTTTGGCTGGAATATTGACAGTGTTTAATGGGTTTTTCAAATTTGCCGAAACAGCGTTTAAAAAGATGTCCAGGTTTGAGAGGTTTGTAAAGGAGGACGTCAGGTCGTTGTCGATCAGCGAGGCACCGCCAAATACTGTCAGCCGCGTGCTGGCAGATGCTTCATCCGAGGGCGATACGACAGCCGTCGCGGCGACAATATACGTACCTTTTGTTGAGGCGCTGCCGGAAGCAAGAACGCCGCTTTCCGAGGTCGTGAGCAGCGGTGCAACGGCGATGTTTGCCTGCGCGGGCGTGACGAGCGTTAAAGCGCTGGGATTGAGTACAATGGCGTCTGAAGTGATGGACGACGTGATGTCGCTGTCGGTCGACAAAACGGGGTAAAATAAATATTGCCCGTAATAACTGGCGTACTGCTGGTTATACCGCTCGGTGTCCCCAACGGTTCCTTGAAGCGGCTCAAGCCCGTAGGCCTTGAGCAGGGTGTTAAAGTTTTTAAGGGAGGCGTCCTTAACAAACAGCATAAGATGCCCGCCGTTTTGGAGATAAGCCTGCAGGGTTGAGAGCTCAACGTCGGCCAGGTCCTTTTCCGGGCTCACGCAGACAACAAGCTCACAATCGGTCGGGATCGAAGGTGCCGTGAGCAGATTGAGGGAGGAGACGGTGATGTTCGCCTTCTCTAGGGTGTCCTGCGCGTTTGCGCCGAGGCCGGCTTCGTCATGACCGGTCAGCGTGTAGATATTCGAGGAGGTGGTGCTCGTTACGTAAGTGACGGCACCTGTCAGCTGGCCTTCGGCGTCGATGGCAATCGGCTTGAGCGTCTGGGTGGAATAGTACGTGTTAAAGTCGTTAATAATGAGGCCGTCCTGAATGCCGTCGACCCCATTAATATAGAGCATTTTTGAACGGCCGGTGTCAGAACAGGTGACGACGACGGTGTTTTGCTCTGCGCCATACGTTTTCAGCGCCGTGGGGTCTAAAACTGGGTCGATTATTTTAAGAGAAAGGTGCTGAGACTGCGCGGCATAGTTTTTTAAAAATTTCGTCAGATGCTCGTCAAGCTGGGATTCTTTGGCGAGAACGACGATAGAAATATCTTTATCAAGCCCTTTGAGATAGGAGACCGTATCGCCCGATACCGTGTATAGGTCCTTTCCAGAGATGTCGTACTGCAGCGTCCGCGCCGGCAGACTGCCAAGCACGAGATTAAAAATGACCGCGACGGCCACGGCGACAGCGGAAACAGCAGCTGTCATCATGCCGCGTTTTGTACCGGCCGTTTTTTCGCCATTAAGCTTTTTAACAAGGTTTTTAACTTTTTTCATCAGTTCGTTACTCAAATTCGCATCCTCCTTCAGCTCCAGCGCCGTTTTGAGACGGACTGTATGGTGAGAAAAACAAACAGGGCGGCAAAGGAGAGGAAAAATAACAGCCCTTTCAAATCAAAAACGTTGTAGCTGGAAAAATTGTTAATGGTTTCAGTAACCGAAAAAATTCCGAGTATCTTGTTCAGCAAACCGGGCAGCAAGCCCCTGCCGAAAAGGAGCAGACCGAATAGAGTGAGCGCGCCGCCGAGGCCGACAAAAGCCGTTGCCGTCGCGTTGTGAGACAAATGATACAAAATAAAGAGAAGAATAAGCAGGATGATAAAAAAGCCGATCAACGAAGCCGCCACTGTCTGCGGCAGCAAAGAGACCAGATCCGACCAAAGGAAGAGCAATAGCAAAACACCCATTGACAAAACGGCCGCGATGACCTGGCTCTCCGTGAGGGAAGAAATGAACATACCGACGGAGACGAACAGAAACCCGAGGCAGATGAGCGCCAAAATGGCGGAAAAGTCAATCATCAAGGAGCCTGCGCCGGCGCTGTCCCACGAAATGATCAGGGGGATCAGACAGGAGATGATGAGCGGGACAGCATAAACCGTTACCATGGCGAAAAACTTGCCGAGAATAACCTGGGAAACGGATACGGGATATGTCAAAAGCATCTGATCGGTTTTAGCGCGGCGCTCTTCCGCCAAAGAGCGCATTGTCAGAAAAGGAACGGCGAAAACCATAACGAGCAGGAAAAGCCAGTTGGCAATTGTAATGGCGAAATAAGGGTATCCGCCGAGCAGATTTGTAAAGAGAAACATCAGTCCAATCACAAGCAGGACGACAAAAGCGTATATACAGCCGATCATCGAAAAAAAGTAGGAGCGAACCTCGCGTTTATAAATGGCCGTCATGACGCATCACCAACCTTCCGGCTCGAATGTATATCGCCTGCTTCAGGCTTTTCTGAAGTGAGTTTTAAGAAGATATCCTCTAGGGAAACGCCTGACTGGCGCATCATCAGAATAGGCTTATCGGCGGCTGCGCAGGCATAGAAAAGTGATGCACGCACATCAGCAAGCCCTTGTGCCTCGACGGTGACATGGACTTCACCCGGCGCAAAAAGGCGGCAGCTGACATTGACGACATCCGGAATGTCTGAAAAAAGCTTTCTAATACTGTCGGCGTCGTCACCTTTAACCGTCATCTCGACGGCGTGACTTGTCAGCTGTTTTTCAAGCTCGGCGGGCGTACCAGAGGCGACAAGATGCCCTTCGTGAATAATCAGGACGTGGTCGCAGATTTCCTGGACCTCCGAGAGGATATGGGAACTGAGAAGAATCGTATGATCTTTTGAGAGGCCGCGTATTAGCTCGCGGATTTCTAATATTTGTTTTGGGTCGAGCCCGACGGTCGGCTCGTCTAAAATGATAATCTCCGGCAGACCGAGAATGGCCTGCGCCAGACCGACGCGCTGCTTGTACCCCTTGGAAAGGTTCTTGATCAGGCGGTCTTTGACAGCGACGATTTTTGTCATCCCGATGACGTCGTCAACAGCGGCCTGGCGCGACTCTTTGTCAAGGCCTTTCAGCTCGGCCGCGAAGTCGAGGTACTCGAGGGGCGTCATGTCGGTGTACAGCGGCGGCTGTTCCGGCAGATACCCGATGGCGCGCTTGACGGCTTCCGGTTCATCAAGGATATTGTGACCGTTAATAATAACGTCACCGGCCGTCGGTCCGATGTAGCCTGTCATAATGTTCATTGTCGTTGTTTTACCAGCGCCGTTGGGGCCGAGAAAGCCGTATATCTGCCCCTTTTCGACCTTAAAGCTCAGATGATCCACAGCGGTGTGGCTACCGTACCGCTTAACGAGGTCACGCACTTCGATCAAGAGAGGTTCCCCCCTTAAAATATTATCAGCGCAGACAGAAAATGGCGCTGTACAGCAATAACTGCCGGGAAAAGTATATCGCAAGTTGGACCGCCAACAATTTAACAAAGTGTGAATACTCTATGAACGAACTTGAAATAGCGGCAATGGAGACAATATGCTGTTAAATGCCAAAAAAGAGACGGCCGTTTTCCAGGGTCAGCTGACAGGCGTCCTCCGGGGATACGCCGATGATATCGGCGAGCTTCAACGCCGTAAATTTTAAATATAATGAGCTGTTGCGGCGGCCGCGCATCGGCTCCGGCGCAAGGTAAGGGCAATCTGTTTCGATCATGATGCGGTCACGCGGCATTTTTTCGAGCACCTCGACGGCGCGGCGCGCGTTTTTAAAGGTGATAACACCGGTAAACGAGAGATACCACCCCTTATCCAAGAGGCCTTTGGCCGTCTCCCAGCTGCCGGAATAGCAGTGGAAGACGCCGCGGACATCAGGGAAATCATCGAGAATTGACAAAACGTCATGCGTGGCCTCGCGCTCGTGGATTACAACAGGCAGCCCGACGCGTCTGGCCAGAGCAAGCTGGTCACGAAAGCGCTGCTGCTGAATCTCGCGCGGGGAGAAATCATAGTGGTAGTCTAGCCCAATTTCGCCGACGGCGACGGCTTTCGGGTGCTTTAACAGGTCTTCAAGCGCTATGAGTGTTGCGTCGTTCATGTCACCGGCATCGTGCGGGTGGACGCCGACGGCTGCAAAAATAAACGGATACGCCTCGGCAAGCTTTAGCCCGGCCTGCGCCGAACACAGATTGCTGGAAGCGTTCACGATTAGCTCAATGCCGTTTTCCGGCATCGAGGCGAGCAAGGCATCGCGGTCTGGATCAAATTGAGCGTCATCATAATGTGCGTGTGTATCGAACAGCATCGGTCATCCTCCCGAGGCGCCGACGAAAACGCAAAAAGCTCTTGTCAACGCATCAAAGTTGTGTTATTATAACGAATACGCAATTGTCGCGCCATCCGGCGCGTTACTTGATTTGAAGGGAATGATCCTCCTGGAAACGGTCGTTACGATTTTTCAGCTCATTACTTGTGTTATCCTCATTGCCGTTGTCCTTTTGCAGACAGGCAAAACGGCCGGCCTCTCCGGCGTCATTGGCGGCGGATCGGACACATATCTGTCAAAAAACAAGATGAAAACGCTCGATTCAAAGCTGGCCAGAGCTACGAAATGGGTGGCGATTGTTTTCGTTGTCCTGACACTTATTTTAAACATTGTTTTTTAAACACCATCGTACTAAAAAGGCTGCCGAAGAAGGGCAGCCTTTTTATTTGCCGTTATTTCAGTCAATAATCACGCCGGTTGGCGTGCCGAAAAGCGCTGCTGCGTTAACTTCATCGTAGTCGAGGTGCGCAAACGTGGCGTAGTCAGGGCTGACACGGGCGACAACCTCATCAAAAATAAGCGCGCGATCGCCATCGACACGGATTTTGATGACCTGTTTATCATGAAGACCGAACTTTTCGGCGTCCTCCGGTGTTAAATGCAGATGGCGCTTGGCGATGATAACGCCGCTTTCAATGTCGACAGAGCCGCTGGGGCCGACAAGCTTACAGCCGGGGCTGCCTTTTAAATCGCCGCTTTCACGAACCGGTGGCTCAAAACCGAGCGCACGGGCGTCGGTAAAGGAGAGCTCTACCTGATCGGCACGGCGGCAGGGGCCGATGATCGTCACGGTCGTCTGGCCCTTTGGGCCGACGACGGTCACCTTCTGGTCGGAGGCAAACTGGCCGGGCTGCGACAGCCACTTTTTAGGGACAAGCTCAAACCCCTTTCCAAAGAGCGTGTCCAGCGTTTCGCGCGTGACGTGGCAATGCTTTCCAGAGCCTTCGATGATTACTCTTTTCTCCGTCATTTTCGATACCTCGAATTTATATTAAAAATTTATTGATACAACGTCCTACTTTACCACCAACAGGAAAAAAGCGCAAGAAGGCTTTGTGAAATCTTATTTACAAAAAGAGATCTTCCGGCTATACTATACTAACTGTAATATAGCAGCCGGGAGATGGCAGGCGTTCCGGCTGCCCCAGTATCGGAAAACGCAGAAGACCGCACGGCGAAGGTCTGACGAAAGGTGCCAAACATATGAAGCCTAATTTCGCAAAAGCGCTCACGAATCTCCGGCGCGGCAAAAACTTCAGCCAAAAGAAAGTGGCTGACGACCTTGGAATTTCGCAGGCGCTTCTGTCACATTACGAAAACGGCGTCCGTGAGCCTAAGATGGAATTCATTATAAAAGCCTGTGATTATTACAGTGTTTCGGCAGACTTTATTCTTGGCCGCGCCCGGCAGGAGGCATGCAGTGATAACATCGCCATGCCGTGCTTCACAGACAGCATCAGAAGCAGCCTTGACAACGCGGCGCTGCTCCTGTCGCTTCTAAAAGATATCGGAGACGATACGTTAACGGCATCAGTCAGAGACTATTTTGAATTCTGGATGTACCGCCTCCTCGCCGCTATGTGCCGCCGCCCAGCAGATGAGAGCAGCATGCTGCTTGATGCGGCGATCAAGATTTCAGAAGATTTTTGTATGACCCAGATTATTCGCATCAGACATGACCCACAATACAAACGCTTATTGATATTAGAGGAAATCAAAGCAAAATATCCGGAATCCCAAGATGCATTGGATAAGCTCTTCGTGGCTGTTGAAGAATCGGTCCGGAAGCTGAAAACGCCTTCAATGGGATGACGCTGGACATTCGAGACAATAAATGCGCCATGAGGTGTGTACATGATCGATCAAGAAAAAATCCGCAACTTTTCTATTATAGCCCACATTGACCACGGCAAATCGACGCTGGCCGACCGGCTGCTCGAAAAATGCGGCGCCGTCGACGCGCGAGACATGGAAAATCAGCTTCTGGACAACATGGAGCTCGAGCGTGAGCGCGGCATTACGATCAAAGCACGCGCCGTCGGCCTCACATACAAAGCCTGTGACGGTGAAACGTATACGCTTAACCTGATCGACACACCGGGTCACGTTGATTTTAACTACGAAGTGTCACGGTCTCTCGCGGCTTGCGAGGGGGCGATTCTCGTTGTCGACGCGGCGCAGGGGATCGAAGCCCAAACACTGGCTAACACCTACCTTGCACTGGAGCATAATCTTGAGATTCTCCCTGTTGTCAATAAAATTGACTTGCCTGCTGCTGACCCGAAAAGGGTCAAGGCTGAAATCGAGGACATCATCGGTCTGCCAGCGCTTGACGCGCCGGAAATTTCAGCCAAGCTCGGCATCGGCATTGACGAGGTGCTCGAGAGCATCGTTAAAAACGTCCCCGCGCCGAAGGGCGATTGCTCAAAATCGCTCCGCGCGCTCATTTTTGACAGCCAGTACGACGCGTACCGCGGCGTCATCGTCTATCTGCGGCTGTTTGACGGCGAGCTGCGCCCGGATATGACGGTTCGGATGATGGCAACCGGCGCTGAATACCGCGTCGTTGAAATCGGGCATTTACGCCCAATCGGCATGGAACCGTGCGACGTCTTGTGCGCCGGCGACGTTGGATATTTGACGGCCAGCATCAAAAATGTTGCCGACACCCAGGTCGGCGACACTGTCACAGGGGCGGAGAACCCCTCGCAAGAGGCACTGCCGGGCTATAAGCCTGCGCAACCGATGGTCTATTCCGGCATCTACACGGTCGATGGCGCAGAATACCCGGACCTGCGCGACGCGCTGGAAAAGCTCAAGCTCAACGACGCGGCGCTCAGCTTCGAGCCGGAATCGTCAGTCGCTTTGGGTTTCGGCTTTCGCTGCGGCTTTCTCGGCCTTTTGCATATGGAGATTATTCAGGAGCGGATCGAGCGCGAATACAATCTTGACCTTATTACGACGGCTCCCAGCGTTATCTACCGCGTGACGAAAACGGACGGGCAGACGATCCTGGTTGATAACCCGCTTAACTATCCCGACCCGGCCCATATTGAGCAGGCGGAGGAGCCCTTTGTCAAAGCCGCCATCATCTGCCCGCCTGAATACGTCGGCAACATTATGGATCTTTGTCAGGACCGGCGGGGTGAATACAAGGCGCTCACGTATCTTGACACGGCGCGCGTCGAGCTGCAATACGACATGCCACTCAACGAAATTATCTATGACTTTTTTGACGCGCTCAAATCCCGCTCACGCGGGTACGCCTCACTTGACTATGAGTTTCTCGGGTACAGGCCATCCGAGCTTGTAAAGCTCGATATTCTGCTCAACGGCGAGGTCGTGGATGCGCTGTCTTTTATTGTCCACAAGGACAAGGCCTATGCGCGCGGCAGAAGGATTGCCGAAAAACTCAAAGACAACATCCCGCGACAGCTCTTTGAAATCCCCGTGCAGGCGGCCATCGGCGGCAAGGTCATTGCCCGCGAGACAATCAAGGCCATGCGGAAAGATGTTTTGGCCAAATGCTACGGCGGCGATATCACCCGCAAGAAAAAGCTTCTTGAAAAGCAAAAAGAAGGCAAGAAGCGCATGCGGAGCCTCGGGAGCGTCGAGGTGCCGCAGGAAGCCTTCATGGCGGTTTTGAAGTTGGACGAATAGGTGTTTTCATACGACGCTGGCGCACCGGATAATGAATAACAAAGGCGGGAGATATCTCCCGTCTTTGTTATTGTCTGGGCACTATAAATAAATTGAAATATATTTATATTTTGCTATAATAGTAAGGAAGAGGAATTTCAAAACGAATACGGCAAAATAATGCTTCTAAAGAAGCAGATTACCGGGAGGAAATCTGATGCGTCGATACATAAGAGGGCTTATCGCAGGGGCGCTTTGTCTGGTGTTGTTGCTGCCGATGTCGGTTGCGGCGGCGGCGGCGCCGATTCACCTCAAGCTTGGGACGAAAACACTCAATGTTGTGCCGGTTTTAATGCAGGACGGCAGGTCGTTTGCACCATATAACACCCTTTTCAAGGCGCTTGGTGCACGCGCTGTTTATGACGCCGCGTCAAAAACGATAACGGCGGTATCGGGAACAACGACCGTTGTGATGCCATGCAGCAGCGGCAATATCACGATAACTGACGGGGAGGAGACGTATGACATGTACTGCGCTTACCCGCCGATTGAAAACACGAGCACCGGAAAAATCTACATCTCCATACGCTATGCGGCCCAGGCGCTTGGGTATACCGTATCGTGGGATGGCGCGGCACGCACCATCGTCCTCGGGACTGTTGACGAGCTTATGGCGAGAAGCGGCGCAACCTATACGGTTTTGGATAAGTATCTTGCCTATAACAGAAGCTTTTTGGAAAAAAGCCATACCTTAGAGGGCACTTTTGATTATTCCATGGATATGCAATCGTCACTGTACGGCAATTTGGAGGATGAAGACCAACCGGCTGTGCCTAGTGCTTTAACGGCTACCGGCACGGTTTCAGGCCTTTTTGACAAGGGTGGCGAGGAAATGAGCCTGAACTTGAAAACAAATCTATCCGATTTTACCGAAATGCTCGAGAGCGCTGAACCGCTTGACGATGAGACAAGAGCCTTGTTAAGCCAGCTCGATAATATCGATATGAGCATCATCATCAATAACGAGACAGGGATGATGTATATAAAATCCCCACTCCTGTCGTCAGTTTACGGTATTTCGGCAGATGCGTGGGTCTCCAATGAAACGGGGAACGCTGGGACGAATTTTGGGTTAGATGTTTTAAGCATGAGCGGTTATTCCGGCCTGAGCATGAGCGACATCGCCGCTGCCGGTGGCAGCTTCCGAGACGGCGTCAAACATCTTCTTGTCAGTCAGCTGCGCTCCGGTAATGACAATATCGAAAGTGTTTTGAATAATATTAATCAGCTTTTCAGCGATCAGGCTATGGTTCGAGACGGCGATTCATATGTCGTATCGCTATCGGAAACGGAGACCGAAGGCGATGAATACGGATATACCAACCGGTTTACATTGAAGATGGTTTATTCCTTTAGCGGAGAAACATTTACAGGATTATCGCTGTCTTTGACGGATGACGCCACCTATCGATATGGCGACGCGTATGCTGAGACATATAAAACAGAGATGCTGTTTGCCTATACAACCGACGGTCATGGCAGTCTGGTGCTGAAAGACGCCGTCAATGATGTGACGCGCCAAGCCCTGAATATTTCATTTACATACGCGGATACGACGCAGACACCGGCCAGAGAGCCTGCCGCCGGTAGTACGGTGATCTCCGCCGACGACCTGTATGCGCCGGATGAACAGGGTATCCCGCAGGAGACGACGTAAAAAGAGCAGACTCGGTCTCAATAATGACAAGCCCGGCAGCGTACAGGCGCAGCCGGGCTTACTATTTGCAATTTTCTGTGAAAAGTTTGCGATCAATACACCATATGGGCGTTGTTTGAGACAAACATGTAACTGTCGCCAGACTGATGGAGCGTGACAACGCAGCGATCGATCTGCTGGCCATATTCGGGATTGTCCTCGCATTGGATGACATATGTCCCGTCGCTTGTTTTATAGCCGCTGACGCAGTTGAAAAAGCCATAATTTGTATCAAAGACCATGCTGTAATACGCGTCGTACTTTTGGATGTACAGCCAGTGAAGCTTCCCGCTGATTTGAGAGAGCGTGACGCCTGCTTTTTCTTTCAAATAGTCGTTGATCTGCTTGGTGGACAGCTTAAGCAGGTCGCCGTCGATGCTGTCTAATTCATACGCATCCATAAAGGCCTGTTGTTCGTCTGAGCTGATTTCCTGCCCGTCAGAGGCAATCCCGGCACCGGTGTAAAAAAGCGCATCCAGGTCAATTTCTGAAGGTTTAGCGTAGTTTGACAATAAAAAGCCATAAATTGCAAGTGCAAATTGAACACCCCGAGGCAAAATCGTTCCCATCAATTAACCTTGGACACAGATGGTGCCGCAGGCGCTGTCTGTGCCAAGGTTGTCGCAGCCGTCAGGCTGCGTATTCGGAATCAAGAAAGGCTTCAAATAGTTCCTCTGGCGTGTGGTATCCGAGCTTCTTCCGGGGTCGCCCATTTAACTCATCAGCAGCGGACAGGATGTCCTCGTCTGTATACTGCTCAATAGATGTTCCCTTTGGAACGAAGGTCCGGAACAGTCCATTATGCCTTTCGTTCTGAGGACGTTCCCAAGAGCTGTATGGGTGGGCAAAGTAGATCTGGGAACCCCAAGCCTCGACTTCTGCAAAGTCGGCGAACTCGCTGCCGTTGTCTACGGTAATCGTCTTAAAAATCTGTGAAAAACGTTCCCCGTACTCAGCGCGTAGGCTTTTCATGGCAGACATCACCGCATCACTGGTCTTTCCGGGAATACGAATGGCGATGTAGTGCTCGGTCTTCTTCTCCAGCAGAGAGAGTACAACTGCCTCTTTCCCAGCTCGTTTTCCAACCACGGTGTCGCCCTCCCAGTGGCCGCCTTCTATACGAAGGGAAGCGATCTCAGGACGGGCGGAAATGCTTGTGCCGTAGTGCTTTTTGTTTTCCCTGCCCCTGGCCTTTCGGGTGCTGCGTTTTAAGGCTTCCGGCAGTTCGGTCGGCGTGATGGGAAGCAAGCCTGCCCAGACCATGTTGTACAGAGTGCGGGTACAAACCATCTGATCTTCACTGTACAAACGCTGTCGCTTCGCATATCCGCAGCAGGAATCCAGCGACCACTTGTGTTCCCGGATCTGCTTGACTACCCAGTCAATGAAAGTCTTGCAGGAGCCTGCTTTGAGGGGCTTGACACAAGCCCTTCGATTAGCCTTGTAGATGGCCTCGCCGAGTTTCGGAGAATAGCCAGGTGCTTGGCCCCTGTTGCTCTTCCGTGTCGGTGTACCTCGCCTTAACTCGTATGAGATGGTGGACGGTGAACAGCCAATGTTTCGGGCGATGCCGCGTACGCCAAGTCCCTGCTTCAAGAGGGCTTTGACAGCACCACGATCTTCCAAGCTCAAGTGTTGCCCTTTCTTGCGTTCTGCGCTGACTGTGATAGAATCATTGTTATCCATAGTGATTGTATCCTTTCGGTGGCAGATGTTGTGTAGGAACTACATTTTACCACGAAGAATAATCACTATGGATTTTTCTGTTCAAGTGTTCAATTTCATTTTACAATCAACCGACAATAAAAAGCCGTTGTTTTGGGGGTCCTCAAAATACGCAGTGAAATAGGACAGCTCCGACGATGTCAGCGGCGTTTGCGTATTTTGGGGCGACGCCATCGGCGAACCGTAACGATTGGATGACGGGGTGGCGCCGGATGATGGCGATGCGCTCTGATTTCGTGAAAACATATTATTTAAGCCGCAGGAGCTGAGCAGAAGTGTTGCGAAAAGCATCAAGGCAGCGACAGCTTTTTTCATGGTAATCCTCCGTTATGACTGGCTTTTGGAAAATCAGCGCCTGTTCGTTTGGCGTCAAGCCCTTTTCCATATTTATAACTTTTTTTCAAGAATATCCGCAATATGTTTTGAGGCAAAGCCGTCACCGTATGGGTTGGAGGCATGACTCATCGCGTCATAGGCGCGCTGATCGACGAGCAGTGTTCTAAACTCTTGGTAGATCGTCTCTTCGTCGGTGCCTGTGAGCTTGAGCGTTCCGGCGTCCACGCCTTCCGGGCGCTCCGTCGTGTCCCGCAGAACGAGGACCGGCTTGCCGAGGGAGGGCGCTTCCTCCTGAATGCCGCCTGAATCCGTGAGAATGAGATAGGAGCGCGCGAGAAAATTGTGAAAATCAAGCACATCAAGCGGGTCAATGAGATGCACCCGTTCGTGGCCGCCAAGGACGTCACGTGCTGCCTCCCGGACGGCGGGGTTTAGATGGACGGGGTAGATGATTTTAACGTCGGGAAATTCGTCGACAATCCGGCGGATCGCGCCGAAGATGCGGTACATCGGCGCACCGAGATTTTCGCGGCGGTGCGCCGTCAGCATCACGAGGCGGCTGCCTTCCGCCCAGCTGAGCTCCGGATGGGTGTAATCGGTGCGTACCGTTGTTTTTAAGGCATCTATCGCCGTGTTGCCCGTCACAAAGATTGTCTCCGGCGCTTTGCCCTCGCGCAGCAGATTGGCTTCGGAGACGGCTGTCGGCGCAAAGAGAAAACGCGCGACACTGTCAACGGCCTGCCGGTTGAACTCCTCCGGGTACGGTGATGTAATATTGTAGGTGCGCAGACCGGCCTCCACATGGCCGACGGGAATGTCCAGATAGAAGCAGGCAAGACTGGCGGCAAACGTCGTTGTCGTGTCGCCATGAACAAGGACGACGTAGGGGCGTGTCTGCTCCAAAATGTCCTTCATGCCGCGCATCACGCGCTCTGTGATATCAAACAATGTCTGCCTGTCTGACATGACGGACAGGTCAAAGTCCGGCGTGACGTTAAAGGCGTCGAGCACCTGCTGAAGCATTTGGCGGTGCTGGCCGGTGACACAGACGAGTGTCTCGAAATTATCTCGGCTTTTCAGTTCCAGCACGAGCGGGCACATTTTTATGGCCTCCGGCCGCGTGCCGAAAACGAGCATGACTTTTTTCATATTTTGACCTCGAAAGATAGGATGATTGATACAAGCTCATTAATACCGACAGTGCAGCTTAGACGTTCCAGCTGGATAGGTATTCCCGCTGCTGCTCTGTCAGCGCATCAATCGAAAGACCGCAGGCGGCAAGCTTCATTTTTGCAACCGCCGTATCGATTTCCACCGGTACCGCGTGGACACCGGGCACGAGCTTATCCCTGTTATCGGCAAGGAATTTGGCGCTAAGCGCCTGGATGGCGAAGCTCATGTCCATGATTTCAACGGGGTGCCCATCCCCGGAGGCGAGATTAACGAGCCGCCCCTCAGCCAAAACAAAGATCGTCCGCCCGTTTTCGAGCGCATATCCCATGATGTTCGGCTTTTGCTCAGCCTTATTGACGGCGTGCTGATCAAGCCATGCCACGTCAACCTCGACATTGAAGTGACCGGCGTTGCATAAAACGGCGCCGTCCTTCATGTTGTTGAAATGCTCCGGCGTGATAACGCCGCTGCAGCCTGTCGCTGTGATGAACAGGTCGCCGATTTCGGCAGCCATTGCCATCGGCATGACATCAAAGCCGTCCATCATCGCCTCGAGCGCTTTGACGGGGTCGATTTCCGTGACGACGACGCGTGCGCCGAAGCCTTTGGCGCGCATGGCGATCCCCTTGCCGCACCAGCCATATCCGGCGACAACGACGGTTTTCCCGGCGACGACAAGATTCGTCGTACGGTTGATGCCGTCTAAAACGGATTGGCCCGTCCCGTAGCGGTTATCAAAAAGATATTTGCACTGGGCGTTGTTAACGGTAATCATCGGGAATTTGAGCGTCTTCTCGCGGGCCATCGCATTAAGACGGACAACGCCTGTTGTCGTCTCCTCGCAACCGCCGAGTATGCCCGGGATGAGATGCTGAAGTTTTGTATGTACCAAACCGACGAGGTCGCCACCGTCGTCAATGATGATATTGGGGCCCGACGCGAGGGCGGCGACGAGATGGCGCTCATATTCCGCGGCCTTCACGCCGTGGACGGCGTAGATATCCATCCCGCCGGCAGCCAGCGCCGCGGCGACGTCATCCTGCGTGGAGAGCGGGTTGCAGCCGGTCACATGCATTTCGGCGCCGGCGTTTTGCAGCATCCGGCACAGGCAGGCTGTTTTGGCCTCCATGTGGACGGACAGCGTTATTTTAAGGCCGCGAAACGGTTTTGACACGGACAGTTCCCTATCAAGGGCGTTGAGCAGCGGCATGTTCCGAAGCGCCCAGGCGATTTTCTTCTCGCCCGATGGGGCGAGGGCAATATCGCGAATATCACTCATCGTGTTCCGATCCTTTCACAGACGCGGCTGACTTCATGGAGGACCCGATCACGGTCAATCGTCAGAAAGCGCCTGTTTTCCATTAATATTTTCCCGCCGACAAGGACGGTTTCGACCTCCGAGCCGTTCATTGAATAGGCCAGCGCCGCCACGGGGTCATTCAGGGGTTGGAGGTTCGGACGGTCGAGGTCGATAATCGCGAGGTCCGCCGCCATCCCCGGTTTGATGGCGCCGACGTTTGTCAGACCGAGCGCCCGGGCACCGTTGATTGTCGCAATTTGTAAGCCTTCACGAGCCGTGACCGCCTGCGGGTCGCCCGTCGTTCCCTTATGAAGCGCCGTGAGAAAGGCGAGCTCACGGAACATGTTGAGTGTGTTATTACTGGCGGGGCCGTCCGTCCCGAGCGCCACGTTAATACCCGCCTTCAGCATTTTTGGAATTGGCGCGATGCCGTTGGCAAGCTTTAAATTGCTGACTGGATTCGTTGCAACGGACACCCCGCAGCGTGCTAAGAGGGCGATATCGTCATCCGTCAAATAGACGCAGTGGGCCGCAACGGTCTTATCCGACAAAAGACCCGTTTTGTCATAGAGTTCCGGCGGCGTGCAGCCATAAGAAGCGCGAATTGCCGCCATCTCGGACTGGCTTTCGGACAGATGCGTGTGAATGCGTACGCCAAGACGGTGCGCTTCTTCGGCAACTTCCTTTTGATAGATATCATCGCACGTATATGGTGCGTGCGGCGCCAGCATAAAGCTGATGTTGTTATAGCCACGCCATTTTTCAATCTCCGTCTTTGCCTCGTGTAATCGCTGCGCGCCGCCCGCGGCGTTTTCCCGGTCACCGACAAGCCCGCGCGACAAAACGGCGCGCATACCGCTGTCATAGACGGCCTGAGCCGCCGCGTCAACAAAAATATACATGTCGTTAAAGGCTGTCGTACCCGTTGAGAGCATTTCCATGATGCCGAGCAGTGAGCCCCAGTAGCAGTCCTCATGTGTCAGCTGGTCTTCCAACGGCAGAATGCGGCCGAAAAGCCAGTCATGAAACGTCAGGTCGTCGGCGACGTTGCGGAAAAGCGTCATATAGGCGTGGGTGTGCGCGTTTATAAGGCCCGGAATGAGCATTTTGCCGGAGCCGAGGATTGTTTTTTCCGCACGGAAGTCTTTCGGAACGTCGCCGACAGCCGTGATGACGCCGTTTTCAACGGCAACGGAGCAGACAGCCGCGCCCTCGGGCAGGATCGCGAGGATATCTCGGATTAATACCGACATGTGACGCCCTCCAACATTTTTTGCTTTTTAACTATACCACCCGCGCCCCTTGTTGACAAGCCGGAAGACACAGCCCCTTTTCAATAGCTTTCAATGATAACCGGCATTGACAAGAAAAGCGGCGTCGTCATCACAGACGGCGCCGCTTATGGCGGAAGACTATATAACAAACTGTGTCAAAACCCAGATGAGCGCCGTAAATGCCGCGCCCAAAGCGGCAAAGGCCGGGGCGGGCAATTTTGATAAGAAAGACTTTTTCAGGTGAACGCGAATATAACGGTCGGCTACCGCCTGCGCCTGCCGGACGATCTCATCGCCCGTTACGCCGCCTGCGCGGAGCGCTTCCTCCTTGACGATGAAGATTGCTTCGTCAAACAGATGCAGGCCCGGAGACTTGATAACGATGACACGACGGGATACACCTTTTACCACTTTAAATCACACTCCTAGACGATTTGCTAAAATTTTGCCCGATTCAGGAGTGGAATATACAGGTAAACGACGCGGTTAATTAAACGCGCTCGGCCATTTGAATGGCAATGACCGTCATATCGTCTTCGACGCCGTATTTCTCCGTCGCCGCACGGACGATGGAGGCGGCGAGGTCCTTTGGCGTATCCCCGGAAAATTTTGAAATAAGATCGCACAACCAGCCGTCCTCGGGGTCAGCCGTCACCCCATCGCTGACGATGACGGCAACGGAACCGGGCTTAAGCGCCATTTTCAGTTGATCCGGCGCGTCGTGGGGCGGCAGGCCGAGACCGGCGGCCAGGCTTTTGCCCTTCATCCGGCGCACCCCGCGGCCGTTTCGGAGGTACGATGGGGCCGCGCCGTATTTAAACAGGCGCGCATCGCCAGTAAAAAGGTTGATGCACACAAGGTCAACCGTTGCACAGCCAATATCATCCTCATTTTTCAGAAGCATCAGGTCGTTGAGCATCCGCACGGCCGTTTCGGGCGCGACGCCGGAACGCAAAAAGCGCTCCAAAATCCGAACGGTGTCTCCGGCGTATTGAGCGGCCTCCGCGCCGGTACCCATGCCGTCGGACAAAATCACGTATAAGAGCCCCTCGTCTGTTTTGAAATAGGCGCCTTTATCGCCGCTCTGCCCTTTTTCGTTTTTCTTTTTAGAGGAAATGCCGACGGCGGCTGCCAATGGTTCCGCCTCAAGCAGATAAAGCCTGTCGACCGCGGAAACCGTCTCGGCGGTGCATAAGCGGACATTTAAAACGGCAGAGAGCTTTTCCAAATAGTCTGGAATTTTTTTGATTGTCACGGCGTTGGCACCGAATAATTCGGCGTGCAATCGACCGGCTCGGTCACGAAAAACGGCTGTTTCGGCCTGAATGTTGAGGCTTCTGAGATACTTACGCAGCCTATTTTCAAGCTCCGGTTCAAAGCTCGTGCCGCTGCCGAGCTCTTCTGAAATTCCGTTTAATATTGCAGCGACGTCGCCATACTGATGAAACGCGGCATTTTGGTTCTCCTTGAGCCGTTTTCTGAACTGACGGCGGTATAAGAGGCTCTTGAGCTCGGCATTAACGGCGGTGATGAATTCCGACAGATTGACGCACGCGTGCACAAAATAATCCGGCAGGTCCGATTCCAAAAGGCTTCCGCGCTCAAGCATAGCGGGACTTGCGTTATTCATTGCATCAACTGTCGTCTGATAATCCTGATGCCAGCACGTTGACGAGCGAGCGCACGTCAGACAGGCCACCTCGGCAGCTTTATCGAAAACAGAGGCGATGTCCTGATCGTTGCGGCCGACACCGGCAGCCGTCTGTACCGTTTCATACAGCTCTCTGAAGGCGAGCGCCGCCTGCTCGACGCGGCTTTTTGTGTATTCGCGGGATTTTAAAACGCCATAGCCGCCGCTTGTCCCCGGGATGAGGACGGAAAGTCTTGCCATAAACGACGGCGGCAGCAGCATAAAGACGACGGAGGCGATAAAGGTCTCATATAAAATGGCCGGAACGGCGGCGTTGCCAAGCGATACCGCCGCCGCGCAGGCGTCAACAAGAATATACGTCATGGCAAATAAGAGTCGGCGCCGCCTTGAAAAAATCCCTGCGATGAGGCCTGAGAGCCCATAAACCGTACAGAATATGGGCGAAACGCTCGTCGATGCGTCCATTGCCAGCCCGACGGCAAGGCCGGTGGCGCAGCCCATGCCCGCGCCGCCTTTGAAGGCCGCAAGAAAGACAATCAGCGTTGCGGCCGCGCGCCCGATCGAAATAACGCCGAAAAGCTCTAGGTGGGCTAAGGAGATCAGCAGCGTTGACAAGAGGATAAGGATACTGACGGTGTGCGTAATTTCAGCGCCCTGTTCCAAATTGAACCGGCCCGACCACGGGGAGAGCGCAATTTTATAGAAATAAGCGCTGCCGCCGGCCAAAACGATGTCCGTCACAAAAAGTGCCGTTGCGGCGGCAGTCCAGCCAGCGTCGACTGCCGATACGAAGCCGATACAGGCTGTGACAACGGCTGCGATAACCGGCATAAACCAATCGGTCTGTTTAACTTCCGTATCGCGGAACACCATCGCGGCCGTCGTCACAATAACCGCGATGGATATGTATTTGACCGCCCAGAAAAACGACCCTGAAAGCAGATAGCCAATAATGGCGCCGAACAGCGCGGCAAAACCCGTGACGCCGGCACCGGATGCCGCCGTCAGCCCGACGGCAAACGGCGCGACAGCGCCAAAAATCTGCGAGCCGGATAATACAAATGCCAGCGCAAAGCGGACGAGACACTCGGCCGCCAAGGCCTTGTCCGCTTTGAAGACCTTGAGAGCCGCGCCCCCCTGAAGATCCGTTTTGATCGCGCTCAGCCGCTGCCGCAGGTCGTTACCGGTCATAATCATCGTCCTCTCAGATGGGCATAAAATGCACCAGGTCGTCATAAAATAGTAATTTCATTCTAGAAGACACCCGATGAAAATACGGTCAAACAGTGGCGCTGGCGGCTGTAACATTGCGTCGGGAAATACTCGGAAATGCAAAAGAAACAGCCCGAAGCCAAATGGCGTCGGGCTGTTTGCAGGCGCTGCTGTATCAAGGTTACATAATATTTATCGCATGTTCCGTTTTGCTTAAAGAGAAGGGATGCACGCTGTCAGATCATGAGCTCGGCGACAAGTGCGGCAAAGCGCGCCGGGTCCTCCGGCGTGAGCCCGGCCAAAAGCTCGGCCTGGCCATAAAGCAGCTCGGCATATTTTTTTGCCTTGTCCCGATCGTGATCAACAGCATCCTTCAGCGCTAAAAAGACGGGGTGGCTGGCGTTAAGCTCAAGGACGCGCTCGGCCTTCATAAGACCGGCCTCCTCATTCGGCATCATGGCAAAATAGCGCTCCATTTCGAAGCTGACACCGCCCTGCGTCGTCAGGCAGACGGGGTGGCTTTTGAGCTTGTGAGAAAGCTTGGCCGAGACGATTTTGCCGTTTAGGCTTTCCCCGACAAAATCAAGCACATCTTTGTTGTCGGCCTCTAGCTTGTCGGCTGAGGCTTTCTCCGTCTCCGTCTCAAGGCCGAGGTCATCATCGTTGACGGAGCGGAATTCCTTCCCATCGACTTTCATCAGCGCCCGGACGACGAACTCGTCAACCCGGTCCGTCAGATAGAGGATGGCAAAGCCTCTGTCACGGAGGCTCTCAGCCTGCGGGAGCTTATCAAGCGCCGCGGCGCTTTCGCCGGTGGCATAGTAGATGTATTTTTGCGCCTCCGGCATATTCTTAATGTATTCCGAGAAGGTAATATTCTTTTCGGCAATCGTTGAATAAAAGAGGAGCATCTCCGAAAACGCATCGCGGCTGGCGCCATATTCGTTCAAAACACCGTATTTAAGCTGCAGGCCGAAACTTTTAAAGAAGCTCTCATATTTGTCGCGGTCGTTTTCCAAAAGGCGCTTGAGCTCGGCCTTGATTTTCTTGTCTAGATTCATCGCGATGACACGGAGCTGGCGGTCATGCTGCAGCAGCTCGCGGGAAATGTTCAGCGACAGGTCCTGTGAATCGACGACACCGCGGACAAAGCGAAAATGCTCCGGCAGCAGGTCGGCGCAGTGCTCCATAATCATAACGCCCGATGTGTAGAGCTGCAGGCCCGCTTTATAGTCGCGCGTGTAATAGTCATACGGCGCTTTAGCCGGGATGAACAGCATCGCTTTATAGCTGACTGCACCCTCTGCGCTGACACGGATGACGGAGACAGGGTCGTCCATGTCGTAAAACTTCTCCTTATAGAATTGGGCGCACGCCTCGTCGGTGACGTCGCCTTTAGCGCGCTGCCAGATTGGAATACGGCTGTTGACGACTTCTTTTTCGATGTAGTCCTCCCAGACCATTTTTTTCTTGCCGTCCTGATCGGTTTCCGGCCCCTCAACCTGCCGACTTTTCGTCACATCCATGACGATCGGCCAGCGGATATAATCGGAATACTTTTTGATGATCCGATGCAGCGTTTCCTCTTCCAGATAATCGCCGTAGTGCTCATCATCCTCATCGGGCTTCATTTCGATGATGATATCTGTGCCGGCCGTTTCTTTGTCACAGGGGGTGATCGAATACCCGTCCGACCCGGCGGAAACCCACATGTTGGCTGAAGATGCCCCGTATGCCCGCGAGATGACCGTGACTGTTGAGGCTACCATGAACGCCGAGTAAAAGCCGACGCCGAACTGGCCGATGATGTCAACGTCATCCGCCGCGTTATCACCCATCTCCTTTTTAAACTGGAGCGAGCCGCTGCGCGCGATGACGCCGAGGTTGGACTCCAGCTCTTCCGCCGTCATGCCGATGCCGTTATCGGAAACGGTGAGCGTGCGCTTTTCTTTGTCGACGGTGATGTCGATTTTGAAATCGTCGCGCGTCAGACCGACCTTGTCGTCCGTCAAAGAGACGTAACAGAGCTTGTCAATGGCGTCGGATGCGTTGGAAATGATTTCACGCAGGAATATTTCCTTATGCGTGTAAATTGAGTGGACCATCAGGTCGAGCAGCCGTTTTGATTCGGATTTAAATTGTTTTTTTGCCATAAAAATAACCTCCTAGTGACATCGGTAACGTTTAACTTCACGGGGCAATCCTGTAAGGATTGTGCCGCTGCGTATCAAAATGGCGGGAGCATGTCCCGCCATTTGGCGCTATACCTTCATTATAATGAATAAACCATATTTCGGCAAGTGGGCTAGGCCTTCATCTGCCGCCGCCGCGCGAGGTTAATCGTCCCCTCGTGCATGTCGCCAACGAGATCAAGCGATTTGCCGACCCCATAGCCGACGCACATTTCCGCGTCGTCAGCAATCCGCGTTTGAATATTCGTGCGGCTTTCAATGAGCTTGTCGAACCCCCATAAAAGACTCCCGCCGCCTGTCAAAACGATCCCGTTTTGCGAGACGTCGGCCACAAGCTCCGGCGGTGTGTTTTCCAGAACACGGTGAACCATCTCAAGAATGCCCTCGGTGACCTCTTCAAAAGCTTCGAGAATTTCCGTTGAGCTGATGGAAACGATCCGTGGCAGGCCGGTCATCAGGCAGCGCCCCTTAACGTCAACAGTCGTCGATTCGGGGCGTGGGAAAACGCAGCCAATGCTTTTTTTAAGCTCCTCGGCCGTATTGTCGCCAATAAGAACGTTGTGCTTGCGGCGGATGTATTTAACAATGGCGTCGTCAAACGCGGCGCCGCCCGCTTTGATGGAATCCGACTCGACAACGCCGGATAGCGAGAGGATGGCGGCATCCGTTGTTCCGCCGCCGATATCAACGACCATATGACCGTCCGGTTTTGAGATGTCAAGCCCGGCACCGACGGCCGCCGCGAGCGGGGCTTCCATCAGGTAGACTTTGCGGGCACCGGCCTCAATGCCGGCATCAATGACGGCGCGTTCCTCAACCTCCGTGATGCCGGAAGAGACGGAGATGATGACGCGCGGCTTGAACAGGCTGAAATTGACGGCTTTGCGGATGAGCTCGCGGAGCATGCGCTCGGCCATGTCGTAATCGGAAATGGCCCCGTTGCGCATCGGCCTGATGGCAACGATGTTGCCAGGCGTTCTGCCGAGCATACGCTGCGCCGCCATACCGACGTTCAGAAGACGGCCTGTATTTTTATCCATCGCCACGACGGACGGCTCCCGCGATAAAACACCCTTGCCGTTTGCTGTGACCATCACCGAAGTCGTACCGAGGTCGACTCCGATATCTCTACCAAAAAGCATGACAAACCCCCAAATAAGTACAGATGCGCCGACGCGCCGTTGAAATGGACGACAAAAGCCTCAGTAGTTAAGTATAGACGCAAATGAAAGACTCAAACCGTCCGCGCCGGGAATTTATGTGGCGCGGGCCAGCGCTGCGCCAACGACGGATTCTGCCCCCGCTAATAAAAGCGTCCGCGCGCATTCCGATAGCGTTGAGCCTGTTGTAATAATATCGTCAATAATTAAAATGCGTTTACCGCATACAAGCTCATGATCTTTAACGTCGTAAACGCCGATGACGTTGGCGCGCCGTGTCTCCCCGCCGGTTAGGGAGGATTGGGCCGGGATGTTGGCGTTTTTAACGAGTGTTTCCGCAGCGACGTCGCCAAGCGCTAATGCGGCGGCACAGGCTAAGAGCATGGCCTGATCGTATCCGCGCTCCCGCTCGCGATTCCGGCTGAGCGGAACCCATGTAATGAGATCAAATTTCCCCGCGAGATTATCCCGGATGCAGGCTGCAAGAAGCTTGCCGTAGCAGTCGGCATAAGCGGCCGCACCTTTGAATTTATATCGATGGATGGATTTGCGGACCATGCCAGCATAAAAAAGCGGTGAGACGCATTCGTCAAAATAGTTGCCCTTTTGGCTGACGTCGGCAGCCTTCGTAAACGGCAGCGTCTTGGCGCAGGCGTCGCAGCAGCACACCTCGCCGTTCTTGAAGTGCTTTCCGCAGAAAATGCACTTTGGCGGAAATAAAAGATCAAGAATTTCAGACAAAAAACGCATCCGGAACCGCTCCTTTCGTTTCATCCGAATTGCGGAGATGGCCGAAAATGCCGCCGAAATGATTACAAAGGCCCGGACAGCCGCGCGCGAAGGCCGCTGTAGCGCTTCTGCCGCCTGTCGTTTGCAACCATCGTCTCAAAAACGGCCTGGTCGCCAACGATGATGAGAAGCTCTCTGGCCCGCGTGACGGCGGTGTATAGGACGCTGCGCACGAGAAGCTGTGGCGCACCGGCGGCGGCTGCTAATATAACGGCGCGGTATTCACTGCCCTGTGATTTATGGACGGTCAGCGCGTACGCTGGCTCAAGCTCCGATAGCTGCTCAAAGAGATATGTCACAATTTTGTCGTCGAAATCGACAGATAGTGTCTCACGGGCGAAGTCAATATCCAGAATGCATCCGATGTCACCGTTGAAGACGCCGGTGCCGACGGTGAGGCCGCCGTCACTTTTCCATAGTATATCATAATTATTGCGAATTTGCATAACTTTGTCACCCTCGCGGAAGACAAAGTCGCCGAAGGATTTCTCTTTTTTGCCCGGAGAAGGCGGGTTGAGCACTTCCTGCAGCCGCCTGTTTATGTTTTCCGTCCCCGCTTTGTTTTTTCGTGTCGGAGAGAGAACCTGAATTTGCGCGGGGGAAACGCCCATGTTTTTCGGCAGCCGCTCGGCACACAAATCGACAATTGTCTCAACCGTGCGCTCGGCAGATGGGCGGCGGAGAAAAAAGAAGTCATGCGTTTTTTCGGACAGATCGGGAACGAGGCCCTTGTTAATCATGTGTGCGCTTTTAATGATGCCGCTCTCACCGGCTTGGCGGAAAATTTCAGACAGGGCAACCGTCTCGACGGCGCCGCTGCGGATGATATCGGAGAACACGTTGCCAGGACCGACAGAGGGGAGCTGGTCGGCGTCCCCGACAAGGACAAGGCGACACGCCGCCGGGAGCGCCGATAAAAGAGCGCGCATCAGGAGGATATCGACCATTGACGTTTCGTCAACCACAACAGCGTCGGCATCAAGCGGGTTTGTCTCGTCGTATTCGAAAACTAGGCCGTCGCCCTCACCGACGCCGGCACCCAAAAGGCGGTGAATCGTCGCCGCCTCGCGGCCAGTGACCTCGCTCATGCGTTTGGCAGCGCGGCCGGTCGGCGCGCAAAGGCGTGTTTTAAGGCCGAGATTGTCAAACAAGGCGAGTATGCCGTTAACAGCCGTTGTCTTCCCGGTACCGGGGCCGCCCGTTAAGACGAGGACACGGCTTTTGAGTGCCAGCGCCACAGCCCGTTTCTGCTCGGCGGCATAACGAAGATTCTGCGCGCGTTCCACCGCCGCGATGAGCGCGTTAATATCCACACAGTCGTCTGTTTCGGGCGCTGCCGCTGCCAGCAGGCGGGTGGCAACAGACCGCTCGGCCTGGGCAAGCGGCTCTAAATAGCATGCGTCCTGCCCGGCGATGGGCTCGCGCACGATATAGCCGCTTTCGCACAGTGCGTCAAGCGCGTCGGTGATCGTTTGATTCTCAACGTCAATCAGCTGCTGCGTTGCCGAGACAAGCTTATCAAACGGCAAAAAGGTGTGGCCATTATTAAGATTGTGCTCTAATTCGAATAAAACGGCCGCCTCGGCACGTGCTGGGCAGTCGCTGTCAAAACCGAGGGCGAGCGCCACAGCATCCGCTTCAAAAAAATCGGCCCCGAAATCAGAACTTGTCATGATGTATGGATTATCCCGAACGGCGTCAAGCGCGTCGTCCCCAAACGTTTTGTAAAGCCGGACGGCGATTACCGGCTTGAGGCCGTATGCCGACAAGAATTCCATTAAGCGCCGCAGGCCGACCTGACGCCGAAAGGACGCGCCGACCTCGCGCGCTCTTTTAGACGTAATGCCGCGCACCTGCGCGAGCTGATCCGGGTCGTTTTCGATGACCTCCAGTGCTTTGTCCCCAAAGGTATCGACAATGTCGCGCGCCTTGGCCGGGCCGACGTTTTTGATAACGCCGGAGGCCAAATAGGCATAAATAGCCTCGCGGCCGGACGGCATCCGCCGCTCTACGTATTCAGCTTTAAACTGCTCGCCGTAGGCATGATGCGTCGCCCAAACCCCTGTCAGAATAAGGGCCTCGCCGGGATTAATACCGGGCATGCAGCCGACAGCCGTCACCAAGCCGTTATCGGTCTGAAGGCGCAGAACGGCATACCCGTTATCCGTGTTTTGATAGACGAGCGCGGCAACCGTTCCTTCAATTTTTATGTCCTGTCTTTCCTCTTGCACCGTTGGCCCTCCCGGCCCGCGCCGCGCCGCGATTGAAGCACGCAGATGTTTGCGTTTGTCATGCGGGCATGCTTATTGCCCGGAAATCTGTTCGACCGGCAGCCCCGTCAGATACCGACGGAGCATGTCAAGCGCGTGGCTTGCCGCTGTGGTGCGCGTTCTGTCGCGGTCCGGATAGAGCATGAGGCTCCGTGTAAAAACCCCGGCCGGTGCCGCAAGAGCGACAAAAACCGTCCCGACGTCGAGGCCGCTGCCGTCGCCGTCCGGCCCGGCGATGCCGGTGATGCCGATACCAAGGTCCGTGCCGAAAAGCGTTTTGACCCGGATGGCCATCTGCTCGGCAACGTCTTTCGACGCCACGCCCTTTTCTGCAATAAGTGACGCATCGACGCCGAGCACCGATGTTTTTGACGCCGTAGCGTACGTCGTAACGCCGCCGAAAAAGACGCGTGACGCGCCAGGGATATCCGTCAGGCGTTTGGCTAAAAGACCGCCCGTGCACGATTCAGCCGCCGAGAGTGTTGTGCTTTTTTCCGTGAGGAGGGTGATAACCGTTCTTTCCAGACTGTCCGTATCGACGCCGTAAATAATGTCGCCCAAAATATTGCGGAGCTTTTCAAGAACAGGCGCCAGCATCGCTTCCGCCGCGTCTTTTGAAGCGGCCTTCGCCGTCAGGCGGAGCAGCACCTCGCTGTCCTTGGCATAGGGGGCGAGCGTCGGGTTATTCATTTCAAGCATCATATCGCGCAGGCGCGACTCAACAGTGCTTTCGCCCTGACCAAATATGTGGATGTTATGCGAGTGAATCTCCGCGTCGGACAGTGCTTTCAAGTATGGGATCGCACAGTTTTTAAGCATAGCCCGGCATTCGCGCGGAGGGCCGGGCAGCATTAAAACGTGTGTACCCTCGGCCTCAAAGGCGCAGCCGGGGGCCGTGCCGCAGCCATTGTCAAAGATAACGCAGTCTTCCGGCAAATACGCCTGCTGAAAATTGTTTTCCGTCATCTCCATATTCTTAAGCCGCGTCTCGAAATAGGCGCGGATTTTCGCGGCTTCGTTTTCGTTGAAAAGGAGCTTTTTACCGAAGGCATCTGCAAGCGTCTGCTTTGTCAGATCGTCGCACGTCGGGCCGAGGCCGCCCGTTGTGATAATAATATCGGCGCGGTCTTTGGCAATGGCAACGGCCTGTTTGACCCGTTCGGGATTGTCGCCGACAACGGTGTGGAAAAAGACGTTGATGCCGATCTCCGACAGCGCTTGCGACACATCCTGCGCGTCCGTATTGGCAATGCTCCCCAAAAGCAGCTCTGTCCCAACGCTGATAATCTCCGCTGTATATGCCATAGAAAATCCTCCGTTCACGCGGCAGCGTGCCGCGACAGCACCATTTTAAGCAAGAAAACGACGCCCGTCAATGGGGTCGTTTTCACGAAACGTCGACATGTACGTGTTCTGTCCCGTCGAATGCTTCGCTGACGAGGGTGTCGATACAGAGCGCCGCCTCCGCCTTTAAAACGTCGTCAAGACGCGGCTTCGTTTTCGGATGGCGCGGCGTAAACACGGTGCAGCAGTCCTCATACGGGAGAATCGACGTGTCAAACGTGCCGATTTTTTCCGCCATAGCGACAATGTCCTTTTTGTCGAGCCCAATAACGGGACGCAAAACGGGCATCGTGACGCATGCCTGCGTCGCGGCCATGGCCTCCAGGGTTTGGCTCGCGACCTGGCCGAGATTTTCACCCGTGACAAGGGCGCGGCAGCCGTGGTAGTCGGCAAGCTTTTCCGAAAGGCGCATCATGAACCGGCGCATGATGATTGTAAAAAGCTCTTCCGGGCATTTTTCTCGGATCTCTTCCTGAATATGCGTGAGCGGGACAATTTCCAGCGTCATACGCCCGCAGTAGCGCGTTAAGAGCCGCGCGAGCTCAATGACCTTTTCCTTGGCTTGCATCGACGTATATGGAAAGGAGAAAAAATGCACGGGGATGATGTGAACACCACGCTTGGCGATCATATAAGTAGACACGGGGCTGTCAATCCCACCCGATAAGAGCGAAACGGCCCGGCCGTTTGTGCCGACGGGCAGGCCGCCCGCGCCGGGGTCAACAGGCCCGTGGACGTACGCCGCGTAATCGCGCACCTCAAGATGGACGGTAAAGTCCGGCGCGTGCACATCAACCTTGACATGCAGATAAGCGTCGGCCAGTTCACCGCCGACGTACTGCGAGAGCTGAATGGACGTCATCGGAAAACGTTTATCAGCGCGCTTTGTCTCGACCTTAAAGGATTTTGCCCGCGCGAGCGTATCGCCCAGATAGCGTTTGGCCGTCTCTAAAATAGCGTCTTTATCCTTGGCGCACGCGGCGGCACGCGAGACGGCGACAATGCCGAAAATCGTTTTGACGGCATCATATGCCCCGTCCATGTCGCACCGGTCGTTTTGCGGCTCAACGTAAATCGTCGACTGCACGGCGTAAATCTTAAAGTCGCCGAACGGCTTTAAACGTTTTGTGATATTCGCAATGAGCTTGATTTCAAAGCTTCGCCTGTTGAGGCCCTTTAAGACGATTTCGCCTTGTTTGAGGAGTATGATATCTTCCATGCATTATTCCAATCAAAATATTTTGTCGTTGCAGTTATCTTATATGAGCGGGTGTTTTATTCCCCATCCCGGAAATCATAAGTCCTGTACTGGATGGCCTCGGCCAAGTGGGTACGCTCGATGTTTTCACTCTCGGCGAGGTCGGCGATGGTGCGCGCCACGCGTAAAATGCGGTCATACGAGCGGGCGGTGAGACCGAGGCGGCTGTAGGCGTTTTTCATGAGCTTTTCGCAATCGTCGTTTAAGGCGCAGTATTTTTCAAGCTCTTTGGAGCCGATGTAGGCGTTGCACTCGATCCCCGATCCGGCATAGCGTTTTTGCTGTAGCGCGCGGGCAGTGTTGACGCGCGCGCGGATGGCTGCCGACGTTTCGGCCTGCGGCCTGTCCCGCAGTTCTTCATATTCAAGCGACGGCACTTCGATGTGCAGGTCAATGCGGTCGAGGAGCGGGCCAGAGAGGCGCTCGTGATATTTTTTTACAGAGTTCTCGCCGCAGGTGCATCGCCGCGTCGGATGGCCGTACCACCCGCAGCGGCACGGGTTCATCGCGCACACGAGCATAAAGCGACAGGGATACGTAATTGACGCCACGGCGCGCGAGATGGTAACTTGCCCATCCTCGAGCGGCTGGCGCAGAGACTCTAAAACATCGGACGTGAATTCCGGCATCTCGTCTAAAAACAACACGCCGTTGTGGGCAAGGGAAATTTCGCCCGGTTTGGGGTTTGACGTGCCGCCCGCCATTGCCGTTGACGAAACAGTATGGTGCGGCGAGCGAAAGGGGCGCGTTGTGATAATCGGGTTATCGCGGCCTGTCATGCCCATGACGGAATGGATTTCTGTGCATTCAAGCATCTCATCGCGGCTCATGTCCGGCAAAATCGTCGGCAGGCGCTTGGCCAGCATGCTCTTGCCCGCGCCCGGCGGGCCGACGAGGAGGATGTTGTGGCCGCCCGCGGCGGCGACCTCTAAGGCGCGCTTGACGTTATCCTGCCCCTTGACCTCGGAAAAATCCAGCGTCACGGGGTAGACGGCTACCGGCTCAGTCGGCTTTATAGGCGTTATCGGTTCCGTCCCGTCTAGGTGCCTTAAAAGCTGCTCAACGTGTGTGACAGGATAGACCGTGACGCCGGTGGCATATGACGCCTCGGCGGCATTGTCCGCCGGGACAAAGAGCTTAGAGATACTTGCCCGCTCGGCCGCCAGCGCCATCGGCAATGCGCCCGTCACCGGCCGCAGCTCGCCCGAGAGCGAGAGCTCGCCGAAAAAGGCGCTGTCATCCGGGAGGGGATGAATACTCTCGGCCGCCGCGAGGATGCCCAGCAGCACTGGCAAATCATAAACCGTCCCCGCTTTTTTGGTGTTGGCCGGTGCGAGGTTGACCGTGATGCGGCTTATTGGGAATTTGATCCCGACGTTTTTCGTCGCGGCGCGCACACGCTCCCGCGCTTCCTTGACGGCAATATCGGCCAAGCCGACGATATCAAAGCTCGGCAGGCCGCCCGACAAATAGCATTCAACAGAGACCTCGTAGCCGGAAATGCCGCCAAGGCCGAGGGAACGGATTTTTGAAACCATGGAACCGCTCCTTTCAAGGGTTAGGTTTATTTCTTTCAAACGAAAATAAACATCAAAAAGTCCCAATACATATGCAAAGAAATCGGTACCATAATGTTTTTCGTTTTTATAAAAGCCCGGCCAAATACGATACCTAGAACAATAATACACAGAAAACCCATGTTTTTAAAGTTAGTAAAAAGTGTTTTTTCATATATCCATATCGGAAAATGAATGAATAAAAACAGCATGGCGTTGAGTATCAGCATCAGCCACATCTGTTTTTTCGAGCAACCTTTGACGGTTGCGTTTAAGAGCCAGCCCCTGAAAACGAGTTCTTCTGAAATACCGACAAACAAAACAATGATGAGCGTAGAATAAGTAAAATCCGGAGAAACGAAGATCCCGCCATGTAGCAAACAGCTTGCAACCAGAATGTAAATTGTGAAAAAAGCAAACACAGGCAGATATTTCAGCCAGTTTACCGTGTTGAAAAACATGTCTTTCAGCGAGACATAAACGTCGTCTTTAAAATACTTAATTAATAGAAAAGCAGGGCCTGTCCAAACGATGTTTTTAATTAAGACCGTCTTAATTATTGTTTCGAACAAATCATTATCTAGTAAACTGATTTGAGGGGTTATGATTAACTCGACGAAAGCCCATAAGGTATAAAACACAATGCAGTATATAATCAAAGTGAATATTACTGTATGTTTTATATTCATAATACCTATTTGGCCTCCTGTTTAGTAGCATTCAACCGAGACCTCATAGCCGGATGTGCTGCTAAGGCTGTGGGAACGGATTTTTGAGACCATAGAACCGCTCCTTTCAGGGAGATGAAGTTTTTCTTATGCGTTGCTGACTTCGGTCAGCTGTGACTTGCCAAAGCTTTTATCACCATTAAGCCATTGCCATGATTCGTGCAACGTGAGACGTCCATCCGAGAGTATTTCAGGATAGCTTTTGCACTCGCCGGCCCTTATGTTCCCCATGTCATTTGTATGTACATAAGAAAACTCAAGACTGCCGTCTCGTTGGACGAATCCGGCCAAAAACCCTTTGACAATTCCACCGCCGGAATACTCCGCCCAAATATGCCTGTCGCTCTGATGGTAACAAAACCGTGTCTTCTCACCGGCTTCTCCGTTGGTCGAATTCCGCATTGTCACAAAAGATTTGCCGTCATATGAAATCTCATCTTGTTTTTCCGGACAAGCGGTTTCTTGTCGTTTTAGCTGCATCATATGGTAGCATAAAAAATCGCCGTTGCCCGTCACGATTTTATAAAATTCCGTTTCGGTATAGCCGCGGCTTCGATAGAAGGCAAGTGCGGCGAGTGATGAAGCCAGATAAATTGTGTCATACGATTCAAAAACCTGACGCTCTAAAAAATGCATGAGTTGACAACCGTAGCCTTGATGCTGTACAGCAGGGAATACAAACAAACGGTGAATCTCGTTTTCTTTTACCGAGCCTGTTCCGAGCGCCTGGCCATTTTCACCAAAAAGCAAATAGACAAAGCCGCTGTCAATGTCTGTCAGGATTGCCTGTTTGCTGTGGTGCAACAAGAAGTAGTCAACAGCGCCGGACGGATAATAACGGGGGAAAACGACGCGAATCGTCTCGTGGACAATATGTTGGACGATTTCAAGCTGGGCTGCCGATGCCTTGATAATCTGCATATGCGCACCTCGCTTACGACATATTTAAGCAAGTCCTCACGAAATCAGGCGGGACATCCATCCGGGCGGCCGTTTCTTCAACAGATAGCCCGGCGTCAAAAAAGCGCCTGACAACAGCGGTCATGTTTTCACCGACTTCAATAATATGCCGGTCGGGGTCATAAAATCGGATCACGCGCTGGCCCCATGCATGCTCCATAAGGGGATGAACGTATTCAATGCCGTCAAGACGATTCAGCTTGGCTGCAAAACCGTCGATATCATCTTCCTCAAAATAGAGCTCGGCAACATGGCTGCCGAAAAGGATTTCGTCATCCCGTTTTTGTATAAAGCCTTTCCAGGTATCAAGCGTCTGCAAGGCAATCCCGCCCGTCAGCGTGACGTTTGCCCCAAAATCCGCCGCCACTTCAAGACCCAAAACGGCAGCGTAAAATTGCTTTGACAGACTCATATCGTGAACGGCGATTAATGTGCATTGATATTTCATTTGCGGTCAACCTCTGGCTTCACTTTCTTCTTCGGAACAGCTGTCACTGACTCCAAAAGCACGGCGACACGGCGGCTGCGCTCCGCGTCGTCGATATCGAGAATATAATGTTCCTTCGCACCCGTGTATGGGACGCCGACCTCAGCGCCCGACATCTCTTCGTGCAGAATGTCAAGCTTTTTGACATAGACGGTATTGTCGCAGACGAGGAGTACCGGCTTATCATTAACGTATACCATATATTCGCCAAACATTTTCCGATATCGAATGCGGCCGGCACCGTCAACCTGCTTTGAGACGTGTTCAACAAAATCCTGTGTTGTGGACATAGAAACATCCTCCCGAGTGACTGCAAGCCCGATATAATTCCGTCATTTTTGATAAATAGCGGCTGGCGCACCGTCGACACATTTTCGAAATTTTTCATCGGAACAGGGTAAAATTTGTCAACTCAGTATAGCATTAATCGTGTAATGTTTGCAACCGAAGACGCCTAAAATGCGGGGGAATTCATGGAAAAACACAATTTACACGGTCTTTCGGGAATGATATAATAGTTTAACTATTCAAATCGGTGAATTTGACGAGAATTTATGGACGGACGAAACTTGATCCAGAAAGGATGCTAAATTAATGGCTCGGAAACTCAAAACCATGGACGGCAACAACGCTGCCGCGCACGTCGCCTACGCGTTTACGGATGTTGCCGCGATTTATCCGATCACCCCATCGTCGACGATGGCTGAATATGTCGACAAGTGGTCGGCAAATGGACAGGAGAACATTTTCGGTCAAACCGTTAAGGTGCTGGAGATGCAGTCGGAGGCCGGCGCTGCCGGTGCTGTCCACGGCTCACTGCTGGCAGGCGCCCTTACAACGACATTCACAGCGTCGCAGGGTCTGCTCCTGATGATACCCAACATGTATAAATGGGCGGGTGAACAATTGCCCGCCGTTGTCCATGTATCCGCCAGAACGGTTGCAACGCACGCCCTGTCGATATTCGGTGACCAGAGCGACGTCATGGCCTGCCGCCAGACGGGCTTTGCCATGATCGCCACGAACAGTCCGCAGGAGGCCATGGACCTCGGCGCCGTCGCCCATCTTTCCGCCATCCGCGGCTCCATGCCCTTCCTGCACTTTTTCGATGGGTTCCGGACATCACACGAGATGCAGAAAATTGAAATTTGGAATTATGACGATCTGGCGGAAATGGTCGATTTCGACGCACTGAACAAATTCCGCATGCGGGCGTCAAACCCCAACCACCCCGTGCTGCGCGGCTCGGCCCAGAACGGCGATATCTTCTTCCAGGCCAGAGAGTCCATTAACGATAAATACACAGCGCTTCCTGATATCGTTGAAAATTACATGGACGCCGTTAACAAAAAGATCGGCACGAATTATAAACCCTTCAACTATCATGGCGTACCCGACGCCGAGCATGTCATCATTGCGATGGGTTCCGTCTGTGAGACGGCGGAAGAGGTCGTGGATTATCTCAATGCAAGCGGCCAGAAGGTCGGTCTTGTCAAGGTCCGCCTCTATCGCCCCTTCAGCGTGAAGCACCTACTGAGCGTTTTGCCGAAGACTGTCAAGACGGTCGGCGTTCTCGACCGCACGAAGGAGCCCGGCTCCGTCGGCGAGCCGCTGTATCTCGACGTTTTTTCCGCCCTGTGCGGCACGGATATCAAGGTTGTTGGCGGGCGTTACGGCCTTGCCAGCAAGGACACAACACCAGGCTGCATCATTTCTGTCTTCAAAAACCTTCAGGAGAAAAACCCGAAGAACAACTTCACCGTTGGCATTACGGACGATGTGACGCATCTGTCGCTGCCCATCACAGAGGAGCCCGACACGACGCCGAAGGACATCATCTCCTGCAAATTCTGGGGCCTTGGCTCGGACGGCACCGTCGGCGCGAACAAGAACTCCATCAAGATCATCGGCGACCATACCGATTTAAAGGTTCAGGCCTATTTCCAGTATGACTCGCGTAAATCAGGCGGCGTCACAATCAGCCATCTGCGCTTTGGCAAGAGCCCCATTAAATCGACCTATTATATTTCAAAAGCCAACTTTGTCGCCTGCCACAACCCGTCGTATCTCGAAAAATTCGATATCGTGCAGGACGTTAAGCCCGGCGGCGTTTTCCTAGCCAACTGCTCCTGGGATGCTGCGGAGCTTGAAGAACGGCTGCCCGCCGCTGCGAAGAAATATATTGCTGACAATAACATCCGTTTCTACACGGTTGACGCCGAGAAAATCGCACGAGCGATCGGCCTTGGCAACAAGACAAACGCCATTTTGCAGTCAGCCTTCTTCAAGCTGTCGGAGATTCTGCCGATTGACGAAGCTGTTGCATATATGAAGGAAGCCGTTAAAAAGACATACGGCCACAAGGGCGAAGACGTGGTCAACAAAAACAACAAAGCGATCGACGCCGGCCTTGAAAGCATCACACAGATCGACGTACCGGCCTCCTGGAAGAACCCGTCGCCGTCGCCTGAACCGGCTGCCGTTACGTCAAACAGAGCGGATGCCGATCAGTATTTAAACGGTGTCATGAACAAGATGAACACCATGCGCGGTGACAAGCTGCCTGTTTCGGCCTTCCTTGACCTCGAATGCGGCGCCGTTGTCCCAGCCGGTACGGCCGCCTTTGAAAAGCGTAAAATTGCCTCCGACGCACCGATGTGGATTCCGGAAAACTGCATTCAGTGCAATCAGTGCGCGTATGTGTGCCCGCATTCCGTTATCCGCCCGTTTGTGATGGATGCCGAGGAGGCTAAAAACGCGCCGGAAGGCACAAAATCAATACCGATGACGGGCAAGGGCAACGAGAACTACCGCTTCTCGATCATCCCAACCGTCTTTGACTGCACCGGCTGCGGTTCCTGCGTCAATGTCTGCCCCGCGAAGGAAAAAGCGCTCGTTCTGAAGCCGCTTGACGAGGTTTCAGAGACACAGAAGTCCTTTGACTACGCTGTCAAAAATGTCTCATTCAAAGAAACCGGCTTTGCCGCGAACACCGTGAAGGGTTCGCAGTTCTTAAAACCGCTGCTCGAGTTCCCGGGCGCCTGCGCCGGCTGCGGCGAAACGCCGTACGCGCGCCTCATCGCGCAACTCTTCGGCGACAGAATGTTAATCGCCAACGCCACGGGCTGCTCATCCATCTGGGGCGGCAGCGCGCCGACGACGCCGTACACCGTCAACGACGAGGGGAAAGGCCCGGCGTGGGCAAACTCCCTGTTCGAGGATAACGCAGAGCTCGGCCTCGGCATGGCGACGGCCTCCGTCCAGCGCCGCGACGGCATACGCCTGTTGGCCGACGAACTGGCAAAAAAGCTGGAGAGCGGCACGCTGAAAACAGCGATCGAAAACTGGCTGAAGGAATTCGACAATGCCGACGGCTCGAAAAAGACCGCAAAGGTACTGGAGGCGGCTCTTTCAGAGGCCTTGAAGAAAACGGGCGATTTCCCCTTCAAAACACAGATTGAGGCGCTGAGTAACGCCCGCGACCAGTTTGTCAAGCCGTCCGTTTGGATCTTCGGCGGCGACGGCTGGGCTTACGATATCGGCTACGGTGGTCTTGACCACGTGATTGCTTCCGGCCAGAATGTCAACATCTTTGTCTTTGACACGGAGGTCTATTCCAACACCGGCGGCCAGGCTTCTAAAGCAACGCCGACAGGCGCTGTTGCGCAATTTGCCGCTGCCGGTAAGGGCGTGAAGAAAAAAGACCTCGCACAGATTGCGATGTCTTACGGCTATGTCTATGTCGCACAGGTCTCCATGGGCGCCAATTATCAGCAGACGCTGAAGGCTATATTAGAAGCGGAAAGCTATGACGGCCCGTCGCTCATCATCGGTTATGCCCCCTGCATCAACCATGGTATCCGCGCCGGTATGGGCAAATCGATGACCGAGATGAAAAAAGCCGTTGACGCCGGGTACTGGAACATGATGCGCTTTGACCCGCGCCTTGCCGCTGAAGGCAAAAACCCGCTGTCGGTTGACAGCAAGCCCGCGACCGAGAGTTATAGTGACTTCATTATGGGCGAAGTCCGGTACAGCTCGCTGAAGCTGGCCTTCCCGGATAGGGCCGAAAAGCTCTTTGCAAGCGCCGAAAAAGAGGCGAAAGAGCGCTACGACAATCTCGTCAAACAGAAGGAAATGTACGACGCGCAATAAACCGAAAAGAACAAATCAAAAGGGGTGTTTCACACAGCTGAAACGCCCCCTTTTGTTGTTTCTGGCGTTATTTCGTTTTCGGAATCTTGATCGTCAGGACAATCTCGTTGTCCGTCTCATCCCGACCATACTGGGCATCAATACCCGACTGCTGCATGAGGTTCATGCCACGTGATAGCGTATTTAAAAATAGGCGCACATCCTTGAGGACGTAGACCGGTTTCACAGGTTGTTTTTCCTGTTCTTCCTTTTTCTGAAGGCAGCCGTCAATAAATTCTTCAGTGTTCGCCACATTGAGATTGCGCGTCAAGATTTCTTTAATAACCTCAAGGCGCGCTTCTTCCGTCTCCAGGCGCAAAAGCGCCCTGGCGTGGCGCTCTGTCAACCCTGACTCGCGCAGCATGGTTAAAAGGGCGGGGGAGAGCTTCAAGAGGCGCAGCTTGTTGGATACGGCCGACTGAGACAGGCCGACAAGCCGGGCAACTTCCTCCTGCGTATGCTGGTAAGTGTTGACGAGATGATAAAGGCCTTCGGCCTCCTCAATGAAATCGAGGTCTTTGCGTTGCAGGTTTTCAACAAGCGCTAGAATGGAGGATTTCTGGGCGTCGACATCCAAAATGATGCAGGGGACATTTTTAAGTCCGGCCAGTTTCGCCGCGCGAAGCCGGCGCTCACCGGAAACGAGCTCATATCCCGCACAGCGGCGGCGCACCGTGAGAGGCTGAAGAACGCCGTATCGCGAAATGCTGCCGGCCAGCTCGCTGAGGGCAGCCGGTTCAAAGTTCTTGCGCGGCTGGTCAGGGTTTGGTTGGATTTCGCTGAGCGGCAGGTAGACAATACGACTTGCTTCAAACAGACCGCGCCTTTTTAAAAGCGGCATAACACAACACCTGCTCCATATATAGTATTAATTGGCCTTATAATACACTAGATATTGCGAAAAAAGAGCAGAAAAAAGGCGGGAAATTTATTCCCGCCCGGATCATGTATGTTTTTGCCGTTAAAACGAATTAATCTTCCGAATTCTGCTTGTGTGCCAGAAACAACTCGTCGAGCTGCTTTTTGTCAACAACGTCGGGGGCGCTTGTCATAAGCTCTGACGCATTTTGGACTTTTGGGAACGCAATAACATCACGGACGCTTTCGGCGCCGGTGAGGAGCATGACGAGCCTGTCGAGCCCAAAGGCCAGACCGCCGTGCGGCGGCGCGCCGTATTTAAAAGCTTCTAAAAGGTGGCCAAAGCGCGCGTGCGTATCCTCGTGCGTCAAGCCGAGCGCGCGGAACATCGTCTCCTGCATGTCCGGCGTCGAAATCCGGATAGACCCGCCGCCAAGCTCCGTGCCATTTAATATAATGTCATACGCTTTAGCGCGGCAGCTCTTTTTATCCGATTCGATTTTGCCGATATCGGCATCAAGAGGGGCTGTAAAGGGGTGGTGCATCGCCACAAAGCGGCCCTCTTCCTCGGAATACTCAAACATGGGGAACTCCGTGACCCACAACAGCCGATAGTCGCCCTTCTTCAGGAGGCCGAGACGTTTGGCGCATTCACAGCGCAGCGCGCCGAGCACGGCAAAAACCGTTTTGTCACTGCAGTCGGCGACGACGAGGATCAGGTCGCCTGTTTTGGCACCCGCCCGCGCAATAATGGCATTATTTTCGTCATCTGTGAGGAACTTGGCAAAGGAGGAGCTCGCGCCATCCTGCCCCAGACGCGTCCAGGCAAGCCCTTTAGCGCCATAAGTTTTGACAAATTCGACAAGAGCGTCAATCTGTTTTCTCGGGAAAGCATCCGCCCCGCCGGGGACAACGATACACCGGACGCTGCCGCCCTGCTCGACCGGGTCTTTAAAGACCTTAAATCCGCAGGTTTTTACAAGGTCGCTGATGTCGCAAAGCTCCAGCCCGAAGCGGAGATCCGGCTTGTCGGAGCCGAAGCGCGCCATCGCCTCATCATACGGCAGGCGGAGCAGAGGCGTTTTGATCTCGACGCCGAGTACGTCTTTGAAAACTTTTTTCAAGAAGCCCTCGTTGACGGCAATGACGTCGTCGGTATCGACAAAGGACATTTCAAGGTCAATCTGCGTAAACTCCGGCTGCCGGTCGGCACGAAGGTCTTCATCCCGGAAGCAGCGCGCGATCTGGAAATACCGGTCAAAGCCCGAGAGCATCAAAAGCTGTTTATACTGCTGCGGGGACTGCGGGAGGGCGTAAAATTTCCCCGGATGGACGCGGCTGGGCACAAGATAGTCGCGCGCGCCTTCCGGCGTTGATTTCGTAAGGATTGGCGTTTCAATTTCATAAAAGCCGTTTTCATCAAAATAGTCGCGGGCGATTTTAACGACCTTGTGGCGCAGCGAGATGGCGCGCTGCATATCGGGCCGGCGAAGGTCGAGATAGCGGTATTTCAGGCGCAGCGTGTCGTTGACATCGGAATTTTCCGTTATTTCGAAAGGCGGCGTTTCCGAAACGGCTAGAATGCGGAGCGACGTCACCGCAAGCTCAACATCACCCGTCGGCAGGTCTTTGTTTTTTGACGACCGCTCGCGCAAAACGCCCGTCACGGCAAGAACATATTCAGAGCGGACCGACAGCGCTTTTTCAAAGACATCCCGAGCTGTCCCATCGTCAAAGGCCAACTGCACGATGCCCGTCCTGTCGCGCAGGTCGATAAATAAAAGCTGCCCCAAGTCACGGCGGCGCTGGACCCAGCCGCAGACGGAGAGCGTTTTGCCGATATCGGATGATTTGACGAGACCGCAGTAGTCAGAGCGCTTAAAGCCGTTTAATGATTCCATGTGTTGAAAACTCCAGACATTATTCTTGATTTGGTTCTTTGATCGGCAGACCGTCACGCCTCGAAGGGACGGCGGTTTTGATGCGCGTGAGGACGTCCTCAAAAGGCGCAGACGTCTGCGTGCCGGTCGTCATATCCTTGACGGATATCACGTTATTTTTCAGCTCATCCTCGCCGAGGAAGACGACAAAGGGGATTTTAAGCTTGTCGGCATAGGCGAGCTTTGCTTTAAACTTTTTGTTTTCACTGTATATCTGAACGCGAAGCCCATTTTCGCGCAGCGCCGTTGCCAGAGTGACGGACGGCCCCATGTCACCGGTCATCGGCAGGATCAGAACGTCCGATGGGGCAAATAGCAGCGCATCGTTTAAATAGCCCTGGTTTTCAAGAATAAAAAACAGCCGCGTCAAGCCGATCGAAATGCCGACGCCTGGTAGCTTTTTCTCCGTATAATACCCCGCAAGGTCGTCATAGCGGCCGCCGGAGCAAATCGAACCGATTTCGGGATGATCTGTCATCGTCGTCTCGTACACCGTGCCGGTGTAGTAGTCCAGACCCCGCGCAATGGTGAGGTCCAGTCGCACATGTGACGCCGGGACGCCGAAATCCGCCATGAGGCGGAGCACCGTTTCAAGCTCTGAAAGACCGGTGTCAAACGTGTCGTTTTGGCCGCGAAACGCCGAGAGCTTCAACAAAGGGTCCTCGGCGCTGTCACGACAAGTGATAACGGCGAGAAGTTGGCTGGCTTGACTCGGCTCAAATGAAAGCTCATTCGTCATCAAGCTGAGCACCTTGTCGTCCCCGATTTTTTCAAGCTTGTCGATAACCTGCATGACGGCGTGGGCTTTTTCGCCGATCCCGAAAATGGCGAAAAGCCCGGTAAGGACCTTGCGGTTGTTGACGCGGATGACGAACTTCTCGAGGCCGAGCGCACGGAAACAGCGGTAGATAATACTCGGGATTTCGGCCTCGTTTACGATGTCTAGAGCGCCGTCGCCCACCACGTCGATATCAGCCTGATAAAACTCGCGGAAGCGGCCGCGCTGGGCGCGCTCGCCGCGGAAGACTTTGCCGATCTGATACCGGCGGAAGGGAAATGTCAGCTGACCGGCGTGCAGGGCAACGTATTTTGCCAGCGGCACCGTGAGGTCAAAACGGAGTGACAGATCGCTGTCACCCTTTGTAAAGCGGTAGATCTGTTTTTCCGTTTCGCCGCCGCCCTTGGCCAAAAGCACTTCGGACGCCTCAACAAGCGGTGTATCAAGCGGTGTGAAAGCGTAGAGCGAAAACGTGTCGCGCAGCTTTGCAACCATAAGATCGAACAGCGCCTGGCGTTCCGGCAAAAGCTCCATAAAGCCCGACAGGGTGCGGGGCGTGACTTTTTCCATGATGATTCTCCTTGATATCGACTCAAAAACAAACACGCGGGCGGGGGCAAGCCCCCGCCCTGCAGCACGATCGGAAAACGATTAATGCTTCGGGTTAACAATGTCGCGCCAGTCAAGGTCGCCGCGCTTGAGGCCTTGGATCAGGACCTCCGCCGTCGCGACGTTTGAGGCAAAGGGTACGTTATATTGGTCGCAAAGCCGCGCAATGTCATTGACGTTGCTTGACATATCCGGCTGTGTCGGGTCGCAGAAAAATAAGACGAGGTCCAGCTCGTTATAGGCGATGCGCGCGCCGATCTGCTGGTCGCCACCTTGATTGCCGGAGAGATAAAGCGTCATCGGCAGACCGGTAGCCTCTGTGACAAGCCGACCGGTCGTATTCGTGGCACAGATGGAATGACCGGCGAGAATGCCGCAATAGGCGATACAAAATTGCACCATCAGTTCCTTTTTTCTGTCGTGAGCCATCAAAGCGATATTCAATAAAGCCGCCCTCTTTCCGGATTTGTTAACCGAATTGTGTCAGGACCATTTTTTGCTGAGCGGGATGCGCTCACCGGCAAGACGCCGGGCAATTTTCAGATATTGGAGCGCTGCTTTTTTGTGCGTATAGAGAATAAGCGGCATCTCGGAGTTGGAGGCCATGAAAACGGCCTCATCCTCTTCCACAAGGCCAATCAGACGCGCGCCGACCGTGTCGATGACGTCATCCACCGTCGTGTCAAGCTGGCGAAACTTACGCGGGTTGACGCGGTTGACAACGAGGCGGATTTCACTGATCCCCATCGCGCGCAGTTCTTCGGCAACGCGCTGCCCGTCGCGCATGCTCGACATATCGAAGACAGCCACAATCAGCGCCATGTCGGCAGCCTGTGCGGCAAGGCGGAAACCGGGGCCGACGCCTGCCGGAGAATCGATCAGGCAGTAGTCGAACGTCTCCTTAATCTGCCCCATCAGAGCGGACATTGCGGCGGGGTCGATATCCTCCGGGCCGCGAAACGCCGGGGCCGACAGAAAAAACAGGTTTTCAATGTTCGGGTGCTCGCTGCACGCTTCCGTGAGCGTCGTATCGCCATCGAGGACATCGGCAAAATCCGTCACGGCGTAATCCGACATGCCGATGGTGATATCGAGGTTGCGCAAGCCGGCGTCACAGTCCATGCACAGCGTTTTATACCCAAGCGCAGCAAGGCAGGAGGAGATGGCACCGACAGAAGTCGTTTTGCCCGTGCCGCCCTTGCCGGAGGCGACGACGATCACTTTGCCCATAGGTCTCTCCAATCCAAGCCGTTAAAGTAGTTATATCATTATATACAACGACGGCGTCGTTGACAAGTCTCCATTCTGTACAAAATTATGAAATCCGGACAGCGGCCGTCACGGCAGAACCGTGTTGTCCTTGGCGGTGGTGATGCCGGGCTGTGACTTAAAATACTGTGTCATGATGTCTTTGGCGATTTCCATGATCGTGGAGCCGGACGTCCCCTTTTCTACAACAAGGGCGATAGCAATCTGCGGGTCGTCGGCCGGGGCGTAACAGACAAAAATGCCGTTATTCAGCTTGGCATTCTTTTTCGTCGCGCTTGATTGAACGGTACCTGTTTTGGCAGCAACCGGGATCGCATAGTTTTGAAAGACAGATTTGGCCGTACCGCTTGAGGCCACCAGCTTCATCCCCTGCTGCAGATATCCGATATACTCGCTGCCGCTGACCGTGTTGATCAGTTTTTGCTGCGGCTGATAAACGACCTGGGAGAAATCGGCGCTGCGGATACTGCGCAGGATCGTCAGGTTATAATGCTTGCCACCGTTTGCGATCGTCGCGACATAGTTGCTCAGCTGCACCGGTGTAAAATAGTTGATATCCTGACCGATAGCCGTAATAATGTTGTCGGCCGCGTACCAATCGTCCCCGACAATCTCTTTTTTTGTCTCCGGCGTTGCCAGCGTCCCGGCAGCCTCCGGCAGCTCGATGCCTGTCTTCGCGCCCAGACCGAAGTCGGAGGCGGTGCTCGAAATTGCGTCGATACCGATGGTGTCACCGAGCCAGTAGAAGAAATAGTTGCAGGAGTCACGCAGGGCCGTTACGATCGTTTCCGGCCCGTGCCCATGCCCTTCCTGCGTGTAAATCCAGCAGACCGGCTTAAAGCCGGTGTCGGCGTACCTCATGTAAACGCCCGTATCGTCAATGGTGGTGTTCGGCGTAATGGCACCTGACTTAAAGCCAGCAAGAGCCGTCACCATTTTAAACGTGGAGCCGGGGTTATACGTGCCCATTGTAGCCCTGTTGTAGAGCGGCTGCGTTTTATTGTTCAACAGGTCTGATATGTTATCTGAGAGCTTTGACAAATCGTACGACGGATACGATGCGCAGGCCAGAACTTCGCCCGTTTTGACGTCCGTCACGACGACGGCGCCGCCTGTGACGCGGTCTTCCTCAGTTCGGTCGGCATTGATCAGGTCGATTTTGGCGGCCAGCGCGTCCTCACAGACGGCCTGCAGACCGATGTCAATAGATAAAAAGACGTTGTTACCGGGAACGGGCTCTTTCGTCGTTTGGACATTTAAAACAGTGCCGTTATTGCTGGTTGTCGTGACCTGCTTACCGTCCGTCCCATGCAGATATTTTTCAAAAGCAAATTCGGCACCAGATTTTCCAACCATGGCACTGTAGGAATATCCGAGGGTACTATATTTATTGTCGTATTCTTCCTTGTCCATCAGGCCGATGTAACCGAGCAAATGCGCGGCATACGTCGTGTTATAGACGCGTTTTGAAGACGTTTCAATATTGACGCCGGGGTATTTCTGTTCTTTAATCATCGACAGGAAGTCGACACTGACGTCGTAGGCAAAGACATATGGGTTCAAGCTTTTGACACGGCGCATCTCAAGCTCATATCGCACCCCGATAACCAAGCGCGCGTCGTTAATATTCGTTGTAAAATCGATGCCGTAGCGCTCTTTCAGCTTGATAATCAGGTCGGAGGCGGAGATGTTCGGGTCGGCTTTGATATAACTGATAAAGGCCGACAGGCGATCTTTTTGCGTTTTCGTCATTTCGGAATCGTATGTAAACGGTGCCCCGGCCGTCACGGGGAACGTGTCGGTATACGTAATGTTGTTAGCAATAGCAGCGTGAATGAGGTCGAGAATTGTTTTGTTCGGATCACCGCTGTCAAGCAGTGCATCGAGGGAGAGCGAGACGTTATAGGAAACGCGGGAAGAGACAAGAACGATGCCGTTCCTGTCGAGAATATCACCGCGGGCAGCCGTTAGGATCGTTGCCTGTTTCGTTGTGTTGCGCGCCAGATATGCGTTTTCAGCCCCGCCCTTGTCAAAGAGCTGGAGCTTATACAGTGTTGCCAAATAAATGCCGAGAACGAGAAGGATCAAAACGGCAACGACGGCAATTCTCGAGGATTTGTAGTATTTCTGCATGGAAGGCCCTTTCTAACAGCCTGAAGCCAGAAGCGTCAGGCGGACGGAACACGCCGGCTGAGTGACCGGATAATCGGGTAAATCGGAAACGCAAAAAAAATGGAATAGAGCGTCTGCAAAAAACCGACGCGCAGCAGCGATGAAAAATCGACGCGAGAGAAGAAAAGCAGAGAGAACATGTTGACAAACGCCGTCAGGAGCAATGCGCCCAAGCAGCAGATCAAAAATGTCGGAAAGCCGCGCGCCAGCACCGTTTCGGACAGGATGCCGACGCCGATGCCGATAATGGTGAACGTGACCGTCATGAGCGCGACCGGCTGATTGAATGAAATGTCGCAGAGGATACCGGCCAGCAGCCCGTAGCCGGCGCCGCGGGCGCTGCCTTCAAACATAGCGATGCCGACAACGACAAGCGGCAGAATGACAGGGAAAATACCGGCAATCGGCAGGTACGCAAAAATCATAGATTGCAACATGTAAACGAGCACGATGACGAGGATATGTGCCAGCAGGACAGCCGGAATCTGGATCTTGGACATGTTATTCCCCGTTTCCTGTTATTTCAAAACTCGTGATCAGATAGACGTTTGTGAGGCTGCTTAGGTCGGCAGCCGGCTTGATTGTGGCGTAACGGCGGATGCCCGTATCATAGGTACTTACATCCTGCACCGTCCCGATAACGAGCCCGGCCGGCAATATTCCCCCCTTGCCGGAGGTGATGATGGTATCGCCGGTGACGATATCCGTGGAGTCCGGCAGATAGTCGAGCTTTAGCATGTCCTGACCCATCAGGGTAAAGTCGCCTGTGGCGATGGCGTGCTCGTCATTGCGCTCAATATACGCGCCGACGGAAAACGTCGTGTCCAGAACGGTGACAACAGTGGAGGAGTTTGAGCTGACAGCACTGACAACGCCGACAAGATCGCCCGTTTCCGTGATCACACAATCGCCAACCTTGATGCGGGAGTTCGACGAGCCTTTACTGATGGTGAAGGAGGACGACCAGTTTGAGACGCTCCACGAGATAACAGAGGCCATGTCGTATTGCTTGTAATCGGGATGACGCGCGCTGAGCTCTAAAAGGGCGCGCAGCTGCTCGTTTTCATTGGACACGTCCGTATACTCTCTGTAATCTTGCTGGAGCTTAGCCAGCTCTGCTTTAAGGCTCTCGTTTTCTTCAACGACCTTCTCATACTGGTTTATATAACCATATAGGTTCTCATATTCCCTGGCGACGGACGAGGCGATGCTTTTCAGCGGTTTTGATAGCGACATCAGGGAGTTCGTGAGAAAACCAGGACTGCCATTTGTATTGACCGATATGAGCGTCAACGTCGCGATGATGACCGCGACGATTAAGACGCCTAAAACTCTGATTCTCAAAAACCGTTTCATTTAATTACCTGCTTTCGTACCGTCGGCCGGTAAAGCCGCAAGGTCAACGCCGAACGCCCGCAAGGCCGTCACAAGGCGGCAGAGCGGCAGCCCCATGACGGTGAAAAAATCGCCCTCAATGCGCTCGATAAAGACGGCGCCGCGGCCTTGCGCGCCGTAAGCGCCCGCCTTGTCCAGCGGCTCCCCTGTCGCGACATAGGACGCGATTTCACTGCCGGACAGTGCCCTGAAGAAAACATCGGTCTTCTCCGCAAATGTCACACGACGGCCGCTTTGAAGGAGCACGACGCCGGTGTAAACCGTGTGGCGGTTGCCGGAGAGGCGTTTGAGCATATCTGCGGCTTCAGATGCATCACGCGGCTTGCCGAGGGGGACACCGTCCAGATAGACAAGTGTGTCGGCTGCCAAAACAATATCGTCTCTGCCCGCGCGGGATGCAACGTCCTCCGCCTTGGCGAGGGCTATCTGACAAACGGCTTGCTCCGGCGGGAGCGGGCCGGTATCCTCCTGTGTGTCGGCCGGGATGACTTTAAAGTCTTTCAGGCCGAGCATGCAAAGAAGCTCGCGCCGACGCGGCGAGGCTGAGGCGAGAATAAGGCCCATTATTCCACTCCCCTGAAATACAGCCCGCGCGTGTACGTACCGGGTTCATAGTCGCCCTGCCCCAGGTAACGGCGGAAAACAGCCACGCATTCAACGGCGTTTTCCGTTGTGAACATGAGCCGCTCCGCCCAAAGACCGAGCTTGGCTGTCTCGTTAAGTTTATCGGCCAAAAAGAGCTTCTTGGAATTTAAAACAACATTGCGGCACTTATATTCGGGGACGATGGGGAAAAACGCGCCCTGGCGGTCTTTAAGGCCGGACGGGTTATCACAGGTGCACAGATTGGTGCTGTTTTTGACGATGCAATTTTCCGTCAGCATAAGCGGCAGGCGGCCGTAAACAATCAGCTCCGTGTCGAGCGGTTTTGAGAGATCGCGGATTTGTTCAAGGCGGAGCTCAAAAGAAAGCGTTGCCGACAGCAGGCCGATGTCTTTCATAGATTTGAGCGTCTGGGAATTGTAAATATTCAGGCCGAAATCACCGCGTGCCTCAAAGCCCAGACTCTTGACGAACTGGATATGGCCGATGTTGCCGATGAGTGCTTCGGTGATGCCCATACGGCTTGCTTTTTCAAGCAGACTTGTAACGTCTTTTTTCTCGCTGTCAAAGATAACGCGCGGCAGCCGGACGGCAACAGTGATATCCGGATCGTCCAAAAACGGAATGAGGGCGTCATCATCGTCGCGGAGTTCTTCAAGTGGTAAATATAAAACACGCGGCTGTAAAACGGCCAGCTCCTTAGACAGTTGCGCGGATTTCATGACGGAGATTGTAAAAACCGGCTTATCCTCCCGGTTGAGCAGGCGGAGGCCCGGAATAAATTCCCCTTCCAGGCGGGGCTCAAAGTGTTTGCGCTTTTCCATGAGCTCGGCAAGCAGGTCGCGCCGCATTTCATTGATGGCCGCAGCCGGCAGTGACAGGCCGCCGTCGACCGCGCTTTTAACACCAACGCAGTAAAACGGCGTGCCGCCCGTTTTGTGCAGCTGTGTCTGCAAGGCCGTCGCCGTCAGCTCCTTGTGGAACGCCGGTTCCGGCGCAAGCCCCTGCGTCATGGCCTGATTTCCCTTGTCGTCGACAGCGGCAAATTTTGAAGGCTCGCCAAGCCGGACAACGCCCGCAAAGCGGACGGGAATGCGTTGGAACTCGCCGTGCAGATAATTTTTCCGCGCCGTGGCAAAAATGACCTGATCGCCTTTTTTCTCCTCTTCACGGATGCCGAACATATCAACGCCCTTTTTCCCGACATAATAGCCGTCCGTAAAGCCCTGTCTGGAAAAAGCCTGCTCCAGGGCACGCATATCATCAGCCGAGGGTTGTTTTCTTTCTTTAACGGCCTGTGAGTAAATGCCGGTAACGATCGCCGCATATTCCGGCCGACGCATGCGGCCTTCGATTTTCAGGCTTGTCACGCCGATTTGTTCAAGTTCCTCGAGGTGTTCAATCAGGCAGTTGTCTTTAAGGCTTAGAACATATTCGGCGGTGTGGCCGCCGGTGCTGTAATTCAGGCGGCACGGCTGCGCGCAAAGACCTCTGTTGCCGCTGCGGCGACCGATCATGGCGCTCATATAGCACTGGCCGGAGTAGCACATGCATAAAGCGCCGTGCGCGAAGACTTCTGTTTCAATCGGCGCATTCCGGCAGATATAGGCGATTTCAGCCCGAGACAGCTCCCGGGAGAGGACAACGCGGGAGAGACCCATCGCTGCCGCGAGCTTGACCCCTTCGAGATTATGAATGCTCATCTGTGTGCTCGCGTGCAGCGGCATTTCCGGAGTCGCTTGGCGCAGGGCGCGCAGAACGCCAAGGTCCTGTATGATAAACGCGTCAGCGCCGTGGCGGCAGGCAAATTTAGCCTGCTCGGCAAGCATTGGGAACTCTCTGTCAGAGGCAAGCGTATTAAACGTGACGTATATTTTAACGCCGCGGATGCGGCAGTATTCGGCGGCTTTACGAAAATCTTCCGCAGTAAAATTCTTCGCATTTCTGCGGGCGTTAAAATTGCCGAAGCCGACATAGACCGCGTCGGCACCGTTTTGTACGGCGGCGATGACCCCCTCGGAAGAACCGGCGGGGGCAAGTATTTCAAGCATGTTTCATCTGCCTTTCACTGAGGGAAAGTGTTGTGATACACCATGGCCCAGTATCGTCAATGGCTTGTCTGAAAGCCAAAAAAAAACGGACGACAAGACGGCCGGCCGAGCCGACATTCTTTTTATAAAGATAACATATCTGCTAGTAATGTCAATAATAAGCCTGAGACAAGGCAAAGGCTTGACAGGGTTCAACGCGGCGCTATTTAAAAAACCCATTGTGAATAAACGTTGTCTCCCGGGCCATCACGAAGGCGGACGGGTCGACGTGATAGACAATACGCTGCAGCTTTTTAAGGTCGCTGCCCCGAATTTCGATAACGAGCAGATACTTCTCATTGCCGAAAGCCGAACTGTTGACGTTCAGAACGGAGACGCCGAAACCAGCGTTTTGGATGGCCTCGACAAGACGGTCGTTTTTCGAGCTGGTGACGATTTGGATATCGAGAAAGCCTCTGAGAAAAGTGTTTGCCAGTCTGCCGCCGGCCCATGTCCCGGCGGCAAAGCCGCCGGCATACGATAGCGCGACAAAAAGGCTGCTGCCGCCTTTGCTGATAGCGGCCTGAACAATGACATACCAGACAAAAATCTCGACAAAACCAATGGCGGAGGCCGCCACGATTTTGCCCTTAACCGTCAAAATGGTGCGCACCGTACCAAGCGAAACATCGACGATCCTGCAAAAAAAGACCTGTATACACAGTAATAACAGTTCCATAAGGCCTCCTCAGGCATCATACCGCCCCAAGACGGCATCGTTTCGGCGACATAACGGGCTTTCAATGTCCGCCGTCGCCGTATAGAATTAATTTTGACATAATTATCATGATTTAATCGCCGGGCGGCATTGCCCGGCGAGACATTTGCTGATATAATCAGAGCGCAGCAGCGATGACAGCCGCGCCGCTGGACAGCGGGGTTTTTAGGCCATCGTTCGATTGTTGTCAAACAGGAAAGGAGAAGCGCCGTTTTGGATGTTAAACTCGTTTTGTCAGGCTCCGAAGCAATCACACTGAGCGGGCAGGCAGCCGATAAACTCATCCGCGCCGCCGACGGTGACGCGGCGCTTTTATACTTGTATCTGCTGAGAAACGGCGGAACCGTAACGGCACGGCAAGCGTCAGAAATTCTCGGCCGAAGCGAAAGTGCGGCCGCCGGGGCAATGGCCGTCCTCGGTCGGCTTGGGCTCATTCACTTTGACGAGGCCGCACCGGCCCCCCAGAAGGACGAGACGCCGGAATATACGGCGGAGGACATCAAAAACGAGCTGCAAAACGGTTCTGTTTTTCACGCGCTCGTACAGGAGATTCAAAAGAGCCTTGGCAAAATTCTCACATCCGACGACCTGCTGCGGCTTTTCGGCATTTACGACAGCCTCGGCCTGCCGCCGGAAGTGATTTTACACCTTGTTACCCACTGCATTGATGAGAACAAAAAACGCTATGGACTCGGGCGCGTGCCGACAATGCGATATATTGAGAAAGCCGCCTATACATGGGAAAAAGAGGGCGTTTTATCGCTGGAGCGGGCCGAGGCGTATCTCAAGCGTTTGGAGACCGAGCAAAAAAGCATCCGCGAGATGAAAAAGGTGCTTCAAATTAAGGACAGGGAACTCTCATCGGGTGAACGAAAATACGTTGAAAGCTGGCTGGCACTTGGCTTTTCGCCGGAGGCTGTTGAGCTGGCTTACGATAAAACGCTGCTCAAAACGGGCCGCCTGGCCTGGAGCTATATGGATTCCATCATCATGAGCTGGCACAGCAAAAATCTGCATACCGTTGATGAAATTGAGGCAAAGGATAAAAAAGCGCCGTTCGCGGCCAAAAACACACAGCAGAAAGCGCCCAAAACGGCAGAGGCCGACCGGACGGACTTTGAACGCATGAAAAAATTCCTGCAGAAGCAGAGGGAGGCTTGAGGACATGGCGTTAGACGGCAGGCTGCTTGCCCGCGCAAAGGCACGCCTTGAAGAAGCGGCGCGCCAGCATGAGGCCGTTCTGGCAAAACGGCAAGAAGAGGTCTACGCGGCGGTGCCCCGTGTCCGTACGCTCGACAATGCACTCAAGGCCTCGGTCATCGACGTTATCGGCGTGGCGCTGAAAAACAGCAAAGACCCAAGTGCCGCCATCGCCGATATCCGGGACGCCAATTTATCGCTGCAGGAGGAGCGCGTCCGGGCCCTGCGCAATGCCGGCTTCCCGGCTGATTATCTGGACGATGCATACCGGTGCGCAACATGCCGAGACACAGGGTATGTTGGGACGGAGATCTGTTCCTGCCTGGCGGCGTTTTACAAAGAGGAGCAGGCGGCGTCTTTAAGCAGTCTCTATAAGCTCGGCGAGGAGACGTTTGAGCGCTTTGACCTGTCTTGGTACGACAATGCGCCCGACGCGCTGTCGGGCATATCGCCGCGTGAACAGATGACACTCGTTTTTGAAACGTGCGCCGATTACGCCGCGCGATTCGATGCCAGGGCAGCAAACCTCTATTTGTCCGGCGGCACAGGGCTTGGCAAGACGTTTCTCTCGGCCTGTATTGCCCGTGTCGTCTCCGAAAAGGGCTATTCGGTTGTCTATGAGACGGCGTCAGCCGTTTTTTCAACGTTTGAGGAAGAGAAGTTTTCAAAAAACGTGGATTTGTCGTCGTCACGCGAGGAAATCCGCCGCTACCTCGGGTGCGATCTGCTCATTTTAGATGATCTCGGTACGGAGATGACGACATCGTTTACCGTCAGCGCCCTATATGAGCTCGTCAACACGCGCCTCAACCGCGGGAAAAAAACGATTATCAGCTCAAACCTCCCCGCCGATGAGCTGCGAAGCAAGTATTCCCAGCAAATTGCCTCGCGGATCGAGGGGGACTATCACGTCTTGAATTTCTGCGGCCGAGACATCCGGCTGCTGAAAAAAGGGTTATGAGCGATATATTCAGTCCTCTGAATATCGCATAACGGCATGAAACGTATTTCCCACAGGAAATATTCATTGTATTTCCGCGAGTTTTACACACATTCCACAGGTTTTTCCACCGTGTGTTATGTCAACACATCTGTTAAAATATTCACAGCGATTGCCCGAAACTTGTATTCTGTCCCGCCCGGGTGTAAAATGAGCCGCTATTGAATATAGTGTATACACGACTGTCAATAATCCCGTATGGGTCACGGGAAGGATGTAATATATTGTCTGAAAACAAGCAATCGTATATGAAGAGCGCGGCGATCCTGGCGGCGACGGCGATCGTCGTCAAAATCATCAGCGGCATTTATAAAATTCCTTTGTATAATATGATCGGGGATGAGGGTACCGGTCATTTTCAGGTGACATATACAATTTTCACACTGCTGTTTACCATCTCGACGGCCGGAATTCCAGTCGCCCTGTCCCGCCAGATTTCTGCCGCCGTCGCCGTTGGGCAGCGCGGTCTCGTCAGGCGCTATTTTTCCATGGCGCTGCCTGCGTTTGCTGTCGTTGGCGCGTTCTTTTCTGTCGTTATGTTTGTTTATGCCGACAAACTGGCTCTTTTTATGAACGACGGCCAGGCAACGGCCGCCATCCGGATTTTATCCCCGGCCGTCTTTTTTGTCTGTATCGTCTCGGTCTACGAGGGATACGGGCAGGGGCACGAAAACATGTATCCCACGGCCGTCAAACAACTCATCGAGGTCTCTTGTAAGCTTATTTTCGGCCTTTCCATCGTCTGGTTTCTCCTCAGAGCGGGATATCCCTCGCCCGTTGTGACGGCCGGGGCCATTTCGGGCGTCACATTCGGCCTTGGCTTGGCGCTGCCCGTTATGTTTTATTTTAAGCGGAAAATCGACAGGACGTTTTACAGGAACAAAAAATACGATGACGTTGCAACAACCGACAGTCGCCGACATGTTCTTTTGAGTATTTTCAAAGTCAGCATCCCTATCACGCTCGGTGCGTCTTTTATGAATATCCTAACGCTGCTTGACACAAAGTTTGTCCTGCTGCGTTTACAGACAGGCGCGGGCTTTGCGCCCGAAAACGCGGTCGCGCTTTATGGCGTTTATTCCAAAGGCTTGTCGCTTCTCGTGCTGCCGTCTTTTTTAATTGTGCCCATCACCATCAGCATCATCCCGGCTGTCTCGGCGGCGTTGGCGACACACCGGTATCGGGACGCCAAGGAGGTTATAGCCTCTTCAATGAAGCTGACGAATCTCTTCGCTATGCCGGCGGGAGTTGGTCTGTGCATTCTGGCGTACCCAATCTTCAACGTTCTTTATCCGCATAGCAATCCCGTCGGGCCAACGCTGCTGTCGATCTTCGGCATCGCCGCGTATTTTGTCTGCATGCAGCTGATGACAACGGCGCTTTTGCAGGCCAGCGGTCGTGAAAAAATCCCGCTGTTCACGTTTCCTGTCGGCGGTATCATTCAAATTGTTCTCGACTGGGTGCTCGTCGGCAACCCGTCTGTCGGTATTATCGGGTCTCCAATCGGCACGCTGACCTGCTACTTTATCATCACCGTGCTAAACTTTGTTTTTATCGCCGTAACGGTTCGTCACAAACCGAACTTCGCGCCGGCGTTCATCAAACCGGCGCTCTGCACGGCCGCCATGGGGGTAACGGCGTGGTCTGTCTATGAACTGCTGGCGAAAGTGGGCGCAAAGGCACTCGGTACAGGTCATTTGGCGCTTGCCGTCTATCTAACAGGCGCCATTGTTGCCGCCGTCGTCGTCTACGGCGCTCTCGTTATTGCGACAAAAACGGTCACGCGGGAGGATATGAAGTTCGTCCCCAAGGGTGAAATCATCGCAAGCTTTCTTAAAATCAAGTAAATTCAACGATTTTTTTAAAAAAGTTTCATAAAAAGCTTGCGGAACGGGGGAAAGTATGGTAAATTTTGAAAACAAAGACCGCTATGACGTCTATGACCTGAAAAAAATCGTTTCAATCCTGCGCGCGCCCGGCGGATGCCCATGGGATGCCGAACAAACACACGAGAGCATCCGGCGCAATTTGCTGGAGGAGGCCTTTGAGGCTGTCGAAGCGATTGATGAGAATGACCCCGTGCACCTCTGCGAGGAACTGGGCGATGTGCTCATGCAGGTGATCTTTCATTCGGATATTGAAGCCGATGCCGGGCGCTTTGACTTAAACGACGTGGCCGACATGTCCGTTCGGAAGCTGCTCAACCGCCATCCGCATGTTTTCGGGGATTTGATTGTCTCTGGCAGCGGCGAGGTGATCGACAACTGGGATGTCATTAAACGCGCGGAGAAAAACCACGAGACGACCGCCGATGCGCTCGACGCCGTCGCCAAAAGCCTGCCGGGCTTGTGGCGTGCCGAAAAAATGCAAAAAAAGGCGTCAAAGGTTGGTTTTGACTGGCCGGATATCACGGGGCCGCTGGACAAGCTTTCTGAAGAGCTTCGCGAGCTGACGGACGCCGTCGGCCAAAACGGTGACACCGCCGGAGAACTTGGTGATGTGCTCTTTTCCGCCGTTAATGTCGCGCGGTTTCTGCAGATTGACCCGGATGACGCCCTGCAAGGCGCGTGCGATAAGTTTTCCCGCCGGTTCAGACATCTCGAGACGGCCGCCCGCGACAGCGGAAAAGAACTGGGCGCTCTGTCACCCGAGGAAATGGACAAGCTCTATACGCATGTTAAAGAGGCATTAGAGAAAAAGTACGAATAAAGCGAGCGTATTTTTCTTTAAAATAAACAAATGCATTTTATTTAGGAGGACGGTACTAATGAATAAAGCAGATCTCATCAGCAAAATTGCCGTAAATTCCGGTCTTTCGAAAAAAGACAGCGAGAAGGCGCTTGCTGCCGCCATTGACGCCATCACCGAGTCTTTGACGGCCGGGGAAAAGGTTCAGCTCGTTGGTTTTGGCATTTTTGACGTCAAGGATCGTGCCGCACGCACCGGTCGCAATCCGAAGACAAAGGAAGCCATTAAGATTCCTGCTTCGAGAACGCCGCAGTTTAAGGCCGGCAAGGCCCTGAAGGATGCCGTTGCGAAATAACCTGCGCGGGTTATCCGGTCAGATTCATGCGCTTGATCAAATACTGTGATATAATGACGGCACGGGTGTTTCGTGCCGTCATTTTACGTTTTAACGGAGAATTCTATGAGACTTGATAAATATTTGAAGGTTTCGCGGCTGATTAAGCGGCGGTCGGTAGCCAATGACGCTTGCGACAGCGCGCACGTCACGGTCAACGGGCGGCCTGCCAAAGCGTCGTACGACGTTAAAATCGGTGATATTATTGACATCCGCTTCGGGCAGAGGACGCTCAGCGTTGAGGTGCTCGCCGTTAATGAATACGCCCAGAAATCTGATGCAGGCGCCATGTATCGGGAAGTCCGGTAAAGCGTTTGATGCGCCGGTTAACAAATTGTTCCCTTGCGGTTAACAAATTGTTCACCATTGTCTCCAGGCGCGTATTATGATAATCTCGGCAATAATGCCGCGAATTGTAGGGTTAGAGGGGTGAGCTCATTGCCAAAGAAAGCGCTTGTCATTGAGGACGATATTCATATAGCCGAACTGTTGCGACTGTATCTTGAAAAGGACGGATTTGACGTCGCCATTGCCGACAACGGCGGTAAAGGCGTCAGCGAATTTGAACGGATCAAACCCGATATTGTTCTGCTGGACATCATGCTGCCCGTTTTGGACGGCTGGGGCGTCTGCCGTGAAATCAGAAGCACATCAAAAACGCCGATTATCATGCTGACGGCCAAGGGGGAGACATTTGACAAAATTACGGGCCTTGAAATGGGTGCCGACGACTACGTCGTCAAACCATTTGAGGTCAAAGAACTTTTAGCGCGCGTTCATGCCGTGATGCGCCGGACCGAGACAAAAGAGGAGACCGCCGCCAAAAAGCTTGTTTTTGATAAGCTGATTATTGATATGGATTCCTTTGAGCTCATTGTCGACGGGAAGAAAGTAGACGCCCCACCAAAGGAAATGGAGCTTTTATACCATCTGGCCATGACGCCGAACAGAGTTTATACGCGCAACCAGCTGCTCGACGAAGTGTGGGGCTTTGACTATTTCGGCGACTCGCGGACGGTTGATGTCCATATTAAGCGGTTGCGCGAAAAGCTTGAGAACGTCAGCGAGAAATGGTCACTCAAGACTGTTTGGGGCGTCGGTTATAAATTTGAGTTGAGCGGCGCATGAAAAGCCTATATTTTCGGAATTTTATGATGACGGCCAGCATCGTATTGCTGAGCTTTCTCTTCCTCGGCGCCATTTTTTCGGCCTGGAGCTACAGGCTCGTCGTCGCGGAAACGAAAGAGACAATGTCAAAAACGGCCGGTGAAGTTGTCCGTTACATTTCAGCGCTCAACAATGGGTATGAGCTCGGCGGCTTTGAAATGCGTATGGCGCTGTCCGTCATGTCGAAGACGACTGGTTTTGATATCCTGGTTGCCGACAGAACCGGCACCGTCATCTCCTGCTCGGACAAGGATGGTACCTGCCCGCACATCGGCAGAAACGTGCCGCACGGCATTCTTTCACAGATCACATCCGACGCCGGGTACAGCGGAACGTCCGACCTTGGCGGTGTCTATGACGACAGCCGATACGTCGTTGGTGTGCCGCTCACGAGCGGCAATATCATCGTTGGGTATGTGCTGCTCTCAAGCGAATCGACCGAGATGATCCATGTCTGGCGGCAGTTCTCCGGTGTTTTTCTGATGATCTCTCTTTTTGTGCTGGTGCTTACTTTTTTCATCACGCTCATCACGTCGAAGAAACAGGCCGAGCCGCTTAATGAAATGGCCCTGGCGGCCCGGCGCTTTGCCCGGGGCGATTTCACGGCGCGCGTGGCTGAGACATGCCGGGATGATGAGCTCGGCCAGCTGACGGACGCCTTCAATAAGATGGCTGATTCGCTTGAGCGGTCGGAAAGCCTGCGCCGTGAATTCGTCGCCAACGTCTCCCATGAGCTCAAGACACCGATGACGGTCATCTCCGGTTTTTCAGATGGTATCCTTGACGGCACGATCCCGCAGGAAAACTCACGCGAGTATCTGGAGGTCATATCTGCTGAGACGAAGCGCCTGTCAAGACTCGTGCGCAACATGCTCGACATGTCCCGCATCCAGTCGACAAGCGCCGAGATTCTGCGAAGCGGCAGGTTTGATATCTCGGAAATCATCCGGTTATCCCTTTTAAGCCTTGGCAGCAAGATTGACGCGAAAGGGCTGGACGTTGATGCCGCGCTGCCGGAGGAGCCGATGACGGCCCGCGGCGATCAGGATGCGATGACGCAGGTTGTCTACAACCTGATCGACAATGCCGTCAAATTTGCCGAGCAAGGCTCGACCCTGCGCGTCAGTCTATGGAAGCAGGGACAGCGGGCCTTCGTATCTATTGAAAACACTGGGGAGACGATACCGCCGGAGGAGATGCGGCTCATTTTCGACAGATTCCATAAAACAGACCGGTCGCGGAGCGAAAACCGCGACAGCACGGGGCTCGGCCTTTATATTGTCAAAACAATTCTTGACAATCACAAAGAGGATATTTTCGTCACGAGCGCCGATGGTGTGACGAAATTCACGTTTACGCTGACATTGGATTCAAACGAGCGGCCGCCCGGCGCGCGGTGACAAATTAACAAATTATTCAAAGTCTATTCACAAAAATGATGGATTTAAGGCATATGATAAAGCTATCAAAACGGAAATCGCCTGCCATTCGGTACCGCTTGACGCCTGCTTCTAAACATACACACGTACCATCCTCCCCCGGCAGGTAACGTCCGATTTTGTTTATCCCGTAAAAGCCCTCTCTTTTCGAAAAGCCCCCGACACTGTCGGGGGCTTTTCGTACGGCGTGTGCGTTATTGCGCCATGCCTCGCAGCAGATTGACCATTTCAACGGCGCCGAGCGCCGCGTCATAGCCTTTGTTGCCAGCCTTCGTCCCGGCGCGCTCGATGGCCTGCTCAATCGTCTCGGCCGTCACGACGCCGAAGAGAACGGGGACACCGGTTTGAAGCGCCGTCTGGGCGATGCCCTTTGTGATTTCACTGCAAATGAGGTCGTAATGGGATGTTGCCCCGCGGATGACGGCCCCAAGGCAGATGACGGCGTCATATTTGCCGCTCTGAGCCATTTTTGAGGCGATAAGCGGTATTTCAAATGCGCCCGGCACCCACGCCACATCGATATCGCCATCGTCCACATTGTGCCGATATAACCCGTCAAGCGCGCCGGAGAGGAGCTTTGAAACAATAAATTCATTAAAACGCGCTGCGATAATACCGACCCTTATATGCTCGGATACGAGATTGCCCTGATAGATTTTCATGATGGTGCTCCTTTTCAGTTTAAAATATGTCCCATTTTTTCTTTTTTTGTTTTGAGGTAAAACGCGTCGTGCGCTGTTGCGTCTATCTGGATCGGTAGGCGCTCAATGATTTCCAACCCGAAATCGGAAAGTCCATAGACCTTTTGCGGGTTGTTTGTCAGGAGGCGGAGCGTTTTCGCCCCAAGGTCACGGAGAATCTGCGCGCCGATATAGTATTCGCGCGCATCGTCTTCAAACCCGAGGGCGCGGTTTGCCTGTACCGTATCAAGACCTGTATCCTGCAGCTCGTAGGCTTTCAGTTTGCCGACAAGGCCGATGCCGCGCCCCTCCTGCCGCAGATACAGTAAAATACCGCGCCCGGCCTTATCAATACGGCGCATTGCGGCGGCAAACTGCTCGCCGCAGTCGCAGCGGACGGAGCCGAACGCGTCACCCGTCAGGCATTCGGAGTGGACGCGGCATAAGACATCCCGCCCGTCTCCAATTTCCCCCCTGACGAGCGCCACATGGTGCTCACCGTTGAGCTTGTTGACGTAACCGTATGCTGTGAAGTCGCCGTATTTCGTCGGCATTTTTGTGACGGCGACGCATGAGACAAGCTTGTCGTGCTTTTTGCGATAGTCCTGCAGGGCTTTAATGGTGATGAACTTGAGACCAAATTTTTCTGCCAGCAAAACGAGCTCTGGTGTTCGCATCATGGTGCCGTCTTCACGCATGATTTCACAGCACAGGCCGCATTCCGAAAGCCCCGACAGACGCATGAGGTCCACTGTCGCCTCGGTATGACCGGGGCGCTCCAGTACGCCGTTTGGCTTGGACAGCAGCGGAAACATATGGCCCGGTCTTCTGAAATCCTCCGGTTTGGCAGTCGCCTCAACGCACTTAAGCGCCGTTATGGACCGTTCTGCCGCGGAAATGCCCGTCGTTGTGGAAATATGGTCGATAGAGACGGTAAACGCCGTCTCGTGATTGTCGGTATTGTGTGAAACCATTTGCGGAATCCGCAGCCGCGAAACGAGGGCTTCGCCCATCGGCATGCAGATGAGCCCCTTGCCGATTGTTGCCATAAAGTTGACGTTTTCCGGTGTGGCGTATTGAGCCGCACAGATGAAGTCCCCCTCGTTTTCACGGTCCTCATCGTCCGTAACGAGGATAATTTTGCCTTGTTTCAGGTCTTCCAGGGCTTCCTCAATCGTATGAAATTGAAACATCTTAATCACCTCTTTTTAAAAACCTGTCCGCATGAGAAAGTCACGCGTTACGCTGCCACCCGCCGCTTGGGGCGCCTGCCCGGCTGTCACAAAACGTTCGACATATTTACCAATCATATCGTTTTCGAGATTCACCGTCTCGCCTATGTGTCTATCCAGCAGCGTTGTTGCCTGCCCCGTGTGCGGAATAAGCGATACCGAGAAATCACGCGCTGTGACACGCGCCACAGTCAGACTGATGCCGTCAATGGCAATGGAGCCTTTTTCAACGATGTATCGAAGAATGGCGGGCGGGGCCGAAACGATGACCCAGACGGCGCTGCCGTCCCGCCGCGTTGCAATGATCCGCCCCGTCCCGTCGATGTGACCGGACACCATGTGGCCGCCGAAGCGACCGGAGGCGCTCATGGCGCGTTCTAAATTGACGCGGCGCCCAGGGACGAGCGCGCCAAGATTTGTGCGGTCCAGTGTCTCGTGCATGACATCAGCCGTGAAAACGCTGCCGCCGAAATCCGAAACCGTCAAACAGACGCCGTTGACGGCGACACTGTCACCAAGTTTTAAATCGCCGAATACGGCCGCCGCCCGGATCGAGAGCCTTGACGCGCGAGCATCCTTGGCAACAGCTGTGACGGTGCCGATTTCCTCAATTATACCTGTAAACATCTGTTTGCCTCATTTCAATCTATAATCAAAAAGAATATCGCGGCCCAGCGCCGTGATGCGCCCGTTTTCAAGCAGGGCGGCGTCGTCGGGGCTTTCAACGCCGATGCCGCCGACAGGCGTCTTTGCTGCCTCGCCGCCAAAAATCGTCGGCGCGATGAAGGCGCAAACCCTATTAACAATACCGCACTCGAGCGCCGCGGCATTGAGAGAAGGCCCGCCCTCAAGGAGAATGCTGTCAAGACCAAGTGCCCCCAGCTTTTGCATAAGCTCCCGCAGGTTGAGACGGCCGTTTTGGCCGGAAACCGCGATAAGACCGATGCCCTTTTTGATGAGCTGATCGGCTTTTTCCGACGGCGGGGCAGACGTTGTGATATATGTTTGAATTGCCGCCGCGGAGCTGACGATTTTGGAATCAATCGGGATGGACAGGGATGAATCACAGATGATGCGCACCGGATTTTTATGGCCCGGCAGGCGGCAGGACAGCATCGGATCGTCGGCAAAAACGGTTCCAACACCCGTCATGATGCCCATATAGCGATGGCGCATGCGGTGGACGTATTCCCGGGCCTCCTCGCCTGTAATCCAGCGCGATTTTCCGGTGCGTGTTGACGATTTACCGTCCAGCGTCATGGCGTATTTCAAAACGACGTATGGCGTATGGGTGGTGATAAAATGAAAAAACACGTCGTTTATCGTGCGGCACGCCTGCTCCAGGATACCGAAGACGACGCGGATGCCGTGACAGCGGAGTGCTTCGAGCCCCTTGCCGGAGACAAGCGGATTTGGGTCCAGAACACCGACGACAACCTCGGATATGCCGCTTTCAAGGATAGCGTCCGTGCAGGGCGGCGTTTTCCCGTGGTGGCAGCAGGGCTCCAGCGTCACATAAAGCGTCGCCCCGCGAGGATTTTCTGTGCAATTTGCGAGGGCGTTAATTTCGGCATGCCGGCCGCCGAACCGCTCGTGATACCCTTTGCCGATCACCGCGCCGTTTTTAACAATGATGGCACCGACCATCGGATTTGGGCTGACCCAGCCGCAGCCCTTTTCGGCTTCGGAAAGCGCCAGCCCCATATATGTTTCATGTGTCATGTTTTCACGTCCATCTCAAAAAAGGCCGGGAATGTTCTTCCCGGCGTTTATGATGCGCATTTTCTGCCGATTCGAATAAAAAGCTCTGGAATAATTCATTCCAGAGCCAATAAACAAACGGCATTAACATGCACAAACATTCTTCTTTCATCCAGACTATACTGTCGGCTTCGGAGTTACACCGAATCTGCGCCATAGCGCTCGTGGGCTTTACCACCGGTAGGGAATCACACCCTGCCCTGAAGATACGATATTAATTTTTTTTAGAATAGCACGGGACGCAAAAAAATGCAATAAAAAGTTATGAATGGCGCTTCGCTACCGTGATGCATAGGTTTTGAGATTTTTAAAAGACTGACAATTTTGGACTAATTCAACAGGTTTTTCTGTCGATAAAAACTAATACAGCGGCAAGTGCGGTTTGAACGAGGGGGATAGCGCATGAGATTTGTACCGGCGAGCTGCCTTCGCGACGGCATGCAGGTTGCAAAACCATTATATGGCAAGAACAACGAAAAGCTTCTGGCGGTTGGCGTTGTTCTAAACAGCAAGTACATCGACAGCATTCAAAGGCTGAAGTACCCCGGTATTTACATCGAGGACGATATATCGAGAGATATCGATATTATGAGCGTCATCAGCGACGAATTACGGGTTGAAACGATGAAGGGCGTCAAAAGAATCTTTCTTGATGCCAAGAGCGGAGCCAGCCGGAAAGAAAAAGTTGAAGAAATCCGGCTGATGGTGGAAAGCATTGTTGAGGAGCTGCTAATAAATAAGCACCTGATGATCAACATGATTGATTTAAAGTGCTTTGACAATTATACGTATTCCCATTCCGTCAACGTCGCCGTTTTATCACTCGTTATGGGCATTGCGATGGAGCTTGACCGTGAAACGTTATGGAAGCTGGGCTTGAGCGCCGTGCTCCATGATATCGGAAAAGTTTTTATTGACAAAAGTATTATTAACAAGCCGGATGTTTTAACACCAGCGGAATTTGAGGAGATCAAAAAACACTCGCTGCTCGGCTATGAGTATGCCCGTAAAAAATTTCGTCTGCCAACGTCAAGTTATACGGGCATCCGAGACCACCACGAAAAATATAACGGGACGGGATACCCCGCCGCAAAAAGCGGAAAAAGCATCTCTCTATTCGGCAGAATTATCACACTAGCCGACATTTACGACGCCTTGTCGTCGGAGCGGCCTTATCGCAAAGCGCTCTGCCCGTCTGAGGCGATGGAATTTATTATGGGGAACATTGAAACGGTTTTTGACCCAAAAATTGCAGAGATCTTTATCCGCAAGGTCGCGCCGTATCCCGTTGGTACGCTCGTTCGCCTCTCCAGCGGCGACACGGCAATCGTCGTGGAAAATTTCGAGGCATGCTGCCTGCGCCCGAAGGTACGCGTCATCAATTCCGGCGGCAAAGACGTTTCCCCATATGACCTCAATCTCTTCAACGACTACAGTCTGCTGAATATCGTCATCGAAGGCCCGGTAAAGGAATAGGAAGCAGATAAATGTAAAATATTGACATTTATTATGCCCCCTGATATAATTTGGTCACGATAAAACACGGCGTGAATCGATGGCCAAAGATATCGTTGGGGGCAAAGTGTATGGGGGAGAATGACAAAAAGAAAAAAAGCCGCCCGAAACGGCTGCTGCTTGTTGCTGGGCTGATGGCGGCAATCATCGTAATAACCGGCTGCATTCTCATCAATATGGAATTGTCAAAGATCAAAAAGGCCGGAAGTGTAACAGCAATCCCGCGAGAAAATGAGACGTTTGATACAGACGATAATGCCGGTTTTGGGAACGAGGCGATGCTGCTCAACCCAAGCGACGTTGTCTGGCCGGAAGGCGTTGAGCCGATCGCTGATCAGGATATGATTAACATACTCCTCATCGGCCAAGACAAAAGGCCAAATCAGGAGCGCGGGCGCTCGGATTCTATGATTCTCGTCAGCTATGACAGAAAAAGCGGCGTGCTGACGCTGGTGTCACTGATGCGCGATATGTATGTGCAGATTCCAGGCTTCAGCGACAACAGACTCAACGCAACGTATCAGTTCGGCGGGATGGCGCTTCTTGACGAGACGATAAAAGAAAACTTTGGCATCACAGTCAACGGCAATATTGAAGTCGACTTCGAGCAGTTTACATCGATTATTGACGCACTGGGCGGCCTTGAGATCACGTTAAACAGCGCGGAGGCCACATATTTGAGCAGAAGCACAAAATCAACGCTCGTTTCGGGGGAAAACCATCTAAACGGGCAGCAGGCGCTGATGTATTCAAGAATCAGATACATCGGGAAAGCCGACTATGAGCGCACTGAGCGGCAGAGAACGATTCTGCTGCAGGCCTTTAATGTGACGTCGCGCCTGAATCTGACGGCGAAGCTCGATCTGCTCAACAAGGTATTGCCATTATTAACAACGGATATGACAAAAGAGGATATTTTGCGAGACGTGTATACCATTCTTCAAAATGGCGTCAAACGCACACAGACGCTGCGCATTCCCGCCGACGGGACGTTTAAACCGGCCGTTATCCGGAAGATGGACGTTCTTTTGCCGGACCTGACGGCAAATAGGGCGCTGTTGAAGCAGTATCTGACAAAACAATAATCCTTAAAAGCCCGGGCCGCTATGGCCCGGGCTTTTGTCTTGCATGAGCAGAAGTTAAAGGATCTCGGCGGCGTGAGCCGTTTTATCGGCGCGTATTCGTGGTGCCGGCATATTGATACTTGGTGCTGTATCTTTGATATGCCGGCGCGCTTTTCGGGCTGACGTCGTTTAAAATGAAGCCGGCGACGGTCGCTCCGACTTGCTCTAAGCTGGCGACGGCTTGCTTGATAATACGGATGTCGCTTTTGCCGTTTTTGACGATAAAAATATAGCCCGTCACTTTTTTGGCGAGAACCGTCGCGTCTGTTACAACGCAGACGGGCGGCGTGTCAATAAAAACGTAATCAAAGTGCTCGCGGGCAATTTCAATCAGTTTGTCCAGCCTGCTGCCGGATAAAAGTTCAGCTGGATTTGGCGGAATTTTTCCGGCGTTTAAATACTTCAGTAGCGGGAGGTCCGTCTGTTCAAAATTAATGTTTGATTCAAGACCGGCTAAAATTTCACTGACGCCGTTTTGCAGCGGGGCAGAAAAGAAATGATGAATGGTTGGGTTGCGCATATCTGCGTCAATCAGCAGTGTTTTTTTCCCCATCAAGGCAAAGGAAACAGCAAGATTGATACAGTTAATCGTCTTGCCGTCGTTGGGGAGCGGGCTAGTCACGGCGTATACGGGGCATTTTTCACCGGCGCCTGTGAACAGAATATTTGTCCGAATGGAACTGTATGCCTCTTTGATCCCAAAAGGGGAGTCATGCCGAAGCAACTTTCTGGCGTCGCTTTTATTAAAGCTGATATTCTTTTTTCCCCCATTAAAAAACCGCATGGCGAGAGCCTCCTTCAAGATTGAACAGCCGCGAGTGACGGCACGGTGCCGAGAACCGGTATAGCAAAAAGCTGCTGCAGGTCTTCCTCCCCGTGCACGCGGGTGTCAAACCAGACCGCGGCAATCCGAAAACCGAACGAAGCAACAAAACCCGCCAGAACGCCAAGAAGGGTGTTGAATAGAACATGCGGTGACGACGGTTTGTCCGGCTGCTTGGCATAGTCGATAACTTCGACACCGCCGGCCTTGACGACACGGATAATTTCCGCCGGCGCGACGGCTGCAATTGTATTGGCAATCATCTGCGCCTCACGGGCGTCGCTGCTCGTGATGCTGACGCGAAAGGCCTCTGTCGCATCAATGGCCCCGGCCGACATCATGGCTCGAATATCGTCCGGCGTCATGGAAAGATTCAGTGTGCTGATGACCTTTTCTAAAACCGTATCGCTCTTTAAGACGACAATATATGTATTGACGAGCTCTTGAGACGCTGTCAGCTCGGAAGAGGTAATGGCGTCAAGTGTTCTATCGGCGTTGCTGAAAACATACAGAGAAGTTGTAGCCACATATTTTGGCGTGACGAGGAAATGAAAAATGGAAAATGACACGCCTCCCCCGAGCAGCATCGCGAGCAGAATCCAGAATAGATTTTTACGGAAAATCAAAAAAATCTGTCGAAGATCAAGTTCCTTTTGGCGCACAATAAATACCTCATATTCAAAAATTTGGTAAATTATGAGTTGATTATAACATAATGATTCCATAAATCAACAAAAAAAATTCTGTTCCATCATAATTGGTGCTTTGATGCGTGGCGGCCTGTTTTTCAGACTGTGCCCGCCCATAACGAACCGGGTGTGGAATTCCCTTCAAACAAGGGGATTTCACGCTTTTTTTTGATGCAGCCGAATCTCATTTAACTTTCACGGTTATTTTTGTACAAAATTTCCCAAAATTTTTATTGATTTACAATTAATACCAATTTATAATGATTCCAATAAATGGCAATAACGGAGGCGAAGATGAAAGCAGGCAGTTTTTTTGAAAGCGGTGCGACCTATGTGACTGGGCTTGATGAGGCGCATTGGGGTTATCAAAAGCGCTACGATGATGTAGCCGGTGACGTGATGGTTCACGCACGCGGGGAGCGGCAGGCTGTTCTCTCACTATCGCCGCCGCTGAAAGGTCCGCCGGGAAAAGAGCGGTATGCCGCTGTCAAACGCGTGCTGGACGTTATTTTTTCTCTAATGATCCTGATCGTTGTTTCTCCCATCATGCTCCTGACGGCCATTGCCGTCCGGCTGGAATCTATGGGGCCGGCTTTATACGCGCAGACGCGCGTCGGGAAACACGGAAAACCGTTTACCATTTATAAGTTCAGAAGCATGGTCTGCGACGCGGAGGAACGGCAAAAGGAGCTGCTGCATCTTAACGAGCAAGACGGCCCCGTTTTTAAAATCACGCATGACCCGCGTGTCACACGCATCGGCAGGCTGATTCGCAAGCTGAGCATAGATGAGCTGCCACAGCTTTTTAACGTTTTGCGTGGCGACATGTCACTCGTAGGTCCAAGACCGCCGCTGATACGTGAGGTTTCGCAATATACGCCTTATCAGATGCAGCGCCTGTCTGTAACGCCGGGGCTGACGTGCTACTGGCAGATCAGCGGCAGGAGCCGCCTGAGTTTCGACGAATGGGTTCAGCTTGATCTAAAGTACATCGAGGAAGCAGGGTTTGTGACCGACTTTAAAATACTCATCCTGACGGTACCGGCCGTCTTATTCGGGCGGGGCGCGTGCTGAGCATACATATTCAGTATTGAACATACCAAAAGAAGACGCCTGTTTTGAGGCGGCTACAGATGATATCGGAACGTGGGGTAATAGATGAGACAATACGATTTTCTAATTGTTGGCGCGGGGCTTTTCGGCGCCGTCTGCGCGCGGGAATTGACGGACAACGGCAAGCGCTGCCTTGTCATAGAAAAGCGAAGCGAGACGGGCGGCAATGTCGCCTGCCGGACGCTGGAAGACATAACGGTGCATCAGTATGGCGCGCACATCTTCCATACAAAAATCGACACGGTTTGGGCGTACGTTAACAGGTTTGTGCGCTTTAACCATTTTATCAACTGCCCGATGGCAAATTACAAAGGCGACATGTATAACCTGCCGTTTAATATGAACACGTTTTATGGCCTTTGGCGTGTTAGGACACCGGAGCAAGCCAAAGAAATCATTGCGCACCAGCGCGCTGCCTTGGGCGGGAAAGCACCGGAAAATCTTGAGGAGCAGGCCATCAGCCTCGTTGGGACGGATATTTTTCGAAAGCTTATAAAAGGCTATACGGAAAAGCAGTGGGGGCGCGACTGTCGGGACTTGCCGGCCTTTATCATCCGGCGTCTGCCGGTGCGGTATACATACGACAACAATTATTTCAGCGACCCCTATCAGGGCGTCCCTATCGGCGGGTACAATGCGCTCATCGACAAGCTGCTCGAAGGTGTAGAGGTTATTGTCAACTGCGATTATCTTGCCGCCCGCGCCCGCTATAACGACCTTGCTGATACGGTCATCTATACAGGCCAGATTGATGCCTATTTTAACTATGCGCTGGGCGTGCTGGCCTGGCGAAGCCTGCGCTTTGAGACCGAGACGCTTGCTGCCGACAATTTTCAGGGAAGCGCTGTCGTTAATTATACCGACAGGGAAACACCGTATACACGCATCATCGAGCACAAACATTTTGAATTCGGCGCGCAGGAGAAAACCGTTGTCACGCGTGAGTATCCGATGCGGTGGGAAATCGGGCAGGAGCCGTATTATCCCGTCAATGACGATTGCAATGGAGCGCTTTATTCAAAATATAAAACGCTGGCCGAGCGGGAGACGCGTGTCATTTTCGGCGGCCGGCTCGGCACGTATCAGTATATGGATATGGATCAGGTTATTGATGCGGCGCTGAAAACGACAGAAAGGGTTTTGAAAGATGAAAAAAGTATTGCATATCGTTGAAGCGTTCGGCGGCGGTGTTTATAACTACGTCAGGGACTGCGCCAACTGGCAGGCGGAAAAGTATGAGGTCACCATCGCGTTTTGCATGATTGAAAAAACACCGAGCGGGTTTATGGGCCAATTTGATCAGCGCGTCCGTTTTGTTGAAATGACGGGCTGCGGTCGGTCGATGAATCCGCTGAAAAACCTCAAAGCGATTGATGCTATTCGGGAAATCGCCCATAAGCTGCAACCGGACGTGATTCACCTGCACTCGTCCTTCGCCGGATTCTGGGGAAGGCTGGCCGTTAACGGCGATGATATACCGCTTTTTTATTCGCCGCATGCCTATGGATTCGTGATGCAAAACGCAACGCGGTTTGAACGGAAACTTTACTTATGGCTTGAAAAAATCGCCGGGAAGCGGTCGTGCATTACCGTTTGTGACTGTATGAGCGAATATGACGAGAGTAAAACGGTCACGTCAAAAAGCGTCTGTATTAATAACGGCATTGATATCTGTGAGCTGGAGGAGACCGTTCAAAAGCTCCGTGTGACGCCGTCTGGTGTTGTGCCGACGGTGTTTATGATGGGCAGAATCTGCGCGCAGAAAAATCCCGCGCAGTTTAACCGCTTGGCGCAGCGCTTCCCGGAAATCCCGTTTTTGTGGATCGGAGACGGCGAGGCAGCGGCGCTTCTGACAAGCCCCAATATCAAAGTGACCGGCTGGGTCAGCCGGGAGGAGGCAATCGCCTACGCGCTCGGCTGCGATATTTTCCTCTTTACGACGCTGTGGGAGTCGCTCTCGCTGGCGCTGTTGGAGTGCCTATATCTCAGGAAAATCTGCATCACCATGGACGCCGAGGGCAATAGGGACGTTATTAAAAACGGCGTTAACGGCTTTCTGTGTTATTCCGACGACGATATGGAAAAGGCGCTTTCGAAGGTTTTATCTGGCGGTGTTGACTGGGTACGCCTCGTTGAAAACGCGCATGACGATGTCGTTCGGGAGTATAACACTGAAATGAAAAATACAAGGCTGAGCGCACTGTATCAAAATCCGTGGGAGGCTGTGCAGCGGCAGAGGAGACTGGCCGATGATGTCGGAAAGATATCCTACTCATTTAAATGAGGCCATAGGGCCGCTCATAACCGTAATTATCCCCGTCTATAAGGTTGAAGCGTATCTCGCGACGTGCGTCGAAAGCGTCTTATGTCAGAGTTATCAAAATCTTGAAATCTGGCTCGTCGACGACGGGTCGCCGGACGCGTGCGGGGCGCTCTGTGACGATTTCGCGCAACGCGACAGGCGCGTCAAAGTGATTCACCAGCAAAACGGCGGCCTGTCGGCTGCGCGTAACGCGGCGCTCGATAAAATGACAGGGGAATATGTGACGTTTGTCGACAGTGACGACCTTGTCCGGCCGCAGTATGTGGAAATGTTGTATCGTCTCATCTGCCGGTATGGAACAAAGCTCGCCGTCTGCGGGATGACAACGTTTGATGAAATGGATGCTATACCGCCCGACAGGAAGAAGCCGGATGAAGCCGTCTTTCAGACAGAGACGGCGCTGGAACACATGCTGTATCAGAAATTCGACGTTTCCGCACCGTATAAGCTCTACTCAACGGCACTTTTTTCCGATATTCGCTATCCGATCGGCGAAGTCTACGAGGACTTGTCCACAACGTATAAGCTCCTGCTTATGTGCGACGCAGTTGCCTATACGAATGCAAGGCTTTATTTATACCGGCAGCGCCGGGGGAGCATACGGCACAGCGCGTTTGACAGGCGCGAGATGGTTGCGATCACGTCTCTTCAGACGATGCGGCGGGCTATTTTAGAAAAATACCCCGCCCTTACCCGTGCGATGGACTGCCGGAGCTTGAGCATGACTTTTCAGCTCTTTCTGAAAATCACCCCATCATCGTTTCCCGATCTGCATGACGCGCTCTGGCAGGAGATTAAACGTCTCCGCGCCAATGTTTTGTATGACCGCGCGGCGCGTAAAAAAGCGCGTGCCGCCGCACTGATATCCTACTTTGGCACGGGGCTGTGCCGGGCCGTTTTCAGCCTGCTCCGGTAAATACAGAAAAGGAATGGCGTCTATGGCAATTTATTTCGTCGTTGTCGGCCTCATTTTCGCACTCGCGTTTTTCAGCTTGTATATCAAAAGTGAGGCCGGACCAGAAAGGCGCAAAAAACTGTTTCTGGCAGGAGCGTTTCTATTGCTGGGCCTTTTGATGGCGCTGCGGGCGTCATCTGTCGGAACGGACACGGAGACGTACAGCCGAATCTTTTATAAGATCGGGGCGACGAGCCGTTTTTGGGATATTGTCCCGTCAGCCCCGGTCTATAATTTGTATAACAAAATTGTCTTTTTTATCTGGCCAGACGACCGGGCAATCATCGTTCTCAACGCACTGATAATCAGCGTCTCGGTTGCCGTTTTTATCTACAATTTTTCCGACGATGTCTTTGTCTCGACGCTTTGCTACGTCACGATGTACTGCTTTTTCTTCAGCATGAACGGGACACGGCAATATGTCGCCCTGTCGCTGCTCTTGCTGGCAGCCTGCGTGCTCAGACGAAAAAAGTTTGTGATGGGGCTACTCCTTGCAAGCCTGGCCGTCGGCGTGCACAACACGGCGCTCATCTTCGTCCCATTTCTGCTGGCAACGCCCAATAATGTCAGCAAAAAAACGCTGCGCATTTTCGTTGCCGCCTCGGTGATTCTGGTGCTTTTTTTCTCTGTCATATTTGACGAGGCGCTCAGCTTGTTTTGCCGCCTTTTCCCTCGGTATCTCGTCTATGTCAACAACGCCATCGGTCGGTCGGTCTTTGACGCCGGACAGGGGCGGAATATCCTGCTCACGCTGTTCTATGCCGTCGTTGTCGCCGTCGGACTTCTGATAGAATCGCGCCCGGACGGTACATTCGGGCTGAGCGCTGCCGACCGGCAAAAACTGCGTTATCTGCTGCTGCCGTGTCTAATTTCCGTCGCCGTGGGCCTTGCGGCCGCGCAATACGTCAATATTTTAAGGCTGCGGGAATATTTCACGATTTATTTCATTTGTCTGATTCCAAGTATTATTCGGTGTTTTCAAAACGATAAAGTAATCCTCAATATTACAGCCCAGCTGACGCTAATGATCCCCTGCGTCGTCCAGCTTGTTGAAAAAAAGAGCGGCGTTGTGCCGTACTTATTCTTTTGGCAGAAATAAAGTATTTCGGAGAGAGAAACCATGACCTTGTTGAAAAAAAGCCTGATTCAATTAAGCGCCAGACTCAACGCCGCACATCCGGTGCAGCGCCGCCAGGCAAAGCAGTTTCGATCAATCGCGGAAAACGGCACAAAGAGGGCAGTGCCTGAAGATGTCACCGTCCGTCAAGCGGCGCACGGCAGCCGATACGGTCGGCGCGGAAAAGTGATGTACCTCAGTGTCAGTGACGCGCATTTTTTAATCGGCGGGCTGCCGTTTTGCGGGCAGAGCCGCACGATTTACGGCAGGCTGCCGGAAAGCCTTTTGCGCCGGGGGCTCAGGCCAGACCTTGAAAAAATGGGGCGCTGCCCGGCCGGTGGATACTTACGTTTTACAACGGATTCAAAGAACATTGAAATTCGCATGACGCTCCTGAACATTATGGAATTTCCGCATATGCCGCCAACTGGCGCAACAGGGGCGGATGTCTATGTCGGCAACGGGGAGGGGTTTTTCTGGTATGGCTGTTTTACGCCGGAAAAGCTGTTACCGGCGGCAATTCGGATTGACATGGCGTTCCAGACGCGTGAAAAAAGAGATATTTATGTTTATTTCCCGCTGTTCGCTGAAATTGGACATATCGTGGCGGGGCTTGACAGTGACGCTATTCTGTTTGCGCCCGGCCGCGAAAAGCTTCAAAAGCCCATCGCCGTCTACGGCTCGTCGATCACACAGGGCTGCGCGTGCAGCCGGGCTGGGCTGGCGTACACGGCGCTTTTGTCACGTATGCTTGAAACGGATGTCTATAATTTCGGATTTTCCGGCGCGGCGCGCGGCGAGCCCTTTCTTGCCCGCCTGTTGGCCGGACTCGATATATCAGCCCTCGTGATGGAATATGACCACAATGCCAGTGTTGACGAACTCATGCGGACGCACGAGACGTTTTACCGCCTGATTCGCAAGCGCCAGCCCGGGCTGCCGATCGTTTTGTTGTCCAGATTGTCGGGCGGCGTGTCCGTCCCTCAACAGGAAGCTTCAGAAAGAAGCGCCATCATCAGAAAAACGTTTGAATCGGCAGTGGCACGAGGGGACCGGAATATCTATTTTATTGACGGCGGCTCGGCGCTGCCGGAGGTAACGCGGAGCGACTTTTTCGTCGACGGCAAGCATCCGAATGACAGGGGGATGGCGGCCATCGCGTCGCTCTTATTTGAAACATTGGCACGGATTGAGGACAAAGTCCCTCCGGCGCGCGTGCAGTAAAGGAGAAAACAATGGTCAAGCGCATTCGCGCAGTGATGAAAAAAATGTTACCGCCTTCTTTTTTAAAGCGCCTGAAGCTCCGCCTGGCCGGGCTTAACCCACATGCCTATACCGAGCGTATCAGAGCCGACGGGGCAGTACGGCGGTTTTTCATTTTCGGAACGCCGATTCACGACAATTTGGGCGATCATTTAATTGCGGCGGCGGAACAGCAGTATCTGCGCAGCCTTGCGCCCGATATTCCCGTCTATGACATTCCGACAGAGCTTTTTGCGGCGTATCCGAACGAGGTGTCGCCATGCGTCCGTCCGCAGGACATTGTTTTTATCAGCGGCGGCGGCTGGATGGGGAACTTGTGGCCGGATGACGAACTTTTTATGCAGGCCGTCTTGCGCCGGTTTGCCCGCCGGAAGATCATCATTTTCCCGCAGACGGTCTACTACAACGAGGCGCTGTCAGCGTATATGCCGATTCTCCGCGCCGCACGGGAGACGTATCGGCGCTGCGACGATTTGACGCTCTGCGTGCGGGACAGGCGCTCGTATGAGTTTGCCACAAACGCGCTCGGATTTCAGGAAAGGCATTGCCTGCTCATGCCGGATATCGCCCTGCTGTACCGGCGGGAGGGGCCTATTGTCGATCGACAAAACACGGTTCTTTTATGTTTGCGGCAGGACCGGGAAAAAATCCGGGGCGATCTGCAAGCGCTTTCTCTGACTGCCAAAGCGTGTGGCTGCTCAGCGCACGGGACCGACACCGTGATACAGACGATTGTGCCGCTGCACCGGCGACAGCGGATGATTGAGAAAAAGCTGACGGAATTTTCACGCGCCCGGCTTGTTGTGACGGATAGACTGCATGGGATGATTTTTGCGTTTCTGGCGAAGACGCCCTGCGTTGCGCTTGATAATAAAACGTCTAAGGTGCGCGGCGTTTTTGAATTGTGGCTTCGTGAAACCGGCCGCGTTTTATTCGTTCAAAAAAGCGCCGACGCCCCGGCGGCTGTCAAAAAGGCGCTTTCCGAAGAGAGCCGGAGCGATACCGACGCCGATTTTCTGCCTTTTTTTAATGCGCTCACCAGCCTGATACGAGAGGAGGTCGCGGTTGATGCCGGATAAACCGAAGCGTCTTATTTTAGGGCATATCCCAATCAACGTCTGCAATTTGCAGTGTCCGTATTGTTATTTTACGCAGCGCGACATCTGGAACGACACACGATCGTCGCCGCTCGCCTACGCGCCGGATGATATCGCGCGGTGCCTATCCGCCGAGCGGCTCGGCGGTGTGAGCCTCATCAATCTGACGGGGCAGGGCGAAACACTCCTGCAACCGGGTATTGAAGACCTCGCCCGCGCGCTGCTTCGGGAGGGTCATTACGTCGAAATTGTAACAAACGGCACGGTGACGAAGGTTATCAATCAGCTGCTGGCCATGGATGCGGTGCTGCTGGCGCGGCTGGAATTTAAGATTTCTTTTCATTATAACGAGCTCAAGCGCCTTCGAATTCTCGAGCAGTTCTGGCGCAACGTCAAAGCCATCAAAGCCTCTCCCTGCTCGTTTTCGTTGGAGCTGATGCCCTGTGACGAACAGGAAGCACATCTCGATGAGATCATGGCGCTCTGCCGGTCAAACGCGGGGGCCGTCTGCCACGCGACGGTGGGCAGAAATGACGGCTATAAAGGGCGGTATCTCCTCACAGCGCAGAGCAGGGAGCAGTATGTCGCCGCCTGGTCTAAGCTTGGCTCGGCGATGTTCGACTTTAAAATGGCGCTTTCAGATGTCAAAAGGAAGGAATTCTGTTATGCCGGTAGCTGGACGCTGTGGGTCAACATGTCGACGGGGGATGCCTGCCAATGTTACGGCCAGCCTGTTAATCAGAACATTTTCAAAGACCCGGCAAAGCCGATTAAATTTATTCCGGTTGGTTATTACTGCACCGAGCCTTACTGCGTCAACGGCCATGCGCTGCTAACAATGGGGGCTATTCCGGAAATCGCTGCGCCGACGTATGCCGATATCCGAAACAAGGCTTGTGACGATGGCGGCGAATGGTTTTCAGAGACTTGCCGCAGCTTTTTTCAGCAAAGGCTCATGATGTCAAACAAGCAGCTGACGCGGGGTGGCAAGACTTTAAATACCATGACCCGTCCGTTTTTGCTTGTCTGGTGGCTCCTACGGCGCCCTGAAAAGGCATTGAACAAGCTGCGGCGGTATCTTAGGCTGGACGGCAAAAGCCGCTATGAAAAAAAGAAAACACCGGCGTGCTCGAAACTTACAAAAACAGTACAGAAATGTGATGGCCATTGAAAAGAGAAAACAGATACATCAAACTGTTGTCCGACACCGTTGTCTTCGCCGTCGGTAATCTGCTCGTCAAAATTGTTCAGTTGCTGCTATTGCCGCTGTATACCGTGACGCTGACAACGGCGGCATACGGCACGGCGGAGCTTATCAACAACCTGACGGAAATGCTGCTCCCGGTCGTGACAATCTGCATTTATGAGGCGACGTTTCGGTTTGCCGTGGAGCGCGACGTTGAGCATAGAAAGCTCTTAACGGACAGCCTGCGCGTTTTATTCTCAGGTATTCTTGTCTTTACGGCGCTGACAGGTGTCTTGCAGGCCTTTATCCATAGCCCGTATACATGGCTATCCTACTTGATCATTGTGACATACGCGGTCAGAATGGTTCTGGCTGGATTTGTCCGTGGGATTGGCCACGTCAGGCGGTTCGCGGCCGGCGGCGTTGTAAACGTCGCGGCGCTTTTTGGGGCAAATATTATCTTGCTCATCTATTGCCGGATGGGGGCAGCGGGGTACCTATTATCGCTGACGATATCAAATATCGTCTCAACGCTGTTTATCATCATATCGTCCGGGCTGCATCGGTATATCGTGTTTGAAAAATGGGATCCGAAGCTGGTGAAAACGATCCTCACTTTTAGCTTTCCAATGGTTTTTAACGTGATGTCCTGGTGGCTGACCAATATGTCCGGCCGGTATATCATTTTGTGGTCCTGCGGTGTTGCGACGGCCGGATTATACGCCGCGGCCAGCAAACTGCCTGCCGTCATTAACCTTGCCGCCGGGACGTTTCAGCAGGCGTGGCAGGCGTCAAGCGCGCGGGAGCACAAAAGCGCGGACGGCAAGCTGTTTTTTTCAAATATCTTCAAAGTTTATTCGGCGCTTGTTCTCTTGTTCGGCGCCGCCGTTATTTTGGCAACGCCCATCCTGGCGCGGCTCATGCTCAAAGGCGATTTTTATGCGGCTATGACGTATCTGCCGCTTTTGATGGTGACGGCGATGCTTAACTGCTACTCCACGTATTTCGGCACATTGTATAATGCATTTAAAAACAATAAGATGGTTATGGTGTCGACAATAGCGGGAGCCGCCGCCAATATTGCGGCGGGGGCACTGCTTGTTCATGTCGTCGGTGTCTGGGGGCCGCTGACGTCCGGCGTTTTTTGCTATCTCATTGTTGTGATCATACGGATGGCCGATACGATGAGGCTTGTTTCTGTGGAGAAAGAATTAAAACTGAATCTGCCGTGTTTCACCCTCATCGTTGCCGAGAGCATTTTCATGAGTATTGGTGGTCGTGCGATGACCGCCCTGTCTGCAGGGATAGCAGGCGTTGTTTTCATCTGGCACATTTACTATTATAGAAAGCCGCTTCGGGCGGCGTGTACACGGCTTGAAGCAAAAATTAACGGCCTGCCGCACCGCAGCGCCTGACGCCAGTGTCACACAAAATTTACAAAATACCCCTGTCCCGCGTGCTTGGCTTATGATATACTGGCCATAAGGGAACATTTTTTGCCGAAACGGAGCCATACATGCCTGATATTTCCATATTTGATCTGCTCTTTCATATCGACACATTTTTAAATGATGTCATCATCCGGTACGGTGTGCTCGTCTATATCCTGATTTTTATCATTTTATTCTGTGAGACGGGCCTTTTTATGCCGCTGCCCGGTGACTCGCTCATCTTTGCCGGGGGCGCTTTCGCGGCGGCCGGCATGCTCGACATGGGAGTTTTCGTCCTCATCTGTTTGGTGGCGGGTATTTTGGGAGACAGTGTTAATTATTACCTTGGTCATTCCGTCGGCAAGAAACTCTACCGGCAGGCCAAGGGCCGGTTTTTAAAAAGAGAAAATATCGACAGGGCGAAAGCGTTTTACGAGCGCCATGGCGGAAAAGCCATTATTTTTTCAAGATTTATACCGCTTGTGCGGCAATGCACACCGTTTGTTGCCGGAATCGGGCGTATGACGTTCGGGCGGTTTATGTCGTATAATCTTGTCGGCGTGGCGGCCTGGGTCGGCATTTCGTCCATGCTTGGCTACTTTTTCGGCAACATACCGGCAGTCAAGGACAACTTTTCCGTCGTCATTCTTGCCATCATTGCCGTATCGCTTCTCCCGGCTATCATCGCCTTTTTAAAATCAAAGCTGAAAAGTGCCCCCAAACCGGAGTAAGCGGCGGAAATAAAAACAAGTCCGCAGGTTTTCGACCTGCGGACTTTTAAAATATGTGGCTAGTTTTGCCCGGCGGATTTTAAAACGTTAAAGAGTGCCGGGGCGGCACGCTCGGCGTTAACAGGCTTGAGAGCCTTGTCCGTAAAGGCGTGCAGTGTCTCCCCAGTTGCCAGAAGCAAATCATCACGGTTTTTAACTTCGTACGCCAGCACGAGCCGGACGCCGGAGAGCTTTAAAAGGCTTGTCAGAACACGGATTTCATCCTCATAATAGGCCGGGTGTTTAAAGCGGCAGGTGATCTCGTATAGCGGGAGCAGGATGCCGCGTTTTTCAACCTCGGAATAAGAAAAACCGAGTTTTTTTAAAAAGTCTGTCCGGCCGGCTTCAAACCAGATGGGGTAATTTGAATGATGCACAATGCCCATTTTATCCGTTTCGGCGTAACGAACCGTCAGTCTCGTTTCGGAAATCATGATGGCGCTCCTTTTCAGCTGTGATCGGTGTCGGCATCATTGTATAACCGCAAAGCCCTCTTTTCAACGCTTTTTTCACACAGCAGAAAAAGCTGCCGCAAACGGCAGCTTTTTCTTGCAACAGGGTGCGGGGGGAGCGTATAGTAATAGCAGCAGATAAAAAGGGTGTGACACATGTATAACAATATTCTTGAAACGATTGGTAAAACACCGCTCGTGCGGATCAACCGCCTCAATCCAAAGCCCCATATTCCGCTTTACGCGAAGCTGGAGGGCTTTAATCCGACCGGCAGCATCAAGGACCGAATTGCGCTGAAGATGATTGAACAGGCGGAAGCATGCGGCATGCTGCACCGTGGGAAGACCATCATCGAGCCGACCTCCGGCAATACCGGCATCGGCCTTGCCATGATCGGTGCCGTCAAGGGCTATACCGTTGAGATTGTGATGAGCGAGGCGGTTTCCGTTGAGCGGCGCAAAATGATTGAAGCCTTCGGTGCGACGATCATCCTGACAGACCCGGCGCAGGGAACGGACGGGGCAATCCGCCGGGCCCATGAGCTTGTACAGAACAGCCCCGGGAAGTATTTTATGCCGAACCAGTTCTCAAACGAGTATAATAAGCTCGCGCATTACGAGACGACGGCGAACGAGATTTGGGACGATACGGACGGAAAGGTGACACACTTTGTCTCAGCGCTGGGGACATCGGGCACCATTATGGGCGTCGGCATGGGGCTTAAAAGCAAGAATTCCGCCATCCGTATTGTGGAGGCGCAGCCTGTAAAAAACCATTACATTCAGGGGCTGAAGAATATGCAAGAGGCCATCGTCCCCGAGATATACGACCCGTCGAAAATTGACAGATCCGTCATGATTGAGTCGGAAGAGGCGTTTGCCATGGCGCGAGACATCGTCCGCCAGGAGGGTATTTTCGTCGGGATGAGCAGCGGGGCCGCGATGCTTGCCGCGCTGGAGACGATCCGTGAGATTGACGAAGGTCTTGTCGTTGTGTTGTTTGCCGACCGCGGTGAAAAATATTTAAGCACGAATCTTTTTAATTTTTAACCGTGCAGGCCGAAGGGCCGCCGGTACAGAGCAGCCCCGCAGACGGCAGTGTTGCGTCCGCGGGGCTGTTATCCAATGCCGACAGGCTTCTTGTCCTTAATAGACGACGACGGTCGTGCCGGTCGGAATATTGTCGTAAATCCAGGCGACGTCCTCATCATACATGCGCACGCAGCCGTGGCTGACGGGGAAGCCGATCCGTTTATCCTCAACCGTTGTCGTTCCCGGGTAGTAAAGCCGCGAGTGGAAGGCATATGCGCTGTTGATAAAATTAACAACCGGTTTAACGGTATACTTATCCGTTGTCCAGCCTTTCGGATTTCTGCCGATGATTTTGAAAACGCCAATGGGTGTGTCTTTACCGGAAGCGCCGGTGCCGACAATATAGGATTTTGACAGCGTCCAGTTGCCGGTGGAGCCGGTAAAAATGTTCACGCGCTGATAGGCGATGCTGACCCAGATGAGATATTCCGTCTTGCTTGAATACCCCTTGGCGTCAACCCAGGCGACCTTCAGCGCATCATCATAATCATGTGTTTGGGCCCATTCAAGCGTATAGTTGCCTTTGTAGCCGGTTTTCACCAGAGAGAGGACTTCCTTAGCGTCAAACTTCGTCGTGTTTAAAAGCGTGACGGAGCGATCGGCCCGGCGCTCCACATAAATACCGTCCGACGTCGTGCAGCTTAAGACGAAGGTAACGGTGACGGTTACCGGCAGCTCAGCCGAGGCGGGGATAGCCTTGTTGAGTGACAGCTTCGCCGTCTTGCCGAGCGTCACCGCCGAAGATGAGACATAGGTATCATCAACGTACCAAGCGCCGCGGCAGGAAATCGTGTTAGCAGGTGCGTCAATAGTAACGGACGCGCCGAGGGACTGATACGACGGCAGCTCGGCCGGAGCCGCGAGCGCAAGGCTGACGGTGTTAAGGCCGAACGTCTCATTGACGGTTGCGTCTTGAGCGCTCAGGCTGACAGTGCTGCCGACGGCGTTATCTGTCAGCGCCTGGATCGAGCCAGAACCGCTGATGACGGTTTCCGAACCGTAAAGGGTCAGGGCTGAGACAGACCCGTTTTGCGTGATCGTATTGCCGGTGCCGACAGTGCCTATTTTAACCGTGCTGACGACGGCACCAGGACTGATAATAATTTCGTTGCCGCTGCCGCTGATGAGTAGCGTTTCAACAGGCGCGCTGATAATGACGGTTCTGTGACTGCCGGTCACCTCAACCTGAGACAGACGGCTAGTAAGCGTCACCGTCCCGCTGCCGGTACCGACGGCTAGGGCGGCTATGGTGCTGGATGCGTTGGCGGTATAAGTTACGTCGCCGCTGGCCGCCGCGAGGACAAGGCGATCAATGCGACAGCCCGAAAGGCTGAGGGACTGCAAATTGGCCGACCGGATAACAGCGGTCGGAAGCGAGACGTTCTGCAGCTGAACCGACGTGGCTGAGCCGTTAAAATAAAGGGCGCTGTCTGATGTTATGTTAACAATTCTGTCGTCGCCCGACAAAACCGTGCCGCCCGTCATCGTGACAGCTTCTCCCGGGGTGGGATAATTGGCGGCAATTCTGAAGAGAATTGTCAGAAATTCTGCGCGCGTCATGTTGTCATTGATATGTAAAGCGCCGCCATAACCGGTAACATAGCCGCCCTGCACAAGCGCCGCCGCCGCCAGACGGTATTGACCGTACAGGTCGCTGCCGTCGGAATAAGCGTTTAGAACAGACGTGTCCTGCTCGGCGCGGACGAGCTGGAAGGCCTCGGCCAGCATGCTAAAAGCCTTGCTGCGGATCATCGGCGCCTTCAAATTAAGCCGCCCGTTTGTCGGGGTGATGAGGCCCATTGCTACGGCTTTCGCGGCCGCATCATAAAACCAATCGCTCTTGCTGATGTCCGAAACGGCGGACAGGTCGGCCAACTTTTGGGGCGCCAAAACGCGGCATAAAAGCTCGACAACCTCAGCACCGGTAACGGCGTTGTCTGGATGGATGCCGCTGCCGTCGCCTTTCAAAAGGGTGGCGCTGATGGCTGCGCGGAGTGTTTGCTCCGCCCAGTGGCCGCTGAGATCCGGATACGTCTCTTCGGCGAGGACGACCGTCAGACCGGACATCATGCTGAAGAGGAGCAAAAAAGCAAAGGTGCGGTAAAAGAATTTTTTCATAACTGACGGTTCTCCAATAAAATTGTCTAAACTGCCGCATCGGCGATGGCTGATATTTCACATCTATCATACAGCAGGAGCATGCAAAAACAAGGTGTAAATTGCCGAGCGTTATGATTGCCCGGCGCCATAATCGCATCAAATATTGCATGCAATATCCGCGAGCCTGAAAAAGCGAATCAAAATTTTGTTGCCAATAAATAAAATACCAATTTCAGGACCGATAGACAAGAGGTCTCGACGTTTTTCAATAAATAAATTCGAAAAACAGGGCGTCACCGGGCTAAAGCCCGCCGCGTAACGGCAAGTCAATTTGATTGACTTGCCGTTACGCGGCGATATGATATAATAAAGGCACTCGGCAAACAGCCGACACTCTTTACAATGTCAAGGGGACGATTTGCATGAAAAAAATAAACAATTTGATCGCCGTTAAGGTCACGCAGGCTGTCGGTTCCATGTGGTGTGCGTATCTCTTTTGCATCATTGCGCTCATATCCCTGCCGTCGGCTATTGCCTCGCATAATGTTTTAACGATTGTCTCCTGGGTGGCGCAGACGTTTTTGCAGTTGGTGCTCCTCTCCGTCATCCTGAAGGGACAAAATATTCAAGGAGAGCGGCTGGAAAGCGTCATCGCGCGCATTGATGACAACACAAGTAAAACCGAATTTGCCATCGAACGCCTTGAGCATCTTGTCCGTCTGATAGAAAAGGAAGAAAAGGCACTTGTTGTTGAGGGAAAACGCATAGTGCGCAATGATCGCGCCTGACAGGGTAGTGTTCGGAAGCCTGACGCAACGGTCATAAAAGCAGAAGACAAAAAGGATACGCCGCGGCGTATCCTTTTTATTATTATTTGCACTGCTCAGCAGCCCAGCAGCGGCTTCAAAAATTGACCGGTGTAGCTTTTATCACAGGTGGCCAGCGCTTCCGGCGTTCCGGTGAAAACCACCTCGCCGCCATTGTCGCCGCCCTCCGGGCCGAGGTCGATGATATGATCGGCCGTCTTAATGACGTCCAAATTATGCTCGATGACGACGACGGTGTTCCCCGCATCTGTCAGGCGGTTTAAAACGTCAATAAGGCGATGGACGTCGGCCGTGTGCAGGCCCGTTGTCGGCTCGTCGAGGACATAGAACGTTGAGCCGGTCGAACGCTTACTCAGCTCGGTGGCAAGCTTCACGCGCTGCGCCTCGCCGCCGGACAGCGTTGTGGATGGCTGACCGAGTCGGACATAACCCAGGCCGACGTCGACAAGCGTCTGAAGCCGCTGCGAAATTTTCGGCATATTCTCGAAGAAGATGACGGCCTCGTCTACCGTCATGTCGAGCACTTCAAAAATGTTTTTCCCCTTATAGCGCACCTCCAGTGTTTCTCTGTTATAGCGCTTGCCTTTGCAGACCTCGCAGGGGACATAAATGTCAGGCAGAAAGTGCATTTCGATTTTAATCAGGCCGTCACCCGAGCAGGCCTCGCAGCGCCCACCGCGGACATTGAAGGAGAAACGGCCCGGCCCGTAGCCGCGCGTTTTGGCATCCTGCGTTGAGGCGAAGAGCTCGCGGATGTCGTTAAAAACGCCGGTGTAGGTGGCGGGGTTAGAGCGTGGCGTGCGCCCGATGGGCGACTGATCAATGTCAATGATCTTGTCAAGGTATTCCAGACCCTCAACGCGCTCGTGCCTGCCGGGCTTTACTTTCACACGGTTTAATTCGGCGGCGAGGGCTTTGTAAACGACCTCGTTAATGAGAGACGATTTGCCGCTGCCGGAGACACCGGTGACACACGTCATAACGCCGAGGGGGATTGACACGGTCACATCCTTCAGGTTGTTTTCAGACGCTTTATGAACGGTGAAGAATTTGCCGTTGCCTGCCCGGCGCGATCGGGGAACGGGGATTTTTTTGGCCCCGCTCAGGTACTGCCCGGTGACGGAGCGCGCACAGGCTTTGACGGTATCCACCGTTCCGGCGACGACGACCTCGCCGCCGTGAATTCCGGCACCGGGGCCAACGTCGACGATATAATCGGCCTCCATCATCGTTTCCTCATCGTGCTCGACGACGAGGAGCGTGTTGCCGAGGTCGCGCAGGTGCTTGAGTGTTTTTAAAAGCTTCTGGTTATCGCGCTGGTGCAGCCCGATCGACGGCTCATCAAGAATGTACAAAACGCCCATCAGCGATGAGCCGATTTGCGTGGCGAGGCGAATGCGCTGGCTTTCGCCGCCCGACAGCGTTCCCGCCTGGCGGCCAAGCGTCAGGTATTCAAGCCCCACGCTGCGCAAAAAGCCAAGCCGCTCGCGGATTTCCTTTAAAATGCGGTGGGCGATCAGCGCTTCTTTTTCGGTGAGCGTCAGGTGCTCGATAAAGTCAAGCGCCTGAACGATGGATTTATCGGTAAACGCAACGATGTTAATCCCGCCGACGGTGACGGCGAGGACTTCCTTTTTCAGGCGGCGGCCGCCACAGTCGGGACATGGGTGCTCGGACATGTACTGCTCAAGCTCCCAGCGCATGGACATGCTTTGCGTTTCTTTATAGCGGCGCTCCAAGTTTTTGACGATGCCTTCGAACGGCTGGTTTAACACACCCTTACCACGCGGCTGATCGTAATGCAAAACGAGCTTTTCGCCGTTCGTGCCGAAGAGAATAATATTAAGGACGCCGGGAGGCAGATCCTTGATCGGGGTGTTGAGATTAAACTTATACTTCTTCGCCAGCGCCTCAAAATACATTTTGGCGATGCCGTCGTTTTTAATGTTGCCCCAGCCGGAGGCGCTGATACCGCCCTCCAGAATGGAGAGCGCCTGATTCGGGATGATAATATCGGGGTCGACGCGCAGCTGTGTGCCGAGACCCGTACACGACGGGCAGGCACCGTAAGGGCTGTTGAAGGAAAACAGCCGCGGCGTCAGTTCCTCGATGGAGATGCCGCAGTCGTCACAGGCGTAGTTTTGCGAGAACATCAGCTCGCGGTCTTCGCCGACAATGTCGATGATGACGATACCGCCCGCGAGGCTAGCCGCCGTTTCGACGGAATCGGTCAGGCGGCGGGCCATGTCGTCCTTGATGACGAGGCGGTCGACAATGATATCAATCGTGTGTTTTTTGTTCTTGTCGAGCTTGATTTCCTCGGACAGGTCATACGTGATGCCGTCAACACGCGCGCGGACGTAACCGCTTTTCCGGGCGTCTTCAAAAACCTTCTGATATTCGCCCTTGCGCGCACGGACGACGGGCGCAAGGATTTGGATACGGGTGGCCGACGGCAGCGCCATCACGTGGTCAATGATCTGATCCACAGTTTGCTGACGGATTTCTTTTCCGCAAATCGGGCAGTGTGGGATACCGATGCGCGCCCAGAGAAGGCGCAGATAGTCATAAATTTCCGTCACCGTGCCCACCGTTGAGCGCGGGTTTTTGCTCGTTGTCTTCTGGTCGATGGAAATAGCGGGGGAGAGGCCTTCGATATAATCGACGTCGGGCTTCTCCATTTGGCCGAGAAACTGGCGCGCATAGGAAGAGAGCGACTCGACGTAGCGGCGCTGGCCCTCGGCGTAAATGGTGTCAAACGCCAGAGACGATTTGCCGCTGCCGGAGATGCCCGTCATAACGACGAGCTTGTCCCGCGGGATTTCGACGTCTATGTTTTTTAAGTTGTTCTCTCTGGCGCCTTTGACGAAAATGTTGTTACGCATTAAAATTCCTCTTCTGTGATGCTGTGGCCGGCAAACGCGTTAATGAACGCCTGCCGCTGTATGTGCGGGCTGTTCCGAAACAGCCGCGCCGGGAGCAGACACTTCCTGGATGCCCACAACGTCGGCAATACGCCCGGCATTTGAGATCATGAGCTTAATCCTGTTTTCCTGGTTGATTTTCGTTGCGCCCGGGTCGTAGTCGATAGCAACGATGTTGGAGTTGGGATAATCGTCCTTGAGCCGCCGGATCATCCCCTTGCCGACGACGTGGTTGGGCAGACAGCCGAATGGCTGGGTGCAGACAATGTTGTTCGTCCCAGTGTGAATAAGCTCCAGCATTTCGGCGGTTAACAGCCAGCCCTCGCCCATTTTGTTGCCATAGCCGAGATAGCCTTTGATGAGACGCTGCAGGTCGGAAAACCGGCCCATCGGGCGAAACGACGCCTGCGTTTTGACGGCGTCCACCATAATCTCCTGAAGATCCTCAATATACCGCTGGAAGATGCCAACGATGAATTTTTTAAGCTGAGAGCCCTTATAGAGGTCAACGTCGACGGCGCGGTTGTTGATTTTAAAGATCATGAAATCGGTGAGACCCGGCACAACAGGCTCGCAGCCCTCGGAGAGCAAAAATTCTTCAAGGCCGTTGTTGCCGAGCGGGGCGAACTTGACGTAAATCTCTCCAACGATGCCGACGCGTGTTTTCGGCGGCCCCTGCCGCTCGATTTTGGCATAGTCGGCGGCAATTTCCGTCATGATGCGGCGCATGTCCTTTTTTCCGAGACCGCGCCCTTCACCGAGCAGGGTCACGAGCCGGTCGGTCCAGTGTGTCGTGAGCTTATCGGTCACGCCCGGTATCACCTCATACGGCAGGCACTGATTCCGCAGCCAGACGAGCAAGTCGCCGTAGATCATAACGGTGGCCAGCCGCCGGAGCGTTTTGAGCGGGATAGAGAAGCCGGGGTTTTTTTCAAGGCCCGACAGATTGACGGAAACAACCGGTATGTAAGACAGCCCCGCTTTTTCAAGGGCTTTGCGCAGGAGATGAATGTAGTTAGACGCGCGGCAGCCGCCGCCCGTTTGGGTGATGAGCAGGCCGACCTTGTGCGTGTCATATTTCCCGCTTTTGACGGCGTCAATCAGCTGGCCGATGACGAGCAGAGCTGGGTAGCACGTGTCGTTATGGACGTATTTGAGCCCGGTGTCAACAATGCCGCGGTGCGTCGTCGTCAGCATGTCAATCTTATAACCATCAAGCTCAAAAACCTTCTTCATCATCGTGAACGTGACGGGCAGCATTTGCGGCATGAGAAGTGTGTAGTCTTTTTTCATCTCCTTTGTGAAAAGAAGACGGCCTGTTTTGTCGTATGTCAGTGTTGCCATAATATTCTCCATTTAAGCCTTCGGGCTTGCATTGTCTTTATCCCGCGACGCCATTGCGGCGATGAGGCTGCGGATGCGGATTCGGACGGCGCCGAGGTTTGAAATATCGTCAATTTTAATCTGCGTGTAGAGCTTGCCGCCTGATTCCAGAATGCTGCGGAGTTCGTCGGTCGTGATGGCGTCTGTCCCGCAGCCGAAGGAGACGAGCTGGATCATCTGCATGTCAGGCTGCTGGGTGATATAGCGCGCGGCATTGTACATGCGCGCATGATATGTCCACTGGTTGAGGACGCGGCGGCTCTCTTTTTTCAGGATATGTGAGATGGCGTCTTCCGTTATGAGGACGAGCCCGAACGAGGTGATGAGCGTATCAATGCCGTGGTTAATTTCCGGGTCGACATGATACGGCCGCCCAGCCACAACAATGATTGGCTTGTTATTGGCCCGGGCATAGGCAATGGCATTTTCGCCCTCGGCGATGATGGCGCGGCGGTAATCGTCATACGCCACATAAGCTGCGCGGGCAGCCAGTTTCGTCTCGTTTTTCCGAATGCCGAAGTTTTCTAAAAAGTATTCGGCGGCCTTTTCAACAAAACCCTTTTTCTTATGCAGGCCAAAGTAAGGATAGAGAAAACGGGCGTTTTTCAGTCGGGGCATGTTGGCGGCCAGGAGCTCGGGGTAATAGGCCACGACAGGGCAGTTATAATGGTTGTCGCTCTTCCCCTCGTCGAAATTATACGGCATGCAGGGGTAAAAAATTGTCTCGACACCCATATCCAGCAGGTTTTCAATGTGCCCGTGCATGAGCTTGGCCGGATAACAGACCGTATCCGACGGGATCGTGCGCTGACCCTTGATATAAAGCGTGCGCGACGACTCCGGCGACAAGACGACCTCAAAATTGAGCTGTGTCAAGAATGCAAACCAAAACGGCAGATTTTCATATATGTTCAGGCCGAAGGGGATGCCGATTGTGCCGCGTGCGCCAGTGCCGGCCCCTTTGCCGTTTAAGGCGCGCAGGAAATCGTACTTCCATTTCATCAGATTCGGCTCGGACACCTTTTGAAGGCCAAGGGGCTTTGAGCAGCGGTTACCGGAAATAAAGCGGCGGCCGCCGTCAAACGTATTGATCGTCATGCTGCAGCGGTTTGTACAGCCCTGGCAGGTGGTTGGCTTTGACGTATGGACAAAGTGGGTTAGCGCTGCCGCGTCAAGCAGCGTTGAGGGCGCGCTTGGCGCATCCATTGCCGAGAGGGCGGCGCCGTAGGCCCCCATGAGACCCGCAATTGTCGGCCGTGTAACATTGCGGCCGATTTCGCGCTCAAAGCCGCGTAGGACGGCGTCATTCAAAAAGGTGCCGCCCTGAACGACGATGCTTTGCCCCAAATCGTCCGCGCTGGCAGCGCGGATGACCTTATAAACAGCGTTTTTGACGATGGAGATGGAGAGCCCCGCCGAAATGGCCTCGACGGACGCGCCCTCCTTCTGCGCCTGTTTGACGCTCGAGTTCATAAAAACGGTGCAGCGGGAGCCGAGATTGACGGGCGCCGGGTCGAACAGGCCGAGCGCGGCAAAATCGGCGATGGCGTATCCAAGGGCGCTGGCAAATGTCTCGATAAAGCTGCCGCAGCCGGATGAGCAGGCCTCGTTGAGCATGATGCTGTCAACGGCACCGCCGTGGATTTTAAAGCACTTGACGTCCTGCCCGCCGATATCGAGGATAAAATCAACGTTGGGGTTAAAATGGCGCGCCGCGCGGAAATGCGCCATCGTCTCAACGAGCCCGAGGTCAACGCCGAAGGCGTTTTTGATGAGGTCCTCGCCATAGCCGGTTACAGCGCTCGAGCGGATGGTGACGCGGCTGCCAAAACGGCTGTAAATGTTCGCAAGCTGCTGTTTGACGATGGCAACGGGGTCACCCTTGTTCGAGCCGTAGTAGCTGAATAAAATGCCGCCGTTTTCCGCAATGAGCACAAGCTTCGTCGTCGTGCTGCCGGCGTCGATACCCAGATAAGCGCCGCCGGTGTATGTATCAGCATCAACGGTTGTCGGTGCGGCTTGAGCATGGCGCGCGGTGAAATCGTTATATTCCTCCTGGGTGACGAACAGAGGTTCCATCACGTCCGTCAGCGTCGTCGCCTGCTGCGAGCTTTCCAGTAGACGGAGCAGCTCTTCGAAGGAGGTCATGCGCGTCATATCGGCTAAGAGCGCCGCGCCGAGGGCGGCAAAGCAGTCGGCGTTCTCCGGAAAGACGGCGTGTTTGTCGTCAAGGGTCAGCGTCTCAACAAAACGGCGGCGAAGACCATGCAGAAAGGTCAGCGGCCCGCCGAGAAAAACAATTTTTCCGGTGAGCTCGCGCCCCTGCGTCAGCCCGGCAACCGTCTGGTCAACGACGGCCTGAAAAATGGAGGCGGCAATATCCTCACGCCGCCCACCCTGATTGAGGATGGGCTGTATGTCCGACTTGGCGAAGACACCGCAGCGCGACGCGATCGGATAAATTTTTTCATATTGCAGCGACAGCGCGTCAAGCTCCGAAACGGTGACGTTTAAAAGTGTCGCCATCTGGTCAATAAACGCGCCGGTGCCACCCGCGCAGGAGCCGTTCATCCGCTCTTCAAGGCTGCCGCCGAAAAAGATGATTTTCGCGTCCTCGCCGCCAAGCTCAATGACAGCGTCGGTATTCGGTATGTACGTTCGGACGGCGGCTGCCGTGGCATAGACCTCTTGGGCAAATCGGATGCCGGAAGCCTTCGCGACGCCAAGCCCGGCAGAGCCGGTGATGACGGCATCGACAGGCTGCCCGGCAAGGATTGGTGCAGCCGACAGCAGCTGCTCGGCCGCCTTCTCGCGCACTTTTGAAAAATGCCGCTCATATGCCCTGAATACAAGGGTGTTCCGGTCGTCCAAAACGACCGTTTTAACCGTCGTGCTGCCGATATCGATTCCAATTTTATAACCCATAAACCCACCTTAGACAAAACCACTGCCCTGCACATGGCCGGGCGGCGATGGCGATCTTTAAATTAGAGGTTTGAAGTAAATTGCGTTAAAGATGATTATACATCTAAAACGGAGAAAATTCAACATTTCTGCGTGATTTGTTTTACCAAAAATATTGAAGGAGTCGCTATTGAATGATATAATATTTTCTACCCGAATAAAAGTGGGTGAATTTAGTAGATTTACAAGTTGATGCCGTCACCAGAGCGGCACAAGGATGTTCATAGGATATTGAACGACGGGGGAATAAGATGAGTCGGGAAAAGGAATTCATTGATTTTATGATGGGAGCGGGCGTTTTAACTTTTGGAGATTTTCAAACAAAAAGCGGCCGTCGGACACCATATTTTATCAATACAGGAAATTATAAAACAGGCGCACAATTATCAAAGCTCGGCGATTATTACGCCGACTGCATTGTCCGAAGCGGCGAGCGGTTTGACGCCCTGTTCGGGCCAGCCTACAAAGGCATTCCACTTGTAGCGGCGGCAGCGTCTTCCCTATACCGCAATCATGGGCTTGATATCCCTTACTGCTTTAACAGAAAAGAAGCCAAAGACCACGGGGAGGGCGGCGTCATCGTTGGCTATCAGCCGAAAGACGGGGATAAAATTGCCGTTATTGAAGACGTTGTCACGGCGGGAACGGCTGTGCGCGAGAGTGTGGCACTGCTCACAAAAACGGCGGATATCACCATTTCGGCGCTCTACGTGTCAGTCGACAGGATGGAACGGGGTACGGGCAGCCTGTCGGCCCTGGACGAGCTGCGCACAGCGCTTCACATCAACGTCTATCCTATTATAACGGTTCTGGACATGCTTGGCACGCTGCCGGAAGGCGATGCGCGCGGCACGGCGATCGGACAGTATTTGGCGGAGTATGGAGCAAAACGGGTGGACGCATGAATATCCATGACGGACACAGGGGGCGGATGAAACGGCGTTTTCTTCAGCATGGCATGGAGAACTTTGATGACCACAATGTGCTGGAGTTGCTTTTGTTTTACGCACTGCCGCGTGGTGACGTCAACCCGATCGCCCATGCCTTAGTCGATAAATTCGGGTCGATATCGGCTGTTTTCGATGCGCCCTTGGACGAGCTTGTCAAGGTGCCGGGTATCGGCAAAAATACGGCGCTTTTTTTAAAGCTGATTCCGCAGGTCAGCCGACGCTATCTCATGTCCCGCTCGAGCTTTGACGATATTCTTGACACGACAAAAAAGGCGGGGGAATATCTTCTGCCGCGATTCTACGCCGAACGAGACGAAATCGTCTACATGATCTGTTTGGACGCCAAGTGCAAGGTGTTAAATTGCAAGCTTCTGTTCCGGGGCAGCGTCAACTCGGCGCATGTCAGTGTGCGAAAAATCGTGGAAAACGCCCTTCTATACAATTCAACGAGCGTTATTATCGCCCATAATCACACGAGCGGCATCGCGCTGCCCTCGCAGGAGGACAAGGCGACGACAAAGCGGATCGAAGAGGCGCTGCGCGCTGTTGATGTTGTTCTGGCTGACCACATCATTGTCGCCGATGACGACTTTGTTTCACTGGCAGACAACGGTTTTTTCAGATAATTGAAGGCGCGTATCAATATGACATGGGGTAAATGCGGTGGAGATTGAAATACAGGAATTAATTCGTATTGCGCGGCTGGCAGGCGCGGCGATCCGTGCGCTCCGGGAAAAAAACGCGCTGACGGAAGAGTTGAAATATGGTTATGAGCTCGTGACAAATGCCGACCTGTTGTCAAACGAGATTATTAAAAACGAGATTTTTAAGCTATATCCGGATCATGAAATCCTGTCCGAGGAAGACGTCGAGCGCAGCGAGGAGCTTATTAAGCCGACGTGGATTATTGACCCCATTGACGGCACCGTTAACTATGCCAACGGCCATATGATGGCAGCCGTTTCAATTGCTTTCGCCGATAACAGAACAGTTCGCGCCGGTGTTGTCTATAATCCGTTTTTAGATGAGCTGTTTTACGCCGCCGAAAAGACCGGCGCTTTTTTAAACGGCCAGAGAATTAAAGTCAAGGACGTATCGGCGCTCAACACGTGTCTTGTGGCTACCGGCTTTCCATATGTCAAGGACGATGCCGAAGAGATCACGGCACGTTTAGGACGCGTGTGGCCGCGCGTCCGTGATATTCGGCGGCTCGGCTCGGCTGCGCTTGATATCTGCTGGGTTGCCTGCTCCCGCCTGCAGGGGTATTATGAGGGGCAGCTGAATGCGTGGGACGTCGCCGCGGCTAAGCTCATCGCCCGTGAGGCGGGGGCGGCTGTCGGGTATTTCAAGGAGGGGGATGGCGATGTGCCGGACGACATCCGCTGTAAGAATCTGATTGTGTCAAGCCCCGGCATTTTTAAGGAACTGAAAAGCCTTTTGGTATAGACAAAGAGAGCTATTGCAATCGCCCCCACGAAAACAACGACCAGTCCAATCAGAATAATTTCGAGGTATTACATGCCTGATTTAAAAGTTGTTAGTGAATATAGTCCCTCCGGCGACCAGCCGGAGGCGATCCGGGCGCTCGCGCAGGGCATAGAAATCGGCTTTGAGGAGCAGACGCTTCTGGGCGTTACCGGCTCGGGAAAAACGTATACGATGGCCAAAATCATCGAAAAGCTCCAGCGCCCGGCGCTTGTGCTGGCGCACAACAAGACGCTCGCGGCGCAGCTGTGCAGCGAGTTTAAAGAGTTTTTTCCCGATAATGCCGTCGAGTTCTTTGTCTCCTACTACGATTATTATCAGCCGGAGGCCTATATCCCGCATACGGATACGTATATTGAGAAGGACAGCGCCATCAATGACGAAATTGAACGACTGCGCCACTCCGCGACGTCGTCGCTCTTCGAGCGGCGGGACGTTATCGTCGTCTCCTCCGTTAGCTGTATTTACGGCCTCGGCGACCCAATCGATTATCAAAATATGGTCATTTCCCTGCGCGTTGGACAAACGCGCGACAGGGATGAGCTTTTAAAAAAACTCGTTGAAATTCGATACGGGCGCAACGACGTCGCCTTTGAGCGCAATATGTTTCGGGTGCGGGGCGATACGGTGGAAATCTTCCCTGTTTACGCGCGGGAAAATGCGATCCGCGTTGAGTTTTTCGGGGATGAGATTGAGCGTATCAGCGAAATAAACGTTGTGACCGGCACGCCGGTGCGGAGCCTCGCGCACGTGGCCGTCTACCCGGCGTCGCACTACGTCACAACGGAAGAGAAGATGGAACGGGCCGTCAAGGAAATTCAAGCGGAGATGACGGAACGCATTGAATACTTTGAAAGCCAGAACAAGCTTGTGGAGGCGCAGCGCATTCACCAGCGGACGATGTACGACATCGAAATGATGCGCGAACTTGGCTACTGCACAGGCATTGAAAACTATTCCCGCATCATTACGGGCCGACCCATTGGGTCGGCACCGATGACGCTGCTCGACTATTTTCCAAAGGATTTTGTCCTGTTTGTCGACGAAAGCCATGTGACGCTGCCACAGGTGCGCGCCATGTATAACGGCGACAGGGCGCGTAAGGAAAGCCTCGTGGAATTCGGCTTTCGCCTCCCCTCGGCATTTGACAACAGGCCGCTGAAATTCGACGAGTTTACAGGGCGCGTGGGGCAGGTCGTATACGTTTCGGCCACGCCGAGCGATTATGAAAAATCGCGCTCGTCCCAAATTGTCGAGCAGATCATCCGCCCGACGGGGCTTTTAGACCCAACGATCACGGTCCGGCCGGTCGACGGGCAGATTGACGATTTAATCGGCGAGATCCGCGCGCGCAGCCAAAAAAGCGAACGGACACTTGTGACGACCTTGACGAAAAAGATGGCGGAGGACCTTACCGCCTACCTCACCGGCGCCGGTATCCGCGTCCGGTATATGCATCACGATATCTCGACAATTGAGCGTATGGAAATCATCCGAGACCTGCGCCTGGGGGAGTTTGATGTCCTCGTCGGCATCAACCTTCTGCGCGAGGGGCTGGACCTCCCGGAGGTGTCGCTCGTGGCGATTCTCGACGCCGACAAAGAGGGCTTCCTGCGCAGTGAAACGTCGCTGGTTCAGACGATTGGGCGTGCGGCCAGAAACGCCGAGGGGTCCGTTATCATGTACGCCGACACGGTGACGCGTTCCATGCGCGCCGCTATCGACGAGACAGAGCGCAGGAGAGCCAAACAAACGGCTTTCAACGATAAAAACGGCATCATCCCGAAAACAATTGTCAAAGGCGTGCGCGAACTTCTGGAGATTTCAAAAGCGGAGGGCGTTTTGGAAAAGATGGAAGGCGACGTCAAGATGACGCGGCGCGAGCGTGACGAGGCGGTGGCCAAGCTTGAAAAAGAGATGCAGGCCGCGGCGAAAATGCTGGAATTTGAATACGCCGCCGTCCTGCGCGATCGGATAGTGCGCCTCCGAGGCCAACAGGTATAAAAATAAAACCCCCGACACTGTCGGGGGTTTTGTTTGTCTTATCGCTGGGCTGCGGCGGTCTCTCGGATTTCATATATCCGCTTTTCTGCGTGGTTTTTTAAAACGGGTGTCCCGTGGGTGTTGGCTTTGGCCTTGCTGAAAAAGGCGATTGCGTTTTTCAGGTCGTTTTGCTTCAAATACAGTTCGCCTATAAGAATGCAGACCTGCTGCTCCTGATTTGGCGAGATGCCAAGCTTTTCATAAGCGTAGAGATAATTTTCCAGAGCTTTGGCGGCAGTCGCATTTTCCATAACGGCATCTCCCGCGTCCTGATAGACGCGGCTGAGCTTGTACAGCAATTTTCCGGCTACAAGCTGATATTTGACGAAACTGATAGGCGCGCAAAAGAGGGCCAGATAATACGCAGCAAACACCAGGTTCGTGTCCTTGGCGGCTTTGAAATCAAGCGCTGAGCCGTCCTTGACTGCGCCGAGCTCACGCAAGATGTCCTGCCTCGATTTATCGGGAAGATCAAAAACGTCCGGCAAGGCGCTGTACAAGCAGTGTGGGCACGTTAAAACCTCGTGATACAGCGGCTCAATGCCCTTGTAATGGCTGCGCATATCGTCATCCGTCGACGCTAAAACAAGCTTTGACGGGCGGATAACCGATGCCGAAAAGCTGTTTTTGCAGATTGGGCAGGTATATGATTTGTTCATCAGGAAAGCGGCTTCCTGCCGCTCAAGCGGCAGGGCATAGCTGCCGTGACCGTTGGGAAACAGTTGGAAGGTGCCTTGAAGTAACGGCTTGCGCGGCTGTCCCGGTGCGTCTGCTGCTGGCGGCGGATCGGCCGGAGCAGCGCTTTGCTCGGCTGATTTTTTACTGCGCTGCTGGGCACCGTACTGCATCAGCAGGGATTTGTTTGTATCGCTGGCCTGGTCAAGGCGGATGCAGAGATCTTTAATAAGCTCAAAAGCCAGCGCCGGTTCATTTTGTATAAAGTCGACGGCTGTTTTTTTTTCAATTGGCAGAATGATGGCTTCGGAGAGCGCCACGGTGGCAAATTGTGCCTTCTTGTCACATAAGAGTGCCGGGTCGGCAAAAAGGTCACCCGTCCCGAGCGTTGAAATCAAGTCGGACCCCGAAACTTTGCCGCCTGAATATATACCCACTTCGCCCTTCACAACGACAAACATGATATTGCCGGAGCCGTTGCCGGTGATGACTGCGCCCTTCGGACATTTTTTGATGCGGGAAAAATCGTTGATCGCCCCGAGGTTAATCAAAAAAACACCCCCATTAAATGATAAAAGCTGCGTGCCTGAAAAAGGCGCGCAGCGATAAAGGCGCGTCCTCTTCGGCGGCCCGGCTGTCATGGCTAAAAGCTTTAGACCCGTGGCTTTGCGTCACCGGCTTTCGCCGGGTTTGCCGTTTTCGGAGTGAGAACGGATAAACTATAATACATGTTTCGAGATAATTCAACAGTTTTGTCAAAAATTCTTAATACGCGACGCCCCAGACGACCATGTGACGGGCCGGTTTGCCGCAGACGGGGCAGGTGTCGCCGAGGTGTTCCTGCGCGAAGGGGATGCATCTGGAGGAGACACCCGCTTCCTCCTTCATCTGAAGCTCACAGGCGAGGTCGCCGCACCACATGGATTTGATAAAGCCGCCGTTTTCCGCCATGACGGCTTTGGCTTCACCCACCGTTGTGACGGGGCACGTATTGTCTGTTAAGTTTTTCTTGGCCTTGTTGTAAAGCCCTATCTGAACGTCGTCCAATAGCGCCGGGATGGCTGTTTCAAGCTCGGAGAGGCATACGGCCGTTTTCTCGCCGTTATCACGCCGGACGGCGAGACATTGGTTATTCTCAATATCCTTCGGCCCGATTTCAATCCGAAGGGGGATGCCTTTCATCTCGTGCTCGGCAAATTTCCAGCCCGGGCTCTGATCGGACGTATCGCCTTTAACACGGATACCGAAAGACTTGAGGCGACTGACGAGCTCTTGGGCTTTCTCAAGCACACCCGGCTTGTGCATGGCGATTGGTATGACAACGACCTGAACGGGCGCGATACGCGGCGGCAATACGAGGCCGTTGTTATCACCGTGCGTCATAATGAGCCCGCCGATGAGCCGCGTCGTCATACCCCAGGAGGTCTGATGCGGATATTTGAGCGTATTGTCCTTGTCGGTAAACTGAATATCGAATGCGCGGGCAAACCCGTCCCCAAAATAATGGGAGGTGCCGCTCTGGAGCGCCTTTTTATCGTGCATCATGCACTCGATAGAATATGTGGCAACGGCACCCGCAAATTTTTCCTTGTCGGTCTTCCGGCCTTTTATAACAGGCATGGCCAGCGTGTTCTCGCAGAAATCGGCGTAAACGCCGAGCATCTGCTGCGTTTCCTGTTCGGCCTCGTCGGCCGTTGCGTGGAGCGTGTGACCCTCCTGCCATAAAAACTCGCGGTGGCGCAAAAACGGCCGCGTCGTCTTTTCCCAGCGCAAGACGCTGCACCACTGATTGTACAGCATCGGCAAATCGCGCCAAGAGCGCAAAATGTGGCTCCAATGGTCGCAAAACAGCGTCTCCGACGTCGGGCGGACGCAGAGGCGCTCGGAAAGGGCTTCCGAACCGCCGTGCGTGACCCAGGCCACTTCCGGGGCAAAGCCCTCAACATGGTCTTTTTCTTTTTGTAAAAGACTTTCGGGGATCAGCATCGGCATGGAGACGTTTTCATGGCCAAGCTCTTTAAAACGCTTGTCAAGGATGGCCTGGATGTTTTCCCAGATGGCATAGGCATATGGCCTCAAAATAAAAAAGCCCTTAACGCCGGCGTAGTCGATGAGCTCCGCCTTTGTCACAACATCTGTAAACCACTGGGCAAAATCAACGTCCATATCCGTGATCTGCTCAACCTTTTTATCCTTTGCCATGCTGCTTGCTCCTTCTGACACATTATGTAACTTTATTAGTCTATAGAATTCATCATCGGTTGTCAAGCACGGAAAGCCTGCCCCAACGATACAATATGGCAGGAGCGGACACGAAGGAGTTGAAAACATGAGTTCGGTTGCAAAGTTTTATTTTAAGCCCGCCGAGGGCGAGCACATCGAAACGACGGTCACACTTGAGCAGGAAAAAGCGGCTGCTATCTGTGGGACGGTGCAGGACATTACCGGTGAGGCTGTGGAGGGCGCGCTCGTTTTGTTGTTTCGGCCCGGCGCTAAAAAAGCACTGCTTGACAGGCAGATGACGGATTCGGAGGGCCAGTTTTCCTTCGGCCCGATTGAAGGAAACGTTTTATACTTAATAAAGGTCTATAAAAACAGCGTTAAAATCCGGGAGCTGGAGATTATTGCCGACTGAAGAACCACCCAAATCGTTGCCGCAGCAGCCCGCTGCGGCAATTGACTTTCTGCAGCGTTTTGATACAATGGATGGCAGCATCATCCGAGCGGGAGGTGGCAACGGCGTGCAAATCGGATTGGTCGACATCGATTCTAAACTGGCGCTCGCGCCGATGGCGGGCGTCTGCGATCTGGCGTTCCGAACAGTCTGCCGATCCTTCGGCGCAGGGCTGACGTATACGGAAATGGTGAGTGCCAAGGCGCTTGTGTATCAGGATAAAAAAACGCGAACGCTGCTGCGCCTAGGAGAGGACGAGCACCCGGCGGCGGTACAGCTGTTCGGCAGCGATGAAGAGTGCTTGGGCCGTGCCGCCGCGCTCGCGGCGGAAATTTCCGGTGCCGAAATTATTGACATTAATATGGGCTGTCCCGTCGGTAAGGTCGTCAAATGCGGCGACGGCAGCGCACTGATGCGTGATCCCGAAAAAGCACGGCGTCTCATCAGAAGCGTTAAAAACAGCACGGACTGCCCCGTAACGGTAAAAATCCGCAAAGGCTGGGACAAAGGCAATGCCAACGCCGCCGAATTTGCCCGCATGGCCGAAGAGGCCGGGGCGTCGGCCATCGCCGTTCACGGGCGGACGCGCGCGCAGATGTATGCCGGTGTCGCCGATTGGGACATCATCCGGGCTGTCAAAAAGAGCGTCTCCATTCCTGTCTTGGCAAACGGCGATGTTTTTACAGCGGCGGACGCCGTCCGGATTCTGCGCTATACAGGCGCAGACATGGTGATGATCGGCAGAGGCGCTTTCGGAAATCCCTGGATTTTCAGCCAGGCCCGGGCGGCGCTCGCGGGGGGGCCTGTCCCGCCGCCGCCGACGTTACAAGAGCGTGTGGAGACGGCCGTCGGTCAGTTTCGTCTGGCAGAACGGTATAAGGGCGAAAAGATTGCATGCCTTGAGGCACGCAAGCATTATGCGTGGTATTTAAAGGGTGTTCCGCACGCCGGGTATTTCAGGGACAGAATATCGAAAATCGAAACGATGGCCGATATTGACGCGGTGAGCGCGCTCATCCTCCGAGATTTGAGGTGACCGCATGACGCACGCGGAAGAGCAGGCCGTCATACATAAGGTTCTTGACGGCGATACGGACGCCTTTGAGGTGCTTGTATTGGAGCACCAGAAGAAGATATTTCACCTCGCGCTAAAAATGACGGTGAATGAAGACGACGCCCTTGATATTGCACAGGAGGCTTTTGTGAAAGCCTTCACCGGGCTCGCCTCCTTCCGTGGAGACTGCCGGTTTTCCGTTTGGCTTTACAGGCTGACCTATCACCTATGTATCGACTTTATTCGGAAAAGACAACGGATGCCGGTGCGTTCGCTGACGGTTGTGGACGATATCGGGGAGCTTGCCGACATGGAGATATCCGACATGCGCTATGAACCGGCCCGCGCAGCGGAAGAGCGCGCTGTACAGCGCGCCGTTGCAGACGGGATGATGAGCCTGCCGGAAAGCCACCGGGAGATCCTCATGATGCGGGAATTGGCAGGCCTGCGATATGACGAGATTGCACGGGCGCTTGGCATCGGCGAGGGCACCGTCAAATCCCGCCTGTCGCGCGCACGGCAACGCCTTGCCGCATACCTTGTCAAAAACGGAACCTTTTCAAATGAAGACCGTCATAATACCGAAAAGACAGGAAAGGAGGCGAAAGGACGTGGCTGACTGCAAAAAAATGAGAGACCTTGTGAGCGCCTTTGCCGACAACGCATTGACAGACTTGGAAAAGGAAGAGCTCTGCGCCCATTTGGACGGCTGCGCGTCCTGCCGCGCCCTTTTGTCAACGGTTCAAAGCATTGCCCGTGCAACCGATGTGCAAACCGATGTGCCGGAAACGCTTGTTTCATCCGTGATGGCGCGCATTAAAAAGGCGCCTGGCGCTGCTCCGGCATCGACAAGGACGCCGTTAAACCGCCTGAAGCCTGCTTTATTCAGCGCAGCGACGCTGGCGGCCTGCCTGGCGCTGATGCTATTTGTCTTTCCGAATTTAGACGGCTTATTTGATATGCCTTGGAAAGCGGTGCCAATACTATCATCCGAAAATAGCGGCACTGCAAGCGAAGGCAACCCGCAAACATCCGAAAACACCGGCGCGTCTGATATGTCCTTGATGATGACACCGGCGTCGGACGCCGCCGCCGAGCCGTTAGACGGGGCGGCTGAGAAATATACCGCCGCGGCACCGGCGGCAACAGACACGGCGTCCTACTATGCGACGTTTACGATAAAGGGACAGCTGCCGGCTCTATTGGAAAAATACACGATGACCGACAATCAAGATGGGACTTACAGCATCGAAATTCCGGCGGCGACGGCCGAGCAGCTTATTAAAAGCGGGTACCCTGCCGAGATGGGTGATACAGCGCTGGCGATGGCGCTCGTCATCTACAAACCGTAATATCGTGCCGAAGTCTTCTTTGAAATATCAAAACGTGCTCCTATGGCGCTTGACGCTTTAGGAGTATGTTTTTGTAAAAATCATGGCGTGTTCCGGTGACGGCGTTTGATTCTAACGGATATGGTGTGTTAACAGATCAGGTTTGCAAGGCAAACTCGACCTTGCGGCGTCACCCTCAAGCCGCTTAGGTGAACATGGCGGCTTGAGGGTGATCTGATCGAGAAATAAATTGCCTGTCAGCCGTAAATAACGTATAATCATTCAAATAACGTGTTTTGACACGCCTTGTTCCCTCAAAAATACTGAAGGAGACGAAAATGGTTAGAATTATTACCGACAGCACAAGCGACCTGACGCAGGCAGACGGCGCGCGGCTGGGTGTGACCATCGTGCCTCTGACTGTGCATTTCGGAGATGAGTCATATATTGACGGCGTCAATCTGTCTAACAGGGCGTTTTTCGATAAGCTTGCCGTGACCGACACGCTGCCGACGACCTCGCAGGTGCCGCCCGGCGAATTTACGCCGCTGTTTCAGCGGTATATCGACGCGGGAGACGACATAGTCGGTATTTTCATCTCGTCGGAGCTATCTGGTACTTGCCAGTCGGCGGCCGTTGCCCGCGAGTTGGTGGCCTGTGAGCGGATTTTTGTTATCGATTCACGTATGGCAACGTTCGGGCTCGCGCTTCTCGTTCGTGAGGCCGTGAAATTGCGGGATACGGGGAAAAGCGCTTCGGAAATTGCTGGGCAGATATCGGCACTCGTCGGCAAAACACGGCTTTTTGCCGTTGTGGATACGCTCAAATACTTAAGAATGAGCGGGCGCATTTCGAATACGACGGCCTTTGTCGGCGGTCTTTTGGGGATTAACCCGATTATAACCATATCAAACGGAAAGGTTGAATCGGTCGGGAAAGCCAGGGGCTTGAAGGCTGGGCTGAAGATCATCGCCGATCTGATGCAGCAAGACCTGCCCGACCGCCGCCATCTCGTCGCCTTTGGGAATTCGGATGCCCCGGCAGCCCTCAAAGAAACGATTGCCTATCTCAGCCAAAGGTTTGACATAACAGATTTTGTCGAGTGCGACATCGGCATTACCGTCGGTACGCATGTGGGGCCGGGCGCTGCCGGTATTGCTTACATAGCAAAATAATGCTTTTCCCAACGGGAAACGGCAGACATTGAACAGTATGACACGGCCGGCGCGCGCCGGCGGAATGGGGATAACGAATGAAACTTGGTATCGTGGGGCTGCCGAACGTCGGCAAGTCTACGCTATTTAACGCCATCACAAATGCGGGCGCCGAAAGCGCCAATTATCCGTTTTGCACCATAGACCCGAATGTCGGTGTTGTGACGGTGCCGGATGAACGGCTGCTGTTTCTGCGCGAAATGTACGCACCAAAGAAGTTTACACCGGCCGTTATCGAATTTGTCGACATCGCCGGGCTCGTACGGGGCGCGTCAAAAGGCGAAGGTCTCGGCAATAAATTTTTAGGGAATATCCGCGCGACCGATGCGATCGTCCACGTTGTGCGCTGCTTTGACGATGCCGATATCGTCCACGTCGAGGGCGCGGCAGGCCCGCTGCGCGATATTGAAATCGTGAGCTTAGAGCTCATTATTTCAGACATGGAGATGGTGGAGCGGCGCATTGATAAGGCAAAAAAGGCTGGGAAGGGCGATAAGAAATTTCTTCAGGAGGCTGAATTGTTTGAAAGGCTTCTGCAGCATTTAAATGACGGCAAGCCCGCCCGCAGCTATGACGCCGACGCGGCGGAAAAGGAGCTGATCGCCACGTCGGAGCTGCTCAGCTTAAAGCCCGTCATCTATGCTGCCAACATGGACGAGAAGAGCTTCTCAGGCGGCTATGAAAAAAACACATACTACCAAACTGTCAAAGCATATGCTGACGCCGAAGGGGCGCAGGTTCTGCCGATTTGCGCCAAAACAGAGCAGGAGATCGCCCAGCTCGACGAAGCGGATAAACAGCTTTTTCTCGAAGAGCTTGGCATGAAGGAATCGGGGCTTGACAGGCTTATCCGCTGTTCCTACAGTCTTTTGGGCCTTATTTCGTTTTTAACGGCTGGGTCTGACGAGGTGCGGGCGTGGACGATTCGCAACGGTACAAAAGCACCGCAGGCGGCCGGAAAAATCCATTCTGACTTTGAGCGCGGCTTTATCCGGGCCGAGATCGTCGCCTTCGATGACTTAAAGGCCTCCGTGACGATGGCCGCCGCCCGGGAACGCGGCCTTATCCGCTCGGAGGGTAAAGAATACGTGATGAAAGACGGCGATATTGTCACGTTCCGGTTTAATGTATGACGACGCAGCGGCGGATTGACCTAATTGACGCGCTGCGGGGGCTCGCTGTCATTTTAATGGTGATCCATCATCTGCTGTTCGATCTCGTGACGTTTTTAGACGCGCCTGTTTGGCTATTTTCAAACCCTGTTTTCAATTTTCTGCATGAAATTTTTGCAGGGGTGTTTATTTTTCTCTCCGGCGTGTCTTCACAATTTTCCAGAAGCAATATAAAACGCGGTGTCAAGGTGTTCGCGCTGGCGATGGTTCTCACAATCGTCACGTCGCTGCCGTTTGTCAATGAGCCGATCCGTTTTGGCGTTTTGCACCTTTTAGGTTTCTGCATGATTTTCTATGGACTGACGCGAAAAGCCTGGGACAGAATCCCAAGGCTTTTGGCACCGTTTTTCTATACGATTATAATTATCGTCAGTGCGCTGGCCGTGCGATTGATACCGATCAACGCCCCATATCTGTGGATGTTCGGCTGGTACGGGCCGGATTTTTTCAGCGCCGATTATTTCCCCCTGTTCTCGTGGCTGTTCGTCTTTCTTTTTGGAACGTGGGCAGGCTTTTACGTTGTGGGGCATCGGCTGCCCGACTGGTTTTATGAAACAAGCGTACCATTCCTACCGGCTGTCGGCAGAAGATCGCTGCTGATTTATCTGCTGCATCAGCCGATTCTGTACGGAGCGGTTCTGGCGATTCTCGCGCTGCGGTAATGGCAATAAAGGAGCACCCAAATGGCGGAAAAACTTGAAAAAACATTAAACGGCCTTGTGCCGGGGCAGAGCGCCGTCATTTTATCGGTCGGCGGCCAGTCGGGCGCCGTTAAGCGGCGGCTCGTTGATATGGGCCTGACGCCAGGAACACGCGTGACCGTCAAGCGGATTGCGCCGTTCGGCGATCCTGTTGAGGTGCGCATTCGCGGCTACGAGCTCTCCCTCCGCCGGGAGGACGCCGCGCAGGTCGGCGTTGGCGATGCGCTGCCAGCGCGCCGGAAGAAAACATCGTCCTTCACGAGCTACAGCGCACGAGCGCTTGACCCCGAAACACTCCGGCGCATGCGCCTGGAGCACGAGCACGAGCTGAACAACCACGCCGCGCCGTATGACACATTCGTCCATGACACGCGGCGAATGAGCATTGCGCTTGTCGGTAACCCCAACTGCGGCAAAACAACGCTTTTTAACGCCCTGACGGGCTCAAACCAATATGTTGGCAACTGGCCCGGCGTAACGGTTGAAAAAAAAGAGGGCGTTGCCACATTGGGAGACAGGGAGATTACCATTGTCGATCTCCCGGGCATCTATTCCCTCTCGCCATATTCACTTGAAGAGCTTGTTGCGCGCGACTACATCATCGGCGGCGAGGCGGACAAACGGCCGGACGCCATCATCAACATTGTCGACGCCACGAATCTGGAGCGGAACATGTACCTCACCGTTCAGCTGCTCGAGCTGGAGCGGCCGATGGTTATGGCCCTCAATTTTATGGACGAGGCGCGGAAAAACGGCGACATGATTGACGTTGCCCGCCTTTCCAAAGAGATCGGCATCCCCGTCATCCCCATTTCGGCGCGGACAGGCGAAAATTTGGAAGAGCTTCTGCACGTGGCGCACCGGCAGATGCACCTCGGTTATACAATTGAGCCGGACGACTTATATGACTGCCTCACGCATGAAATTCATCACAGGGTCGGTATACTGATCCATGACAACGCCTACGCGGCAAATATACCGGCGCACTGGGCGTCTATCAAGCTTTTGGAGGGCGACGATATCGTCCGCCGGGCGCTCCGGCTTGACAGCGGCACGGCGGCAAAAGTTGACATCATTGCCGGAGAGTATGAGACGCTGGGCGGACTCGGAGACCGTGAGACGCTGATTGCCGACAGCCGGTATCAATATATTGAGCACGTTGTCAAGGCAGCCGTCAAAAAAGGCGTCGTCAGTTCGGAGACAACGACGGACCGGATTGATAAAATCGCAACGCACCGCCTGTTCGCCGTCCCTGTTTTTTTGGCAATGATGCTTCTTATGTTCGCCGTGACATTCGGCCCCGTCGGCGCATTTTTGTCCGACGGCGTGGCGTTTATGATCGATGCGTTTTCCGGGTGGCTGGCGGCGTTTCTTGCCGGGGCCCATGTCATCCCGTGGCTGACGAGCCTCGTGACAGACGGCGTTATTTCCGGCGTCGGCGGCGTTCTGACGTTTTTGCCGCAGATTGCGCTGCTGTTTTTCTTCCTGTCGCTTTTGGAGGATACCGGATACATGGCGCGTGCGGCGTTTATTATGGACCGGCTGCTGCGCCATTTCGGGTTGTCCGGCAAGGCGTTTATTCCGATGCTGATGGGCTTCGGCTGTACGGTGCCCGCCATCATGGGCGCGCGCACGATGGAAAATGAAAAGGACAGACGTCTGACGATTCTGCTTGTGCCGTTTATGAGCTGTTCAGCAAAGCTGCCCGTTTACGGGCTGATTGCCGCCGCCTTTTTCGGTGCTTGGGCCGGTGTGGCCGTTTTTTCGCTGTATCTGCTCGGCATGATCATGGCGATTGTCTCCGGCCTCTTCTTCAAAAAAACGTTGTTTGCCGGGGAACCGGCCCCCTTTGTGATGGAACTGCCACCATACAGGATGCCGACGCTGAACAACACGCTCATCCACGTCTGGGAGCGGGTGAAGGACTTCCTAATTAGAGCCGGGACACTCATTTTCCTCATGAGCATTGTTCTGTGGTTTCTCCAGAACTTCAACTGGCGCCTTCAGATGGTGCCGAACAGCGCCGACGGGATTCTGGCCGGTATCGGCACGTTCATTGCGCCCATCTTCAAGCCCATGGGCTTCGGCGTTTGGCAGGCGGCCGTGGCACTTTTGACCGGCATCATCGCAAAGGAGGCCGTTGTCGCGTCCCTTTCCATGTTCTACGGCTTTTCTCTGACGGCGTCGGGTGCCATTGTTGCGGCTGCCCTCACGGGATTTACACCCCTGTCGGCTTTTTCCTACATGGTGTTCATTCTCCTTTACGTCCCGTGCGTGGCGGCTGTATCAACGATTTATCGGGAAATGAACAGCCTGAAATGGACGGTACTATCCGTTGGCTGGCAGCTTGCGGCAGCCTATGTTATCTCGTTGCTTGTCTACCAAATCGGCCGCCTGTTCGGGCTGTAAGGCGTTAAGTGAAATCCAATTAAAATTTCTTCGCAAAACCGGCAGAATTCTATTGACATGGTGCATTTCATTTGATATTCTATCAAGGCGCTCTGATGGGATAACTATGCTCTAAGGCGCAAAAACTGCGATGATCCGGGAGATTGCAGGCACTTTGCCTGGTCACTTCCGGGGAGTATGTCCGGTGCCGACCGCGTGTCGGCACGCAATCGGGCGGCTGAGAAAGTGCTGTTTAGGCGTATATCGCCATGATCAGGAGCAAACCGGCCGGAAAACCAAGCCGGTTTGATTTATGAGCAGGAATGATACGCACGGTTCGGTGTACAGAATTTTCTCTTCCGTACGGATTTTTTAGCGGCACAGCCGCGACATCAAAAAATCGTACTATCAGGAGGAAAAAAACATGGCAGCAAGCAAGAAAATGATCCGCATTAGGCTCAAAGCCTACGATCACCAGCTGATCGACCAGGCGGCCGGGCAGATCGTTGAAACAGCCAAGCGCACGGAGGCAAAGGTTTCCGGTCCGATTCCGCTTCCGACGAAGAAGGAAATTGTGACGATTCTGCGCGCGGTTCACAAATATAAGGATAGCCGTGAGCAGTTTGAGCGGCTGACGCACAAGCGGCTGATTGATATTATCAGCCCCACACAGAAGACGGTTGAAGCGCTGATGTCACTGGAGCTGCCCGCGGGCGTCGAAATCGAGATCAAGCTTTAACAGACAATTTTGTAATGTTCCCATGCCGTTTTATTGCACTGTGCAAACCGAGCGCAGCCCAGCGAAGCGGGTGCGCGACGATGTGACGGCGAGGGTCATGTTGGCAGCTGACGCAAAAGCGCAGCACGCCAACCAATAACCTTTTATGAGGAGGAAAAAATATGGAGAAGGCAATCATCGGCAAAAAGGTCGGCATGACGCAGATCTTCGATGATAACGGCAAGGTCATCCCTGTGACCGTTATTGAGGCCGGTCCCTGCGTCGTCGTGCAGAAGAAGACGGCAGACAAAGACGGCTACGACGCCGTACAGCTCGGCTATCAGGACGAGAAGGAAAGAAAGCTTTCAAAGCCGGAGCTCGGCCATCTGAAGAAGGCGGGTACCGCCCTTAAAAAGCATCTGAAAGAGTTTAAGCTCTCGATGGCCGCAACCTACAATGTTGGCGACGAGCTGAAGGCCGACGTTTTCACTGAGGGTGACAAGGTTGACATTACCGGCGTTTCAAAAGGTAAAGGGTATGCCGGCGTTATCAAGCGCCACGGCGCGCAGCGCACACCGACAACGCACGGCGGCGGCCCCGTCCACCGGCATGCCGGTTCGATGGGCTCGAACACCGACCCGTCAAGAATCTTTAAGGGTAAAATCGGCGCCGGTCAGATGGGTGCCGAGCAGGTCACCGTTATGAACCTGGACGTCGTCAAGGTTGACCCTGAGCTCAATCTGATTGCTGTCAGAGGTGCGATTCCCGGCCCCAAGGGCGGTGTTGTCTATATTAAGAACACCGTCAAAAACAACCGTGTCAAGAACACTGTTGTGACAGTCAGCACCAACCCGCAAAAACAATCGGCCAGGAGCTAGGAAGGAGTAAGTCAGATGCCTACATTAAAAGTATACAATATGGCGGGCGAGGTCACCGGCGAGGTGACGCTTTCCGATGCCATATTCGGCATAAACCCGAACGAACAGGCACTTCACGAATCTGTGAAAAACCATCTGGCCAACGTCCGCCAAGGCACGCAGTCGGCGCTGACCCGTGCCGAGGTTTCCGGCGGCGGCGCCAAGCCCTATCGCCAGAAGGGTACCGGCCGCGCCCGTCAGGGTTCGACGAGAGCCCCGCAGTTTACACACGGCGGCGTTGCCTTCGCACCGAAGCCACGTGACTACCGCTACACGATCAACAAGAAGCTCAAAAAGCTGGCGTTGAAATCCGCGCTGTCCCAGAAGGCTGTTGACGAGGCGATTATCGTTGTTGACAACCTGGAGATGACGTCGATTAAAACAAAGGATTTTATTAAGTTTTTAAGCGCCGTGGGCGTTTCCGGCAAGGCACTCGTCGTCACCCCGGAAGTCCGCGAGGCCGTCATCAAAAGTGCGCGCAACATCCCCGGCGTACAGACAACGATTGCCACCATTTTAAGCGCCTATGACGTGCTCAACGCCAAAACGTTTATCGTTGACAAGGCGGCGCTGCAGACGATCGAGGAGGTTTACGCATAATGAAAACCGCTTACGATATCATCATTCGCCCGATCATCACCGAGCAGTCGATGGAGCAGGGTGATATTAACAAATACGCCTTCGTGGTCGCCCGCGACGCAAATAAGATCGAAATCAAGAAAGCCGTTGAGGAAATCTTCGGCGTCAAGGTCGATAAGGTCAACACGCTCAACATGCAGGGCAAGAGAAAGAGAACCGGCCGTTATCCGGAGGGCCGCCGCAGCGCGTGGAAAAAGGCCGTTGTCAAGCTGACCGAAGATTCCAAGACGATTGAATTCTTCGAAGGAATGGTTTAAGGGAGGAAGATTTCATGTCAATCAAAACTTACAAACCCACCACTCCGTCGAGAAGGCATATGTCTGTTTCCGGTTTCGACGGAATTGATAAGAAGGCTAAACCGGAACGCAAGCTCGTTGAGCCGCTGAAAAAGCATGCCGGTCGCAACAGCTACGGGCACATTACCGTCCGCCATCAGGGCGGCGGCAATCGCCGGAAATACAGAATCATTGATTTCAAGCGTGACAAAGCCGAAGCAGGTACCGTTCTCCGCCTGGAGTACGACCCGAACAGGACGGCCAACATCGCACTCGTCCAGTACCCCGACGGCGAGCGCCGCTACATCCTCGCACCTGTCGGCCTCGGCACGGGCGACACTGTCGCCGCTTCCGCCGCCGCGGACATCAAGCCGGGCAACGCCCTGCCGATTTCCGCCATCCCGGTCGGCACCGTTATTCACAATATCGAGCTCTACCCCGGCAAGGGCGCGCAGCTTGTCCGCTCGGCGGGCACAGCGGCCCAGCTGATGGCGAAAGAGGGCTCTCTTGCTCAGGTCAGGCTGCCGTCAGGCGAGTACCGCTATATCCGCATGAACTGTATGGCGACGATCGGTCAGGTCGGCAACGCGGACCATTCGAACATCTCCATCGGTAAGGCTGGACGTAAACGCCACATGGGCATCCGCCCGACCGTCCGCGGCTCTGTCATGAACCCGAACGACCACCCGCACGGCGGTGGTGAGGGCAAGAGCCCCATCGGCCGTCCCGGACCCGTGACCCCGTGGGGCAAGCCGACGCTCGGTTATAAGACACGCAAGACAAAGAACCCGACATCGAAGTTCATCGTCAAGCGCCGCAACGCGAAATAAGGTAAGGAGGTCAGCAGTTAAATGAGTAGAAGTGTTAAAAAAGGCCCCTTTGCCGCACCGGAGCTTCTCAAAAGGGTCGATGAGATGAATAAAGCAGGCGATAAAAAGGTCCTGAAAACATGGTCCCGCGCCACGACGATCTTTCCGTCCTTCGTCGGGCACACCATAGCCGTTCACGACGGCCGCCGCCATGTGCCGATTTATATCACGGAAGACATGGTCGGCCACAAACTGGGCGAATTTGCCCCGACGCGGACTTTCAGAGGCCACGCGGGCAGCAAAACAACGAAATAAGGAGGCAGACGAAAGATGGATGCTAAGGCACATTTAAATTACGCGCGCATTGCACCGCGAAAAGTCAAAATCGTCTGCGACCTGATCCGCGGCAAAGATACAAAAACAGCGCAGGCTATTCTGATGCAGACGCCGAAGGCCGCCGCCGAGCTGATGCTCAAGCTTCTCAAAAGCGCCGTGGCCAACGCCGAAAACAATCATAATCTTGATCCCGAAAACCTTTATGTCTCCGAGACTTTTGCCAATCCCGGCCCGATCATTAAGCGCATGATGCCGAGAGCGCAGGGAAGAGGCTACCGTATCAACAAAAGAACGTCTCACATCACGATCGTGGTGAAGGAAAAGGAATAGGGGGAAATTATGGGACAGAAAGTTAATCCGCACGGCTTCCGCGTCGGCGTCATTAAAGACTGGGATTCCCGCTGGTATGCCAGAGCCGATAAGGTGGGAGACCTGATTGTTGAGGATTATAACATTCGCAAATATCTGAAAGAGCTCCTGTTTTCCGCAGGCGTTCCGAAAATAGAGATCGAGCGTGATAACGCGAAGATCAAAATCCTGATTCACTGCTCGCGCCCCGGCGTCGTGATCGGCAAGGGCGGCGCTGAAATTGAGCGCCTGCGCGGCGAAATGGAAAAAAGACTCGGCAAGCCAGTTGCGCTCAACATCGTTGAAGTGAAAAACCCGGATACGAACGCCCAGCTTGTTGCCGAGAGCATTGCGGCAAAGCTGGAAAAGCGCATCGGCTTCCGCCGCGCGATGAAAAACGCCATGCAGCGCGCCATGCGCCTCGGCGTGCGCGGCATTAAAGTCACGGTCGCCGGTCGCCTGGGCGGTGCCGAAATTGCCAGAAGTGAGTCTTATCACGAAGGGACAATTCCCCTTCAGACGCTCCGTGCCGACATAGAGTACGGCTTCCATGAGGCGGCAACGACTTATGGGCGCATTGGCGTTAAAGTATGGATTTATAACGGCGAAATTCTGAATCAGACGCTGCGCACAACGCCGCGGACGATGGATACGACAAGACCCCCGAGAGAGCGCCGTGATCGCGGCGGCAACCGCGGCGGTCAGGGCGGCTATCGCGGCGGTCAGGGTGGCCAAGGCGGCTATCGCGGCGGTCAGGGCGGCCAGGGCGGCTACAGAGGCGGTCAGGGTGGCCAAGGCGGCTATAACCGCGGCCCTGGCGGTGCAAATGCCGGTCGTCCCGCCGGTCAGGGCGGTTACACGCCGCGCCCGGCAGGTCAGGCTCCGCAGACGCCAAAAGAGGGAGGCGCACAGTAATGCTTTTACCGAAAAGAGTTAAATATCGCAAGGTGATGCGCGGACGCATGACGGGCAAAGCAACGCGCGGGAACACCATTGCTTACGGCGAATACGCCATGCAGGCGACAGAGCCGTCCTGGATCACATCCAATCAGATCGAAGCAGCCCGTATCGCCATGACGCGTTATACAAAGCGCGGTGGTAAGGTCTGGATTAAGATATTCCCCGATAAGCCGGTAACAGCAAAGCCCGCCGAAACCCGCATGGGTTCCGGTAAAGGCTCGCCGGAATACTGGGTTGCCGTTGTCAAGCCGGGTCGAATTCTCTTTGAGATATCCGGCGTTTCAGAGGAAACAGCCCGCGAAGCCATTCGCCTCGCCGGCCACAAGCTTCCCCTGAAGACGAAGTTTGTTATGCGTGAGACCGAGACAGGTGGTGAATAAGATGAAGGCAAATGAGGTACGTAAACTCTCCGCCTCTGAGCTGGAGGAAAAGCTCTCCGGTCTGAAAAAAGACCTGTTCTTTTTGAGAATGCAGCATGCCACAAATCAGCTTGACAACCCTGTTAAGATATCCCAAGTCAAAAAGGATATTGCCCGAGTCAAAACAGTTATTCGTCAGAAACAGCTCGAGCAGTGAGGAGGTAAGGCAGAATGAACGCAGAAAGAACATCTTCCAGAAAGACTAGGGTCGGCAAGGTTGTTTCAGATAAAATGGATAAGACGATCGTCGTGGCCGTTGAAGACCGCGTCGCGCATCCGCTTTATAAAAAGATTATTAAGAGAACCTATAAATTGAAAGCTCACGATGAGAACAACGACTGCGCCATCGGCGACAGAGTCCGCGTCATGGAGACGCGCCCTTTGTCGAAGGATAAGCGCTGGCGTCTCGTCGAGATCATTGAGAAGGCAAAGTAAGGAGGCGCCAAAATGATTCAGCAGGAAACATATCTGAAGGTTGCCGACAACACCGGCGCCAAAGAAATAAAATGCATTCGTGTCCTTGGCGGCTCCAAGAGGAAATACGGCAACATCGGTGATGTGATCGTGGCCTCCGTCCGCAAGGCGGCACCCGGCGGTACCGTTAAAAAAGGAGACGTTGTTAAGGCTGTCATCGTGCGCTCGGCCAAGGGCGTGCACAGAACGGACGGCACTTACGTCCGGTTTGACGAAAATGCGGCCGTCCTCATCAAGGAAGACAAAAACCCCAGAGGGACCCGTATCTTTGGGCCAGTGGCCAGAGAGCTCCGTGACAAGGACTATATGAAGATCCTGTCGCTTGCTCCCGAAGTGATATAGGGAGGTACGGGAATGGATATCAAAAGAAACGATACGGTCATTGTCCTGTCGGGCAAGGATAAGGGCAAGGAAGGCAAGGTCATCAGCGCCGACCCGGCGAACAGCAAGGTCATCGTTGAAGGCGTCAACGTTGCCAAGCGGCATACGAAGCCCCGCAAGCAGGGCGACCCCGGCGGTATCATTAAAAAAGAAACGCCGATTTACGCCTGCAAGGTGATGCGCGTCTGCCCGAAGTGCTCGAAGCCGACAAGACCAGCCCATCAGTTCAAAAAAGATGGCACAAAGGTTCGCGTCTGCAAAAAATGCGGCGCAGAAATATAGGAGGGAGGGGCACAAATGGCAAGAATGAAGAAAAAATATGCGGATGAAGTTGCTCCCGCCCTGATGAAGAAGTTTCAATACAAGAGCGTGATGCAGATCCCGAAGCTTGAGAAGATCGTGATCAACGTCGGCTGCGGCGACGCCAGAGATAACACGAAGGCTTTAGACGCCGTCGTCAAAGACATCACCGCCATCACCGGCCAGAAGGCTGTTATCACCAAGGCGAAAAAGTCTGTTGCTAACTTCAAGCTGCGCGAAGGCATGCCGGTCGGTGTTAAGGTGACGCTGCGGCAGGATAAGATGTGGGAGTTTTTAGACAGGCTCTTCAACATCGCGTTGCCGCGCGTGCGTGACTTCCGCGGCATTTCCGCTAACTCCTTCGACGGCCGCGGCAACTTTGCCCTCGGTATCAAGGAGCAGCTCATTTTCCCGGAGATCGATTACGATAAGATCGAAAAGATCCGCGGCATGGACATCGCCATCTGCACAACAGCGAGCACCGACGAAGAGGCCAGAGAGCTTCTGACGCTTCTGGGTGCGCCGTTCATTCAGGCGTAGGGAGGAGAAAGAACATGGCAAAAAAAGCAATGATTTTAAAACAGCAGAGAGCGGCCAAATTCTCAACCCGTTCCTATAACCGGTGCAAGATTTGCGGCCGTCCGCATGCGTATCTCCGCGATTATGGCGTGTGCCGTATCTGCTTCCGCAATTTGGCTTATAAGGGCCAGATCCCCGGCGTTCGCAAGGCGTCTTGGTAATTATTCCGGAGTCTTTGCGTCGGAGCCTTGCAGTATCTTAATACAGCGGCGGCTCCTCCGCTTCGACTGCGAAAAAATTCTCTAAGCCGCACACAGCGTCGGCCCAGATAAACGCGCATAACGATGGCGAAAGGTCATGCAGACCAGCGTGATACCTCGTCACGACGACAGGAATCATCCTGTAACTCTAATAAGGAGGAAAATCTATGCAGATTACCGATCCTATTGCCGATATGCTCACGCGGATTCGCAACGCATGCTCGGCAAAACACGCAACGGTTGACATTCCGGCTTCCAACATGAAGAAGGCGATTGCCGAAATTCTACTGGAAGAAGGGTATATCAAGAATTTTCAGCTGATTAATGACGGCGTGCAGGGCGTTATTAAAATTACCTTAAAATATAACGGCAACGAAAAGGCCATCACGGGTCTGCGCCGTGTTTCCAAACCCGGTCTGCGCATGTACGCGGGTGCGGAGGAACTGCCCCAGGTCCTCAAGGGGCTGGGTATTGCTATCATTTCAACGTCCAAGGGCGTCATGACCGACAAAAAAGCCAGAGCGGCACATGTCGGCGGCGAAGTCCTTGCGTTTGTGTGGTAAGGGGGAGCAGATATGTCAAGAATCGGTAGAACCCCTATCAGCATCCCCGGCGGCGTTGACGTCAAGGTGTCCGACACAAATGTCGTGACCGTCAAAGGGCCGAAGGGCACATTAGAGACGGCGCTTAATCCGGAAATCAAAGTTGAGATTGAGGGCGGCGTTATAAAACTGACGCGTCCAACCGACCAGCCGGTGCACCGCTCGCTGCATGGTCTTTCAAGAACGCTTGTCGCCAACATGGTCACCGGCGTCACCGAGGGCTTTAAAAAAGAACTTGATGTCAACGGTGTCGGCTACAGAGCGACAAAAGAAGGCAACAAGCTTGTGATGAACCTCGGCTTTTCACACCAAGTAATCGTTGAAGAGACGAACGACATCAAAATCGATGTGCCCGCGCCGAACAAGATTGTTATCAGCGGTATCGATAAGCAGATCGTCGGTCAATTTGCCGCCGATGTCAGAAAGAAAAGACCGCCCGAGCCGTATAAGGGCAAAGGCATCAAATATTCAGACGAGGTCATTCGCCGCAAAGAAGGCAAGACCGGCGCCAAAAAGTAAAAGGAGGTGTGCCTAAATGATTAAAAGACCAAATACAAAAGCGCAGCGTTTAAAGAGACACAAAAGGGTCAGAAGCAAAATTACCGGCACGCCGGAGCGCCCGAGACTGAATGTTTTCCGTAGCGGTAAAAACATTTACGCGCAGCTGATTGACGATGTCAACATGACGACGCTTTGCTCGGCTTCGTCGGTTGAAAAGAACTTTGAAGGTTCCGGCGGGAACAAGGAAGCCGCCAAAAAGATTGGCCAGATGATTGCCGCACGCGCCAAGGAAAAAGGCATTGAGACGATCGTTTTTGACCGCGGCGGTTACATTTATCACGGCCGCATCAAGGAACTGGCAGACGGCGCCCGCGAGGGCGGGCTGAACTTTTAACGGGGGGAGGAAACAACATGGCTTACGGTAACAACAGAAGAGATAACAAAAGAGAAGAAGTACAGTCGGAGTTCGTGGAGAAGGTCGTTTCCTTAAACCGCGTTTCCAAAACCGTTAAGGGCGGCCGAATCTTCAAGTTCGCCGCACTCTGCGTCGTTGGTGACGGCAAAGGCCGCGTCGGGTTCGGACTCGGCAAGGCCGGCGAGGTTTCCGAAGCAATCCGCAAGGGTATCGAAGATGCCAAAAAGAATATTGTCACCATCACGATGACCGGAACAACAATCCCGCACGAGGTGGTGGGTGAATTCGGCGCCGGCCGCGTGCTCTTAAAGCCGGCTCCCGCCGGTACCGGCGTTATCGCCGGCGGCGCCGTCCGCGCTGTCGTTGAAGCTGCCGGAATTCACGATATCAGAACAAAATGCCTGCGCTCCAACAATCCTCAGAACGTCGTCGCTGCCACCATGGTCGGACTCAAGTCGCTCCGCGACGCCGCTCAGGTCGCCAAGACGAGAGGCAAGAGCGTCGAAGAAATCCAGGGTTAGGGGGCAGCAACATGGCGAACATTAAAATCAAGCTGGTCAAGAGTTTAAGCGGCCGACTGGAAAGCCACATCGCCACGGCAAAATCATTGGGGCTTACCAAAATCGGCAGCCAGACCGTGCAGCCCGACAATCCGCAGACGAGAGGCAAGATCGCTCAGATTGGCTATCTTATCTCAGTCACAGAAGAATAAGGAGGCGCAAGGAGCATGAATCTACACGATCTTTCTCCCGCGGAAGGCTCCACGCACGTTGCCAAGCGCAAGGGCAGAGGCCCCGGCACCGGTAACGGCAAAACGGCCGGGCGCGGTCATAAAGGACAGAAAGCGCGCTCGGGCGGCGGCGTCCGGGTCGGCTTTGAAGGCGGCCAGATGCCCCTTGTCCGCCGCGTCCCAAAACGCGGGTTCAATAATATTTTTGCAAAGCCCTTAGAGGCAGTCAACGTCTCTGAACTTGAGCGGTTTGACAACGGTGCCGTCATCGGCGCGGAAGAACTTCTTGCCGCCGGTGTGATTTCCAAATGCGTCTATGGCGTCAAAATACTCGGTAACGGCGCCTTCACGAAGAAACTGACAATCAAAGCCTCCGCTTTTTCAGAATCGGCCAAAGAGAAAATCGAAGCCGCCGGCGGAAAGGCCGAGGTGATTTAAGTGCTGCAGACAATACGCAACGCATGGAAAATCGAAGAAATCAGGAAAAAGCTCATATTCATGGGCTTCATCCTGTTGCTCTACCGTCTTGGTGACGCCGTGCCTGTTCCGTATGTCAACGTCGAGGCGCTCAGCACTTATTTCCAGTCGATGCAGAACACCGTGCTGGGCCTTTACAACGTTATGTCGGGCAGCGCTTTCTCAAGGGCGACGATCTTCGCACTGTCCATCCAGCCGTATATCAACGCATCGATTATCATCCAGCTTCTGACGATTGCCATCCCGGCTATGGAACGCCTTCAGAAGGAAGGTGGCGAGGAAGGCAAGAAAAAGCTTGAGAAAATTACCCGCTATTCGACGCTCGGCATCGGGCTCATTCAGGGTCTCGGGTATTACTTCCTCATGAAAAACAGCACAAGCCCGCAGATCCTTACAACGGGCGATGTCTGGCCGGCGATTGTCATTATCCTCTCCTTCACGGCGGGCAGCTGCCTGCTGATGTGGATGGGTGAGCAGATCACCGAATTCGGCATCGGCAACGGCATCTCGATCATCCTGTTTACGAGCATTGTCTCCCGGTGGCCGACACAGCTTGTCGAAACCATCACAAAGGTCAAAGCCGAGCCGTCCTCCTGGCTGCTGCACGTCCTGCTTCTCATTGGTGTTCTGCTCGTCATTGTGATGATCGTCATCGTCACGCAGTCGGAGCGGCGCATACCGGTACAGTATGCCAAACGCGTCGTCGGACGTAAAATGTATGGCGGCCAGTCGACACATCTGCCGATGAAGGTCAATATGTCGGGCGTTATGCCGATCATTTTTGCGCAGTCGATCGCATCGCTCCCAGCGACGGTTGTCACCTTTGTCCCGGCGTGGAATACAAAAACAAACTGGTTTTTGAACGCATTCAATACCAATACATGGACGTATGCGCTCATTTACTTCCTGCTGATCGTCTTCTTTGCGTATTTCTATTCGACGATACAGTTCAACCCCGTTGAGGTGGCCAACAACCTAAAGAAGAACGGCGGATTTATCCCCGGTTTCCGGGCCGGCAAGCCGACGAGCGAGTTTATACAAAAGGTGCTGACTAAAATCACGCTCTTCGGCGCCTTGTACCTCGCCATCATTGCCGTCACGCCGATTATCATTAGTTTCTTCTCGCCAATTGCGGCGGAACAGGGCATTTCACTCGGCGGCACGTCCATCATCATTGTCGTCGGCGTTGCGCTGGAGACGATGAAGCAGCTTGAAGCGCAGATGCTTATGCGCCATTATAAAGGTTTCCTTGAATAAGGAGGATTTCTGTTGAAACTGATACTTTTGGGAGCACCGGGTGCCGGCAAAGGAACACAGGCCGACATTATTAGCAAAAAGCTCTCGATACCGACGATTTCAACCGGCAATATCTTAAGGGCGGCCGTGAAAAACGGCACCCCCATCGGCCTGAAGGCCAAAGCTTACATGGAGTCCGGCGGGCTTGTCCCGGATGACGTTATCATCGGGATCATTCAAGAACGCCTTGCAGAAGCTGACTGCGCCGGCGGATACATCCTCGACGGCATGCCGAGAACAATCGGCCAGGCTAAGGCGCTTGAGGACGCCGGTGTCGATATCGACGCAGCGGTTGTCATTGAAATATCCGACGCGGAGATTGAGGCGAGAATGACCGGCAGGCGGACGTGCGCGCAGTGCAGCGCCACCTTCCACGTCGTATCAAACCCGTCAAAAGCAGAAAACGTCTGCGACGCCTGCGGCGGCGCGCTTACCGTTCGAAAGGACGATGAACCTGAAACGGTTAAAAACCGGCTGAAGGTTTATCACCAGGAGACGGAGCCGCTCATTGACTTTTACAAATCAAGAGGAAAGCTGAAGTCTGTTGACAATCAGCCGACGATTGAGGCAACAACCGAGGTTATTTTAAAAGCCTTGGGGATTTAAGATGATTAAACTCAAATCATCCCGAGAAGCGGAGCTCATGCGCCGCGCCGGGCGCATCGCGGCTGCTGCGCTCGCGCTGGGGGGCGAAATGGCAAAAGTGGGTGTCACGACAAAGGAAATCGATACGTGTGTCCATGACTTCATTCGTGCCCAGGGCGCTGTTCCAACCTTCTACAATTATCACGGTTTTCCCGGCAGTATCTGCGCATCCGTCAACGATCAGGTTATTCACGGCATCCCAGGTCAACGCGCGTTATGTGACGGCGATATCATCAGCATCGACGTCGGCGCGACGAAAGACGGCTATATCGGTGACTGCGCAGCAACCTTTGTTGTCGGTAAGGCATCGGCCGAGGCAGAGCGCCTCATCGAAGTCACCCGCAGCAGCTTCTTTGAAGGCCTCAAATATGCCCGGGAAGGCTTTCGAATCTCCGATATCTCACACGCCATCCAGAGTTATGTTGAAAAAAATGGTTTTTCGGTTGTCCGCGAATACGTCGGCCACGGTGTGGGCTCGGCAATGCACGAGCCGCCGGAGATCCCGAACTTCGGTCGGCCGGGGCACGGCGCTAGACTCGTTCGCGGCATGACACTGGCAATCGAGCCGATGGTTAACGTGGGGACTGCCGCCATACGGGTCCTTCCGGACAAATGGACGGTCGTCACGCTTGACGGGAAGCTCTCGGCCCATTATGAAAACAGCATCCTCGTGACGGATGGGACACCCGAAATCCTCACAACGGCAGGGGATCTATAATGATGGGAATCGAATTGTCAGACATCGTCACATCCGTTAACGGCAGAGACAAGGGCAAGCGCTTCTTTGTCGTCGATGTGGCCGATAACTTCGTTTATCTGTGCGACGGGAAAAGCAGGCGGCTTGAAAAACCTAAGCGAAAAAAGCTCAAGCATGTCCGGTTCGAGACGAAAAGCGGTTGCCGGGCAGCGGAAAAAATCCGTAGCCGACAAAAGGTCACCAATAGTGATTTGAGACGGGCACTTGCTGAGCATTTAGCGAATCAACTCGGAGATAAAGGAGGTATGTAAATTGGCAAAAGACGACATGATAGAACTCGAAGGTATCGTTTTAGAGTCGCTGCCGAATACGATGTTTCAGGTCGATATTGGCGGTGGGCACACCATTCTGGCGCATATCTCTGGCAAGCTCCGGATGAACTTTATCAGAATTCTGCCGGGTGACAAGGTGACGGTTCAAATGTCGCCATACGATCTGACACGCGGCAGGATCACATGGCGGAGTAAATAACGGTTAATTGATATCCGCTCTTCGGAGCGAAAACAATACACAGCCTGTCGCGATACCGGCGAGAACCGACAGGTGCCGCTAAACAGTTCACTCACGCCGGAGAAATGGATGCTTGATTATGAAAGTGAGACCGTCCGTTAAACCCATGTGCGAGAAATGCAAAATCATCAAGCGCAAGGGCAAAGTTATGGTTATTTGTGAAAACCCCAAACACAAGCAGAGACAGGGTTAATTCTGTAGATTCCTCATATGAACGAAAGGAATGATTAAAAAGTATGGCACGTATTTCCGGCGTTGACCTGCCTAAGGACAAAAGGATTGAAATCGGACTGACGTATGTCTTTGGCATTGGCAGGACGAGCGCGAAGAAGATCCTTGAACAAACCGGCATCAATCCCGATACGAGAGTCAAGAATCTCACCGAGGCCGAGGAAACGGCACTGCGTGAGTGCATCGATAAGAACTTTGTCGTGGAGGGCGACCTTCGGCGTACCGTTGCGCTGGATATTAAGCGCCTGACAGAAATCGGCTGCTACAGAGGCACTCGCCACAGAAGAGGCCTCCCCGTCCGCGGCCAGAGAAGCAAAACGAATGCGCGCACCCGTAAGGGACCCAAGCGCACAATCGCCAACAAGAAGAAGTAAGGAGGGGTCACTGTGGCAGCACCCGCAAAGGGCAAAAAGGTCGTCAAAAGACGCCGCGAACGCAAAAATATCGAAAAGGGCGCCGTGCATATCAGCTCGTCCTTCAACAACACGATGGTTACTGTGACCGATACGGCAGGCAACGCGCTTTCCTGGGCTTCTGCCGGCGGCATGGGTTTCCGCGGAAGCCGGAAATCAACGCCTTACGCCGCTCAGACAGCCGCAGAGACGGCTGCCAAGGCTGCTATGGAGCACGGGCTGAAGACGGTTGAAGTCTTCGTGAAGGGCCCAGGCTCCGGCCGTGAAGCGGCGATTCGTGCGCTCCAGTCGGCTGGGCTTGAAGTCACCATGATCAAAGACGTGACGCCCATACCGCACAACGGCTGCCGTCCGCCGAAAAGACGCAGAGTTTAAGGAGGAATAATCTATGGCAAGATATACCGATGCAGTTTGCCGCCTCTGCCGCAGGGAAGGACAAAAACTCTTTCTCAAGGGCGACCGGTGCTACACGGAAAAATGCGCCGTCGACCGCAGGGCTTATGCGCCGGGTCAGCATGGACAGGGCCGTACAAAGGTGTCCGAATACGGCACGCAGCTGCGTGAAAAGCAAAAGGCAAAGAGATATTACGGCGTTTTGGAGAGCCAGTTCAGAGGCTATTTCGATATAGCCAGCAAAATGAAGGGCAAGACGGGCGAAAACCTGCTCGCGCTCCTTGAAAGACGCCTTGACAATACCGTTTACAGACTCGGCTTTGCAATGAGCCGCGCCGAGGCCAGGCAGCTCGTGCTGCACGGGCACTTCAAGGTCAATGGCAAAAAGGTCAACATACCCTCGTTTATCGTCAAGCCGGGAATGGTCCTCGCCTTGAAAGACTCCAGCAGAAGCCTGGATAAGTTTAAGTCGGTGATCGAAGCAAATTCCTTCAGGCAGCCCCCGAAGTGGCTTGAGTATGATGCGACGCAGCAGTCGGCCAAGGTTGTCGGTCTCCCCGCCAGAGAGGAAATCGACCTGCCGATCACCGAGCAGCTGATCGTTGAGCTTTACTCGAAGTAAGATACAAGCCCTCATATTGGATAGCTGTCACATCGAAGCGCGACTATGCGCCGATCATTGAAGGAGGGTATATATGGTAGAAATTGAAAGACCGCGTATTGAATGCATTGAAACGCCGGGTGACGATTCATATGGCAAATATGTTGTCGAGCCGTTGGAGCGCGGTTATGGCACGACCTTAGGAAACTCCCTTCGCAGAATTCTGTTGTCTTCACTGCCCGGTACCGCCGTGACGACCGTAAAAATCGCCGGCATACAGCATGAGTTTTCAACGATTCCGGGAGTCAAGGAAGATGTCACGGAGATTATCCTCAACATCAAGGGGATTATCGCGAGACTCCACAACCCGAGAGCAAAAACGATCTATATAGAAGCAACGGGCGAGGGTGCCGTCACGGCTGGTGATATCAAGCCGGACAGCGAGGTTGAGATTTTAAACCCCGACCTGCATATTGCCACACTAAGCGCCGACGCGACACTCAGTATTGAGATGACGCTTGGCCACGGCAGAGGATACGTCTCAGCCGAACGCAACAAGCTGCAGCAGCCGATTATCGGCGTTATTCCGATCGACTCGATCTATACGCCGGTGCAGAAGGTTAACTATACAGTTGAAAATACGCGTGTTGGTAATATGACGGACTTTGACAAGCTGACGCTTGAGGTTTGGACGGATAAAACCATCTCCGCCAGAGACGCCGTTTCGCTGGGTGCTAAAATCCTCTGTGACCACTTCGCGCTGTTTACGGACCTCTCGGAGACAATCGGCAGTAAATCGACCGTCGTTGAAAAAGCAGAGACACAGAGAGACAAGGTGCTTGAGATGACGATTGAAGAGCTTGACCTGTCCGTCCGTAGCTTCAACTGCCTCAAACGCGCCAACATCAATACGGTTGAAGACCTGATCTCCAAATCCGAGGAGGAGATGATCAAGGTCCGCAATTTGGGGCGTAAATCGCTTGAAGAAGTCGTTCATAAACTGGCCATGATGGGCCTGTCCTTGACGAGCGACGAAAACAGTTAATATTTCAGTTTAAGGAGGCAAACGACATGCCTGGAATACGTAAACTCGGCAAAACGACGGACCAGCGTCTTGCGATGCTGCGGCAGCAGGTCACCGACTTTCTCGACAGAGGCAGGATGGAGACAACGGTTGCCCGCGCTAAGGAAATTGCGCCGCTTGCCGAGAAAATGATCAGCCTCGGCAAAAAGAACACGCTGGCGTCCAGACGCCAGGCGATGTCTTTCATGACACGGGAAGACATTGTGACAAAGGTTTTTAAAGAGCTGGCGCCCGGCTATGCCGAACGCAACGGCGGATACACACGCATCACCAAAATCGGCCCCCGGCGCGGCGACGCGGCCGAGATGGCCATTGTAGAGCTTGTTTAATAAAGCACAGCGGGGGGCGAAGAGCCCCCTGCTCATTTTTGCGGTATAACGCCGCGCACAAAAATAAACGCCTAAACGGGCGCTTATTTTTTGTTTTTCGAAATCTAGAATGAAGCGCGTATATGGCAAATAGAGGCAAACGAAATGCTGCTGAATAGTCAGAATAATACTGTGGATACTATTGTTGTAAAACAAGGGAGGGTCATATATATATGAAAGCAACCGGAATCGTGCGTCGAATCGATGATCTGGGACGCGTTGTTATTCCAAAAGAGATCCGCCGGACGATGCGTATCCGCGAGGGCGACCCGCTGGAAATATATACGGAAAAAGACGGCGAAGTCATTTTCAAGAAGTATTCACCAATGGGTGAATGGTCAGAAAGCGCCAACCAAATCTGCGAGACGCTGTTTAAAACGGCTGGCTGCTTTGCCGCCGTTGCCGACAGGGATTCGTATATCTCTGTCTGCGGCGTTCCAAAAAGAGAACTCACGGACAAGCATATCAGCAGTGACCTGGAACAGCTGATGGAAGCGCGGCGCCTGTACCAGCGAAAAAGCGGTGAAAAGGGGCTGCCGATCATTGACAGTAGTGAAAAATATATCATTGAAACAGCGGCGCCGATTATTTCCGAGGGCGACGTGATGGGCTGTGTTATCTTCTTTTCGGAGGGCGAAAAGCTTCTCGGTGAAGTTGAGTATAAGCTGGCGCAGACTGTTGCGGGGTTTCTCGGCAAGCAGATGGAAAGCTAGCGCTATCGCAAAATCATCAATTAAAGGGACGGCTGCCTTTTGAATAGGCGCCGTCCCCTTCTTACGCCAAAAACGCCCTTTCGCCCTGTTGGACACTGTGATAGAATACAATTGAAGTTAACATATATTTAACAGAGGCTAAGCGTTAGATTTTATCATCTGGTCTTATCATGATTTGATAAACAGACACAGGAGGCGGCAAACGATGATTTACCTAATTGAAGATGATAAAAATATCCGAGAACTTGTCATCTATACGCTCAATAACAGCGGCCTCGACGCCACAGGATTTGAAAAGCCATCGGACTTCTGGCGGGCAATGGACGCGACGCTGCCCAATCTCATACTCCTCGACATTATGCTGCCGGAAGAAAACGGCCTTGACATTTTAAGAAAGCTCCGGACTTCAGCGGTGACAAAAAAACTGCCGGTAATTATGTTGACGGCGAAGGGCAGCGAATACGACAAGGTGCTAGGGCTTGATCAGGGTGCCGACGATTATATTCCAAAGCCGTTTGGGATGATCGAGCTGATGGCCCGTATTAAAGCCCTTTTAAGGCGGACGGAGGAAGGCAGTTCCCCCGTTGAACATCAGCTGGGTGTTTTATACGTTTGTCCGTCAAAGCACATTGTCAAAGTCGGCGGTCAAAATGTTATTCTGACGCTGAAGGAGTTTGAGATGCTATGCCTGCTTTTGGAAAACCATGATATTGTACTTACACGCGATCAGATTCTTAACAAGGTCTGGGGATATGCGTTTGACGGCGAGAGCCGAACGGTGGACGTCCACGTCCGCACTCTGCGGCAAAAGCTGGGGCAGGCGGGAGACTATGTCAAAACAGTGCGCGGGATCGGCTATAAAATTGATTCAGCCGTGCTATGAGTCTTAAGCCCGTGGAGGGTACATATGAGTAAACGAATATTCCTGGGGATATTTCTCGTCGCCATTGCCGTCTTTTCTGCCAGCCTGATTTTGATTCTCAACGTCGTCTACACCTATGATGCCGGTGCGCTGGAAAATCAAATGGAAAAAGAGTCGGCCTATATTGCCGAGGGCGTCGGAGAAAATGGCCTGCAGTATCTAAACAATTTAAAGAAGCAGGATGCGCTGCGGATTACTTGGATCGCTGCCGACGGCAACGTGCTCTATGACAGCGTTGCCGACGCCACGACGATGGAAAATCACGCCGGTCGGCCGGAAGTTCAGGCCGCCCTAAAGACGGGCGAAGGGAAAAGCGACCGGTTTTCAAGGACGCTTGCCGAGCGCATGGTCTATTATGCTGTCCGCTTGCCGGACGGGACGGTCTTGCGCACGGCAATCACACAAAAGTCGGTTTTTGATCTTTTCCCGGGCCTTGTTGGGCCGCTTGCCGTTGTGCTCATTGTCGCCGTTGCCCTGTCGCTGTTTTTAGCGCTGCGCATATCAAAAAGCATTATGAAGCCGATTAACGCCATTGATTTTGACCATCCGGAGAACAGCATCGCTTATCCGGAGCTCACACCGCTGATAACAAGAATCACCCAGCAGAACAGCATCATTTCAAAGCAGATGGACGAACTGAAAACCGAGCATCTCGCCAGAGAAAAAATGCGGCGGGACTTTACGGCTAACGTCTCGCACGAACTGAAAACACCACTGACCTCGATATCCGGCTTTGCCGAAATTATGCGCAACGGCATGGTAAAGGATGAGGATACAACACGCTTTGCCGGATATATTTTTGATGAGGCACAGCGCCTGATTTCACTTGTCGGTGATATCATCAAGCTATCTCAGCTTGATGATAACGAGCTGCCGGTCAAAAAAGTCCGCGTCGATTTGTACGATTCCTGTGCCGACGTCATTGCAACGCTTCAACCGGCGGCGGACGACAAGGGCGTGACAGTCACGTTGACGGGAGACCACGCCGTCATCTTCGGCGCTGAGCAGATCGTTGATGAAATCATCTATAACCTGTGCGATAACGCCATTAAGTACAACAAAGAAAACGGCAGTGTGACGGTGACCGTTACACAAAAGGATCATGAGGTCGAGCTTGCTGTTTCCGATACGGGTATCGGGATTCAGGATAACGAACAAAGCCGCGTTTTTGAGCGTTTCTACCGCGTTGACAAGAGCCTGTCCAAAGAGCGGGGCGGGACGGGCCTCGGCTTGTCAATTGTCAAGCACGGGGCAGCGTATCACAACGCAAAACTCGAGCTCGACAGTACCCCCGGAGAGGGGACGACGATCCGGGTGACGTTCAAAACGGAATGAAAGCGCGGGCTGCCGGTGGCAGCCCGCGCTTTTTAATGGGAACAGCATATTTTTATGGCGTCTGACATGAGCTGCGCCGTTCCGTCTCCATACCGGTCGATGTTGCTACGAAAACGCGCATCTTCAACGTACATTTCGCCGAGACAGGCGAGAATGTCGTCCGTACAGCGGTAATGGAATTCCGTGATATGCGCCTGCCAGCGGCGGACGAGCGCTTGAACGTCCGGATCGGACGGGTCTCGGCCGCGCATTTCGGCAAACGAGCGGAAAATCTCACCCGCCTTTTCCATCATCGCAGCCGTCTCCGCCTTTGTCCGCCCCTGTTCCTTTTGGGCGCTTTCCCGGTAGGCGTCTGTATGCCCCCAGCGGGCTTTCGCCTCGGCGGCGTACTGTGCTTTTGCCGCTTCATAGTCGGTAAAAGCAGCTTCTTGCTGTGTCATTGATGTGTCACCTCCCAGTGTTTCGTCAACAAGCCTTAAAAGCTCGTCAAGGTGCTGCCGCTTCAGCATCAGCAGATGACGGTGTCTTTTTAAGGTTTTTTGGCGATCATGATCCGGCTGTGAGACCATCGCGATAATCTCTTTGAGCGGAAACGCCAGCTCCCGGTAAAACAAAATCTGCTGCAACAGCGCGAGATTATCGCCATCATAATAACGGTAACCGGCGCTCGTTGTCTCAGTCGGCTTGAGCAGCCCGATCTCATCGTAATAATGCAGTGTGCGCACACTGATACCCGTTAGTTTTGCCGTTTGGCTGATCGTCAGCTTCATTTTCTCACCGCCTTGATGATACCGTACACGATGACGCAACGTCAGAGTCAAGTAGTTTTTGAAAAATAATTCGGGGCGCAAACAGATCTGTTTGCGCCCCGATGCTATTGAATTAATCGTTACTTTCAATCAAGCCGTAGCCGCCGTTATTGCGCCTGTAAACGACGGTAAACGCGCCGGCGTTTTCTTGATTCCTAAAGACAAAAAACTCGTGGTCTAAAAGGTTCATCTGCAGGATGGCCTCCTCCGGTGCCATGGGCTTAATCGGGAACCGTTTTGTCCGGATGATTTGAAAGTCCGGCTCCTCATCGTCCGGCACATATGTGACGGACGGTTTGACCTCGCGCTCAAGAGCCCCGTCCCGCAGGCGCTTGGACAAGCGCGCCTTGTTTTTGCGGAACTGGCTTTCAATGGCGGCGACGGCGGCGTCAATCGTGGCGTACATATCGTTTGTGGATTCCGTAACACGGTAAAACATGCCGTTATTGTTCAGCGTGACCTCCGCTTTGTGGCGGCCGCGCTCAATTGAAAACGTGATAAATGCCTCCGACTCGAGTTTAAAAAAGCGGTCAAGCTTGCCGATCTTCTTCTGGGCGTAATCGCGCAGCTCATCTGAAACCTGAACCTTCTTTTCCGTAACTGTAAATTTCATTCGAGTCATCCCCTTATATCGTTTTTTATGGATTTTGCATCAGGATATTCACATCATGATTATACCATATTTCGATATAAAAAAGACAGCTAAATTAAAAAATACACCCGGCGTGCCGCGTGGCGTGGCAGCTCATATTGACGACGCAGGGAAGACCGGCAATGTGCGTCGGATACGTCTCAATATTGACGGCCAGCGCCGTATACCGGCCCCCGAAGCCTTGCGGGCCAATGCCAAGACGGTTGATTTTTGTGAGGACGCGGGATTCCATGTCGGCATAAAACGGATCAGTGTGGCGCGCCGTTGCTGGGCGCAGAAGGGCGCGCTTGGCCAAAAGCGCCGCTTTTTCAATCGTCCCGCCGAGGCCGACGCCGACAATGACGGGCGGGCAGGGGTTTGATCCGGCACTGCCGACGACGCCGACGATAAAATCCTCAACCGTTTCAAGAGCATCCGACGGGAGGAACAGGCGCATTGCGCTCATGTTCTCGCTGCCGAAGCCCTTGGGCGCGACGGTCAGCGCAATGGCATCGCCTTCAACAAGCCGAAGGTGCAAAACGGCCGGTGTGTTGTCCGACGTGTTGACGCGGCGGAAAGGGTCCTGGACGACGGATTTGCGGAGAAAGCCGTTTTGATAGCCGCGGCGGACGCCGTCATTCACGGCGTCTTCAAAAAGGCCGCCTGTTATATGCACATCCTGCCCGATGTCGGCAAAAACGACCGCCATGCCCGTGTCCTGACAAATGGGCAGGCCGGATGACGCCGCGAGCTTAAAATTGCGGACGAGATCGTCCAGCGCGGCCTTCCCGGCGGGCGAGACTTCGTTTTTAGCTGCGTCCTCTAAAAGCGCGCCGACGTCGGGCGGCAGGAAAACGGCCGCCTCGATGCAAAGCTTTTCAATGACATCGGCAATTTCTTGACAGGGGATTTCTCTCATGGCGTCCTCCAGGCAGTCATATTTGCTTACATTGCATATTTTATCATCGGTGCCTCAATTGCACAATGACTTTCCGGCGTGCTTATGGTACGATGACAGCAGACGGGGACAGGCCCGCAAAAGCGAAAGGAAGAGACGTATGTTGAAGATTGGCTGCCATCTGTCGGCGTCAAACGGCTATCTGGCCATGGGGAAGACCGCCGTTAAAATCGACGCCAACGTTTTTCAGTTTTTTACACGTAATCCGCGCGGCGGTAACGCGAAGGCAATTGACGAGGCAGATATCGCCGCTTTTTCGCAGCTTGCCCGCGAGAATGGCATCGGGCCGCTGCTCGCACACGCGCCATATACGCTCAACGCCTGCGCTGAAAAACCGAATTTGAGGACGTTTGCCCGCGAGACGATGGCCGATGATATTCGCCGGATGGAATATCTCCCCGGTAACCTGTACGTTTTTCACCCGGGCAGTCACGTCGGTCAGGGGATGGAGATCGGTATTGACCTGATCGCGGGTGTTTTAAACGATGTTCTGACCTCGGAGCAGACAACGACTGTTCTGCTTGAAACGATGGCCGGGAAGGGCTCGGAGGTCGGCGGCCGGTTTGAGGAGCTGCGCGCGATTATCGACAAGGTGATGCTGCACGATAAGCTGGGCGTCTGCCTGGATACTTGCCATGTCTATGATGCGGGGTATGAGGTCGCCCATGACCTCGACGGGGTGCTTGCCGAGTTTGACCGCGTCATCGGCCTAACGCGCCTGCGCGCCATTCATTTAAACGACAGCAAAAATCCGTTTTCCAGTCATAAGGACAGGCATGAGACGATCGGCAATGGCGCTTTAGGGCTTGACGCCATTAAAACCATTATCAATCATCCGCGCCTGAAAGACCTGCCGTTTTATCTGGAGACGCCCAACGACGTTGACGGTTACGCGCGGGAAATTGCCCTGCTGCGCAGTATCTATGGGAACGCATAACAGAAAATATGATTAATAAGTGGATTATAAATCCCCCGTTAAATCTATCCGGGATATCGCTGCAAGGTAACTAATCTGCTTCTTCTATATACGCCTCTTCAGAGGATTGTTGCGCCTTGACAAGGATATCTCGGGAAACACCATAATTGAATAGATCAAGAGCATTTATTGCATCAGAGATACCATTAAATAAAATCCTGTAGAGTTTTTCATAATTTAACATGTTTATAAACCCTCCATTAAAAATAATGTGCGTCAAAAATGCGTCATTTATGCTCAAAGTATAATATGACGCTAGAATAATGTCAATACTTCGTCAAAGGAGATTGATGTTGTGAAAGATAACTTGTCGCGTTATACGCTCCGTGTAACGGCAAACCTATTAGAAAAATTAGGCTACATAGCAGAATTTGAAGGTCGGACAAAGAATAAGGAGATAGAGCGCCTGATCAAAAAAAGAATTGATGAATTTGAAGCTGAGCATGGCGTGATTATTCAAATAAAACCATTATGAATAGCAGGTGACGTTTTTTAGTAAACGTCACCTGCTGCTTTTTACTGATTTCTTGCCTGTGTTATCCGGCGATGGCCGCAAGCGACTCCTCCAGCCTTTAAGAGACGAAGAGACACCGTTTTCGCGGTGTTTCTTCGCATTTTACGGTCAGAGACCGGATTATAGGACACATCATGCCGTATGATAAGAACAATTAAAAGAAGGGAGCGCTTCAAATGAGTTATACGATCAAAAACGCGCGCGGACACGTTGAGGTTCTCGATGAAAACGGCTGCTTTCTATTTTCGGCTGACAGTGAGGCGGAAGCGCTCAGTGAAATCCGGGATATTGAAGCGGCATAGAGAGAAAGAAATGGAGTGACACAATGGTTCGATATAATTATAGAGTTAACGATTTGGCACAGGCATCGGAACAGGGAGCAAGGACATATCACAAGATTATCTATCTTGATGACCACAGAAGAGGCAAGAAGCAAAAGAAGACCGATACGTTCTGGAACGTCGCTTTTATCCTTTTGTGCGCGGCTGTTGTCGTCTGCCTCTTTTGGCTTTAGAGGATTCCGGCGTTGTACTAGGCGGCGCGATCTTGTATAATGGCAGAAAAAGGGGGCGTGACAATGCCGAAATCCGCCAATCAAAAGCTGAAGCTGCTGTACCTGAAAAGCATCTTCGAAGAAAAAACGGATGAACATCACGCGCTAACCGTTCAGGAATTGATTCGCGAGCTCGCTTTCTACGACGTCAGCGCCGAGCGCAAAAGTATCTATGATGATCTTGAAGCGCTCAAACTGTACGGCCTTGATATTGTCAGCGTCCGTGGGAAAACAACCGGTTATTATCTTGCCGGCAGAACGTTTGAGCTGCCGGAACTCAAGCTCCTTGTCGACAGCGTCCAGTCCTCCAAGTTTATCACACACAAAAAGTCAATTGAGCTTATTAAAAAAATCGAAAGCCTCTGCAGCGCCTATGAGGGGCAGTCTTTGCAGCGGCAGGTTTTTGTGTCAAACCGGATTAAGACGATGAATGAGAGCATCTACTACAATGTCGACAAAATTCACGCCGGGATCAGCGACAATAAAATGATCAGCTTTAAGTATTTTGAATTTACCGTCACAAAAGAGCGCGTTTTCAGGCGAAACGGCGAACGGTACGTTATCAGCCCCTACGCACTAACTTGGGACGACGAAAATTATTACATGGTCGGGTTTGACGCAAAGGCCGACAGGATCAAGCATTTCAGGGTTGACAAAATGACCGACATTCTGGTGACGGATTCAATGCGGCTCGGACAAGAGCATTTTAAAAACCTTGACATTGCCGTCTACGCAAAAAAGCTGTTCTCCATGTTCGGTGGACAAGAAGAAACGGTGCGCCTGCAGTTTTCCAACCGTTTTATCGGCGCGGTAATCGACCGCTTCGGCAAGGAAATTATCGTTACATCGTCAGACGACGAGCGGTTTGAATTTCAGATAAGCGTTGCCGTCAGCCCGCAGTTTCTGGCCTGGGTCATCAGCTTCGGGGACGAGGCAAAAATCTTGTCCCCGCCGTCCGTTGTTGAGAAAATGGCGGCGCATTTAGATACCATTGCCCGGCAGTATCGGTGATAAAGCGATCGTCGTAAACCGGCGCGGGTAAACACCTCGCGCCGGTTTTAAATTCTGGTAGGCTGTTTCTTGTGAATCGGCCTATTTTTTGCTATGATAGGAACAATATATCCAAAGGGGTGTTGTTGTGTCTTATATCGAGAACATGGGCTTGGATGAGCTCCGAGAGAAGCTGTCGGAAAAGCGGGAATTGCTCGAAGAGGTTGCGGAAGAGAGAATGATCATTTTAGGGCAGGGCAATATCCACCTGCCCGGAAATCTTGTTAAAAAATATGAGCGGGAACTGAATGGAATTAAAGAAGAAATTGCGCTTCTTGAAAAACTGATTCAGGAAAAAGCATAGACAATGCACACCGCCGGAGGACGACCCTTTGAATAATAATGAATCCAATAACAGAAAATGGCTTGTTCTTGGCATCACGTCCGTCTCGACGTTTATGGCGACGCTGGACGGCAGCATTGTCAACATCGGCCTGCCCATCATGTCAAGCCAGCTGCATGTGTCAATCGACGCGATTCAGTGGGTTGTAACGGCTTATTTCCTCACCATTGCCATCTTGCTCCTCGTTTGGGGTAAAATTGCCGATCTCTTCGGCAAGAAGAGCATCTTCGCCGCCGGGTTTATTGTCTTTTCCATCGGCTCGGCATTTTGCAGCTTTTCAAGCACGCTGACGCTGCTTGTCATCTCCAGAGTCGTACAGGCCATCGGGGCGTCGGCTATGATGGCGCTTTCACAGGCCATCGTGACGGAGGCCTTCCCGCCGACAGAGCGCGGCAGGGCTCTCGGCTTCGTCGGAACGATGGTGGCGCTCGGCAGCCTCGTCGGGCCGAGCCTCGGGGGTATTCTCGTCGGCATGTTTGGCTGGCCATCCATCTTTTTAATCAATATTCCCATCGGGGTCTTCGGGTTCGCCGCGACGATTTTTATTATTCCGACGTCTGAAAACAAGCCATCGCCCGTGACGTTTGACGTCAGAGGTACGCTGCTATTCAGCTTTTCCCTGCTCGTATTATTTCTTGGGCTGCTTTTCGTTCAGGAAGGCCGCATCCCAACAATCTTGCTGATTCCAACCGTTTTGATAGCGGCATTTGGCCTATGGCTTTTTATCCGGACGGAGCAGCGGGCAAAAAACCCCTTGCTGGATCTCGGCCTGTTCCGGTTGCACGAGTTTTCCTTTGGTTTAACGGCCGCTTATCTCGTTTTTATCGCTATTAACGCCACAATGCTTTTTGTGCCGTTTTATCTGCAGGATGTTCTGAAGTTTGACCCGCTCAAGGCTGGGCTTGTTATTTCCGCCTATCCGCTGACAATGGCGGTCGTCGCACCGCTCAGCGGCTGGCTGTCCGACCATATTTCTTACAGGCCGCTGACGGTGGCCGGAACTGTGATTTCTACGATCGCATTTCTGGTGCTTACAACACTGAATGCTTCAAGCAGTGTTCTTAAAATCGTTGTATTACTGATTTTTCTTGGGGCGGGGATGTCGATTTTTCAGTCGCCCAACAATTCAAGCATTATGGGCTGCGTGCCGCGCGCGCAGCTTGGGATTGCGGGCGGGGCAAACGCACTGTTTCGTAACCTTGGCCTTGTCTCGGGGACGACATTTTCCGTTTTAATTTTCTCGTTCGTCACGAAACTTAATATCAACAACCTGACAGGCACCTTTGACGCAGGGGTGTTTGTGCACGGCCTGTCTGTCATTTTCCTTTTCAGCGCCGCTTGCACATTGGCAGCCGCCATCATCAGCTTAACGCGCGCCGTTCGCTGCCGCCTTGACGATCGAAGGCTTGATGATGCGGGCTAACTAGGAAGGCGCACCGCCCGTGCCTGGGGCAAATCCCGGCCTGTCGCGGTAGATGCCAAGCTTTCGGGCAAAGAAATTGACGAACAGCATCATAGCGGTGACGAGGACTTTGGATGGCATGGCACGCATATGAAAGATATCGGTAAACAAATCTAATAACAGAATATTCAAGACGCAGCCGACAGCGCTGACGAGATAGATGAGCGCCGTTTCCTTTGCGGCGTTGACGGCCCGGTTTGTGCTATGGCCGACGACGCGTGCGTGCCGAAAGGTCAGAACACGGCCGAGAAGCATGTTGACGAGAGTTGAGATAACATAGGCGACAGCAAGCCCGACGTTCTGATGCCATTTCAGAGGGTAGACGAAATACCAAAAGAGCGCCCATTCCACGACGGTTGCGGTACCGCCGACGATCGTGTAGCTTAAAAATTGGCGTAGCGCTGTATTGCCAAGCAGTTTTCGCAGCATATGATGTTTCTCCTCGCAGGCGCTCAGCCAAACAGGTAGAGGGCTGCGCCGGAAATGCCGGTTGATGTTTTGTCGTCTGTCGCCTGTTGTGTTGACCCCAGATATAAAGAGGCGTCGATCAGTGTTGCGTTTTCTTTCACGTATGAGGTGAGCTCGGAATTACCGCCTGATTGGCCGGTTATCAGGAAATAGGTGACCTTGCCCTCCGCGACAAGCGCTTTGAGGCTCTCAAGCGTCATGGCGTTATCCGACCCCAGAAATCCGCCGTAGGCGACGGCCGGAAGGCCGGTGTCGACGATGAACTGCGCAACGTCATTTGCCCGCTGTGAGACGACTAGATAGGTGCCTTCTTTGTAGTGCGCAACGAGATACGCTTCAAGCGACCGAGTCCCGCTGTCCCCCGTTGTCAGCACCTCCTGATTGGGCGTCATGCCGCGGATTTCCGCTGTTGAAGCGAGCTCCGGCCCGGCGTACGGCAGCGTTGAATTCTGCTCCACGTAGAGAACGACTGTAAGCGACCAGTAAAACGGCGCGACAAGCAGCGACAGGAGCGTCAGGCCGCCGGAAATGACGGCAAGCAGCTTCTGCGGCCGGATAGCATGAGCAGCCATCACAATTGCAGCCCCCGCGGCCGGGACAAGCATCATCGGGACAAGCCATGTTCTGACAGCCTCATAGCGCCAGACAAATATGATTTCAAGCGCAAATGTGGCGAGGAGAGAAATCGGTAGCAGCAGCTGCTTCCAGCCCCGTTTTTCCCGGAAGGCGCGCACCATTTCCGGCAGCCCGATTCCAACAAGCCCGGCAACGCCCGGCGCGACCATGCAGAGGTAATACCGGTGCCAGAACCCGGCGAAGCTGAAAAACACGACCATCGTCATGAGCCAAATGATCCAGAAAACGAGCATGGCCTGTTTTGCCGTCAACTGTTTTACATTAAATTTGCCAAGTTTTGCGAGAATGCAGAACAGGGTGAGGACAATAAGCCACGAGGCCTGCCCGTAAAGGCTTGTGCTCCACAGGCGCAGAACGCCGGGCGTGCCGATTTCATTGCCGCCGCCGCCCATGGGGATGCCATTCACAGAATTATGGCCGTTTAGCTGTCCTTCAAAACCATCCGGCGGTATTTGGCTGTTGCCGTCGGCTTGGGAAGTGCCTGCGACACTCGTGCCATTGGCGTTTTGCCCGGCGTTGCCTGCTGCTGTTGTGTCACGAAGCGTCGCGCCTGACTGGGTATTGGGTAAATTACCGTTCAAAGCGCTGCCGGGGCTGCCGTTCGGCCCGTTTATGGCGCCTTGCGGGCGCTGAACAGCGCCGTCATCGCCACCAAAAGCACCGGAAGGACGGCTGCCGCCGCCTGAGCCAAAAAGCCGTTCGGTGCCGTTATGCCCGATAATCAGTTCAACAACGGTGTTGTTCGTGGAGCTGCCGACATAGGGGCGTTCGCCTGCCGGGGTGAGATCAACGGCCAGGACCCAGGCAAAAGAGATTACTGCCATAATGACCAGACTGATAACGCCCGCGGCGAGACGTTTCAAAAACTTCTCTTTGGCGAAGACGAGATAGACAATGACGACGGCGGGGAGAATCATATAGGCTTGCAACATTTTAATATTAAACCCCAGACCGACAAAAACGGCGCAGATAAACAGAAATCGCCACTTCGACGTATCGATCGCCTTAAACAAAAACCAGACGGCGACGAGCAGGACAAAGATGAGCTGCATGTCCATCGTGTTGTTCCGGGCCGCGACGACGACGGCGGGGGTCAGCGCGAAAACGAGCGCCGCGATGAGACCGGACACCCGCCCGAAATATTTTTTTATCAGGGCGTACAGGAGCAGGCTGCTGCCGGTGGCTGACAGCGCCTGCGGCAGAAGCATCGCCCAGCCGTGATAGCCGAAAATGAGAACAAAAACGGCTTGCACCCAAAGCCCAAGCGGCGGCTTGTCGACCGAAACGAGCCCGGCCGGGTCAAACGACACAAAAAAGAAGTTTTTAAAGTTCTCCGTCATGCTTTTGATGGCCGCGGCATAATAAGCGTTGCCGTAGCCGACTTTGGAAATGGCATAAAAATTCAGCCCGAAGGACAGCAGGGCGATAAGCGCCAACGCGAGCAGATGCCAGTTTTTCTTTAGAAATGCCGGAAAGCTGTTGTTTTGCGACAGTAAAGTCATCGTGTCAGCACCCCTTTACGTGATGAGCGTATTATGGTGCACGTCTGTGTAAACACCATGGAAACCGGCTGAAATATTTGTGAAGGCCGTCGTGGCCGCTTTTGCGCGGCGGCTTTCTTGACGCCGGTGATGCCAGCAGGCGGCAGCGAATTTCATCTGACTTCCGCAGGGGTATCACACGGCCCACACATGAGAAGCGTATCGTGGGCACAAGCGCAGAAAAGAGGGGTTTTATGGCGCATATTCTCATTGTGGATGATGAAAAGAAAATTCGGGAAGGGCTCCGTGAATACGCCGAGTTTGAAAATCACACCGTTGTCGAGGCTGTTGACGGGATGGAAGCTGTTCGCCTGTGCCGGGAGCAGGATTTCGACCTTGCGATCATGGACGTGATGATGCCGAAGCTTGACGGGTTTTCAGCCTGTAAGGAAATCAGGAAATATAAAGACATACCGGTGCTGATGCTGTCGGCCAGGGGCGAGGAATACGATAAGCTCTTCGGCTTTGAGGTCGGCATCGACGACTATGTCGTTAAGCCGTTTTCACCAAAGGAGGTTATGGCGCGCGTTCATGTGATCATCACGCGCCGTCAGGGATATCAGGAACAGCCCGGCGTTGAGAAGGTGATAATTAAGGGCTTGGAGATCGATTTTTCTGGCCGCTGCGTCCTCGTCGATCGGAAGAAAGCGGAGCTGACGCCGAAGGAAACCGATCTGCTTTTCTTTCTCGTGCGCAACAGGAACATAGCCCTGTCCAGGGAAAAGCTGTTGACCGAGGTTTGGGGATACGACTATTATGGAGACGATCGGACGGTAGATTCGCATATCAAAATGCTTCGATCCAGTTTGGGGCCGTATAAGGACTTCATCGTCACGCTGCGCGGCGTCGGCTACAAATTTGAGGCAGACGAGCGATGAGACGATTTGAAAAAGGGAAGGCCGGAAGCCTTCGCGTTCGGATTTGGGGCTATTTCATCGTTTTTACGGCCGTCATTATGACGGCGCTATGGCTATTGCAAATCGTCTTTTTAAACAGCTTTTACACGCAGACGAAGCTGAAGGAGCTGCAAAAAGCGGCGGAGGATATTGCATCGGCCGATGCCGCCGGGGAGCTGGCCGTCGCGCTCGGCGGGCAGTATTTTGCCGCCGGGATATCGGTCCGTTTTTTTGATGAAAACGGTATGATGAAATATACCATGAACAAGCCCGCTGAAATCCCGCTGCGGGATGAATTGAGTGTCACCGACTTTGTAACAAGGCTTAAAAACAGTACTGACGGCAAACAATCGTATATCGAGAATCTGCCGCACGGGAATGGGAAGCTTCTGTACTATGGCATCATACTGCCCGGTCAGTCCGGCGCGGGCAAATATCTCGTTGTCAGCGCGCAGATTAATTTAGACGATTCCCCGGCAGCCCTTCTACAGGTGCAGCTGTTCATTGTGCTGGCCGCGGCGCTTGCTTTATCAGCCGTTATTTCCCTGCTGATTGCCTCTCGCCTGTCGCGGCCGATTTCAAACCTGACGAAAAGTGCCGAACAGCTGGCCGGAGGTGACTACGGCGTGACGTTTGAAGGCGGCAGTTATGCGGAGATTAACCAGCTGGCGGGGGCGCTTAATTACGCGACGAAGGAGCTTTCAAAAACAAATACCCTGCAGCGGGAGCTTATCGCCAACGTCTCTCATGACCTGCGCACGCCGCTGACAATGGTGAAAATGTACGCCGAGCTCATCCGTGATGTCTCCGGCGACAAGCCTGAGAAGCGGCATGCTCATACAGAGGTCATCATTGAAGAGGCAGACAGGCTTAGTGCCCTGATTTCGGATATTCTCGACCTGTCAAAAATCCAGTCGGGCGCGGAGACAACGGTCCGAACAACATTTGACCTTTGCGATAAGGTTTCTGTCATTTTAAATCGTTTCAAGGCGCTCTCTGAACGGGATGGATATGTGTTTGACTGCAACTGCACGGACAGCTGTGCCGTTTGCGCCGACGAGCGCCAGATTGAGCAAGCCGTCTACAATTTGATAGGTAACGCCGTCAACTATTCAGGCGACGACAAAAAGATCACAATCCGCGTTTCCACACACGGCGGCAAAGCCCGCTTCGAGGTTCAGGACACGGGGCCGGGGATCCCGGAGGCAGAGCGGCAGCACATCTGGGAGCGCTATTACCGGGGTGACAAAACGCACAAGCGCGGAATTGCCGGAACGGGCCTTGGCCTGTCGATCGTCAAGGGTATCCTCACGGCGCACAACGCCGCGTTCGGCGTTATCAGTGATGTCGGGAGTGGCAGTACATTCTGGTTTGAGCTGGACGCGGTTGAGCCGGAAAATTAATGTTAAGGAATAGCGAACCCGGCTTCGTGTGAAAAACACAAAGCCGGGTTTCTGAATTCCGGTATGAAAACGGCGGTTAAATTGATGCGTCTTCAGCATCTTCAAAGAGAGAGAATTGACGTGATTTTTTCCTCAACAACGAAGGCGTCAAATTTTGAAATGCCGAGGTCATAAACATCGGCAGCTGCGTGAACAAACTTAAAATAATCACAGTTGCCGGCGCGCTCACCGATGCCGCGGATCGTCGTGTCGATAAACGCAGCGCCAGCCGCGGCCCCCGTCAGCGTATTGGCAACAGCCATGCCGAGGTCATTGTGCGCGTGAAATTCAACGTCAATGCCCGTTGCGGTAATGAGCTCTTTAACGGCCTGAAAAGCCCCGGAAGGGGAGAGGACGCCGACGGTATCGGCAAAGCGGATGCGGCTGACGCCCTTGTCCCGGAGCAGTTGGGCCAGCGTGACCATAAATGTGATGTCGGCGCGCGACGCATCCTCAAAGCCGACGGTGACGTCAAAGTCGCGCTCAAGGGCAAACTCGACGCAGGCGCTGAGATTTTTTATAACCCAGCTCTTGTTCTTTTTCAGCTTTGTGTAAATCAAAACATAGGAAACGGGCGTGCTGATGTGCAGAATATCGGGCCGACAAGAGACGGACAGGCGCAAATCCTCCAGACGCAACCTGTTCCAGGCCGAGATGCGGGCGTTTTTTCGGTCGTCCATCATAGCGCTGATGGTGTCAATCTCCACGCTGCCGACGGCGGGAATACCGGCCTCGATCTGATAGACACCGGCCGCGTCGAGAATCCGGGCAGCGTCAAGCTTCTGCCGGGGCGTCATGACGAGGCCCGGGCTCTGTTCGCCGTCTCGCAGCGTCGTGTCAACGATATGCCTGACTGGCTTCACGTCATCCCCTCATTTCCTGAATTGCTCAGCCAAATCAAAAAACGCCGCGTCGGTCAGGCCCGCGGCCTTTTCAAGGCTTTTTTGCCGGACGGCGCGGAGAATTTTATCGATATCGTACGCTTCCGGTAAAAGCTGTCGTTCAAGGAGTTTGGCGATGACAGCTTTTTTACCGGAATGTTTGCCGATCACAATAGCACGCCGTGCGCCGACGAGTGACGGCTGATATGGCTCATACATTTCCGGCTTTTTCAAAATACCGTCGACATGGATGCCGGATTCCACGTCGAAAATTCCCCTGCCGATAATCGGCTTGCGTCTATCGAAGCGCTCGGCACAGATTTCCTCCAAAAGCGATAGAAGACGCGGAAAAACCTCATAGGTGGCGTTGCAGCGGTATCGCATATGAAGACGCAGGGCAAGCATCACCTCTTCCAAGGCGGCTTTTCCGCCGAGCCCCCCGAAGGAAACAGCCACCGCCTCGCCGCCGCCGAGCAGCCATTCAATGGCTAATGCCGTCGCACAGCTAGTGCTATCCTCCGGGCAGAAGGTCACAGTGCCGCTCAGCGTTTTCCGGATTTCCGAGAAGGTACTTTTATAATCGTGCAGGATCAGATCGTCAAGCCCCGTGAGGCGGACGTTAGAAAGCGCTGTATAACGCCGCAGGAGCGGGATTTCACGCCTGTCGTTAATCTGAATCTCCGTCGTGACCCGCGCGTCCTGTCCCTCTTCGGGAATTCGACAGATAAAACGGCGAATTTCAGGAAAAAAGACAGCCTCCCCGGGTGACGCCAGGCGCAGTATTAGCTTATCGCAGGACGCGACGGGAGCCAGCGTTTCGTAATACGCGCGCGGCATTTCGATATAGTCGGCTCCCGTTAACAGCTGTAGCTCAAAAAGCTTTTGAAGCTGCGCGGGGGACGGCGAGGCGGCGCCAAGACAACACATGGTCATGTCAGTGAGGCGTTTCAAGGCGCGTCATCCTTTCGCTTAAATCTGATACGCTTTGACGGGCGTGCCGCCCTCGATGTGTTGTTCAACGATCTCCGTCACGGCATCCGGCGTGAGTGCGCCATACCAGACGCCCTCCGGGTAGACGACAGCGACAGGGCCGCGGCTGCAGATGCCGAAGCAGCCCGTGTTCGTCACCATACAGTCGGCGGACAAATCGCGGTCTTCAATTTCTTCCATGAATTTTTCAACAAGCTTGACACTGTCCTTCTGATGGCAGTAGCCTTTTTGAACACCGTTCGTGCGGCAGCTGGTGCAAACAAAAATGTGATATTTGGGATTGACCATAAAAGCGCCTCCTTTACTTATTCCGACGCCGCTTTTTTAACGGCATCCTCGATTCTGTCATATGTCGCGTGGACGGCGATGCCCATTTGAGAGAGCTTTTGTGACGGTGCGTTGCCAATGCGCAATGCAATGATCGCCGTGCAGTCGGAAACGGCCGATAGGATGGAATTCATTTTTCCGTCCCCGTCGCATGTGTCGCCGCCGTCGCAGTATTTTGAGACGGGGCGTTTTTCCAGAAACGCCGCCGTTTTGCCGTCGCTTTCGTAGATGTAAAGTTCCTCGGCGTGGCCGAAGTGCTGATCGACGAGCAGGCCGCTTTTTGAAACAACGGCAACTTTCTTTTTGCTTGCCGGTTCCGGGGCGGCCGCTTCGGCCTGACAGGGTGAAAACTCGAGCGAGCGATCATTTTCAAGCGTGCCGATCGCGTCGGCCCGGCACTGGCGGCAGTGATACATCTGCCGGATATCCGGCTCGTAAGTCTTGCGCAGTGCCATGAGCGCCTTGTTGCTGACAAGCCCAATGTTTTCAAAGGCGGAGCCCTTGACGGGGATGAGCTGCATGAGGTTAGAGAGATCGGCCCCGAGCTCTTTGAGTTTCTGGACGACAGCGCCGATATGATTGTCGTTAATCCCCTTGAGCAACACGGTGTTGGCCTTGACGATGATGCCCTTAGAGACGAGCAGCGCAATGCCGGACAGCTGGTTTGCAAGCAGGATCGCGGCGCCCGCCACACCGTCATACCGCGTGCCCATATAGTCGACGTGATGGTAAATTTGCGCGCCGATCATGGGGTCGACGGCATTGATCGTCACCGTCACGTGCGAGACGCCGAGGTCAACAAGCTCCTGCGCGTATTGCGGGAGCATGAGGCCGTTCGTTGAAATGCAGAAGGTCATGTCCGGATCCTCGGCGCGGATGAGCCGTAGCGTTTTTTTTGTCTCCTCGAAATTCGCCAAAGCATCCCCAGGCCCGGCAATGCCGACGACGGTGAGATTTTGGACGTCTTTCTTGACACGGCGGAATTTTTCAATCGCTTCCTCCGGCGATAAAACGGCCGTTGTCACGCCGGGGCGGCTCTCGTTCGGGCAGTCGAATTTTCGCACGCAGTAATTGCACTGGATGTTACATTTGGGCGCGACGGGCAGATGCATCCGCGCGTATTTCCCGGCGCAGCCGTTAAAGCAGGGGTGCGTTTTCGATTTGAGCGCGGGCGCGGCTTGCACCTTGATTTCCGGCTCGTCTTTGGAGAAATGGCGGTTGTAAATATCTTCGCGAAAATGCTCATCCTTCTCACCCAACAGAATATTGGACGCCTGATCGAGCAGCGCCGTTGCCCCGTCGTAGCCGAGCGTGCGCACGCGCTGGCCGCCGAGTCTGTCGTGGATGGGGAAGGCGCAGCGGACAAGGCCGATGCGGTGCTTCTGCGCCAGACGACGCGCGTCGGAGCTGCCGAGCAGCAGATTGACGCCCAGCGCCAGTGCCTTTTTCTCAATCGTGTCGAAATCGACGTCATCGATCACTTCCCCGGGCGACAGGTGAAGCCAGGCGGCAGCCGCGTCGAGCGCTTCCTGCAAGCGCTCTCGGAGCGCGGGAGAGACGGACCCTGTCGCTGCAAGGCGCGGGACGAGGCCGATTTCCGCGCAGAAGCGCGTGACCGAATAGACAAAGTCCGGCTCGCCGAAGACAGCGGCCCGGCCCTCGGCGCAGTATTTATGCGCGTCAACCATCGCATCGAGCAGGCGGCCGCGCTCTTTTTCAAGCGTGGGCGGCTTTAGCCCGCCGAGAGAGACAAGCGTTTCAACGAGCGCGTCCATGTCGCGCAGACCGACAGGCAGGGCAAGACGGGTGAAGGGAACGCCGTATGTATCAAACAAGTATTCTGCCGGGGAATCCTTAGGATCAACGAAAAGAGAGAGCTCTATCGTGTGCCGGGCACCAGCCATTCGCTCGATGTCGCCCAGCGGCGTGCCGCCTTCGGGTTGCTTTTGGCCGTCCGGCGAGAGGGCGCCGTCCAGTGTGTCAGACAGGTCGGGCAGAAGTGTATAGGAGAGCCCCATCTGATCGAACAGGCTTTTTAAATAGCGGTAGTCGGCGGGGGATAGCATTGGCGTCACAACGTTGATGCCCCGGTGCGGCGATGCGTCCACGGCCGTCTGCGACACGACGGCCCGAAGCGCCCGGAAAAACCCTTCGGCCTGCGTCCCGCCGTATCCCGCTGAGGAGATGTTAATGATTTTAGCCGCCTGCTCCGGGTGGGCGGCCTCGTATTTGGCGATGATCGCCGCCACGTCCTCGCCGATTGTTTCGGCCAGGCACGTCGTGGCAACACCGATAATTTCGGGATGATACAGCGTGACGAGATTCTCAAGGCCTCTGAGGAGGTTTTCCTCGCCGCCGAAAACGGTGCCGTGTTCCGTCAGCGACGAGGAGGCGATATCGACGGGCTCGTTGTAATGCGTTGCCATGTGGCGGCGGATATATGTGGCGCAACCCTGCGAGCCATGCAGAATCGTCATGCAGTTTTTTAAGCCTGAAAGGGCGCTGACAGCGCCCATCGGCATACACATCTTACAGGGGTTGACGTTTAAATTAACCAGATTTTCACTCATAATCTTCACCTTCCCGCTTTGCAGTATTGCCAGACCGGGCTGTTGACGGAGAGATTGATTTCCCTCACGAAATTGCGGATGCCCTCATATCCGGCCAAGGGGTGCCGACGCTCATGGTTATGATCGCAGAAGGCGATGCCGAGCTTGTAGGCAAGCGGGCGCTCCTTGACGCCGCCGACAAGGATGTCGGCTTTTTTTTCTACCATAAACTTCTCCAGCTCCGACGGGCTTGCGTCATCAAGGATAACGGCACTGTCGCCGACGAGCGAGGCGATGATCTCGTAATCCTCCGCCTTGCCTGTCTGCGTGCCGACGACGACGGTCTCCATGCCGAGTTCGTTAAACTGCCGGATCAACGAGATAGCCTTAAAGCCGCCGCCAACGTAGATGGCGGCCCGTTTCCCGGCCAGCTGCGGCTTATAGGCGTCAATAAACGACTTAGCGCGTGCGCCTTCCGACGTCGTCAGCGCCCGCGCCTTTTCGATAGCCTGCGCGTCGCCGAGCGCCTCGGCCGCCCGAAGGAGAGAGCTTTCCGTGTCTTCTGTCCCGAAAAAACTCACCTTGATGGCCGGAATACCGAAGGCCTCTTCCATGCGCGCGGCCAGATACGCTGAAGACCCGGCACACTGGACGAGATTTAATTGAGCTGTCGGCAGGCGCAGGAGCGTTTCCAAGGAGGCGTCACCGGTCGCCGTGGCGACGACCGGGATGCCGATTTTCTCAAGATACCGGCGGATCGTCCACATCTCGCCGGCCAGGTTAAAGTCACCGATGAGGTTGACGCCGTGAACCTTTTTGCCTGTAGCGTTCGGGAGGATGAGCTGCATGATGGCGTCGCAGGCCAGCTTATAGCCCTGCGATTTCGTCCCGGAGAACCCCGGCGACTTGACGGGTATGACGCGGATTTGATGCTGGCGCTCTTTTTCCCGGCAGATGGCTTCAACGTCGTCGCCGATGACGCCGACGATACACGTGGCGTAGATAAAAATCAGCTTCGGTGATTTTTTGAGGACGAGCTCGTCAATGGCGGCGGCGAGCTTTTTCTCGCCGCCGAAGATAACGTCCGTCTCGCGCAGGTCCGTCGAAAAACTGGTACGGAACGTGTCCGCCCCGCTTGTCAGGCTGCCACGAATATCCCAGGTGTAGCTGGCGCAGCCGATGGGCCCATGGACGATATGATAAGCGTCTGTAATCGGGTTGAGGACTACACGCGCGCCGCAGTAAACGCAGGCACGCTGGGTGACGGCGCCGGAAACGCTCTCTTTTTCACAGCGGATGCCCTTGCCGTCGCCGCAGCAGAAGCTTGCCTTCTCGGCGATGGCCCCCTGCCGGTCTTTCAAAATTTTGATTGTATCGTTCATGAGCGCACCGCCTTTTTAAGGTTACATAACTGTTTCGAGATCCTCGTCCGCGCAGTCTCTGTCCTGCCGGTCCATCAAGGCGTTTGTGATGAGCTCGGCAAGGCGCATGGCTCCCACGTAGCCCACGAGCGGTAAATAAGAATGGACATAGCGGTCAAGGATGGGGAACCCGGCGCGGACAAGGGGGATATCCTCCGCCTTGGCTATGGCCTTGCCGTAGCTTGTGCCGATGAGCACATCGACCGGCTCGTTTTTAATCCACTGGTGGAGCTCAAACAGGTCGGCGTTGGCTTTTGCCGTGCAGCCTTCAACGCCGTATTTGGCAAACAGCGCCTGGGCCTGCTTTGTAAATTCTTCCTTCGGCGTGCCGGTGATCATGTATTTCGGAATCATGCCCATTTCAAGGCAGAACTCGGCAAGGCCGAGAACGGTATCCGGATCGCCGTAGATGGCGGCTGTTTTTTCATGCGTGTACGGATGGCTGTCGAGCAGAATGTCGATCAGCTGGCCGCGCTGCTCTTCGATTTCGGCGGGGACATCGCGCATCGACAGCTTTGAGAGCGTTGTGATAAAGCTGTCCGTCGCCGCAACGCCGATGGGTAGCGGCAAAAGCGTATATGGGACCTTGAATTTCTTTTTCATCAGCTCGGCCGGTTCAACGCTTGTGATACGGCCGAGGGCGACGATATGGCTGCAGTCGCCGAGAGCTTTGATTTCCGCAAGCGTCGTTCCGCCGGCAGGGTACATCTCATATTTACCGGTCATCGGCGCGTCCATCACGGCGCTTGTATCGGGGAACATGGTAAAGGGGGTTTCCATCAGGCTTAAAAGCCGCTTGAGCTCCCGCATGTCACCGGGGTTTATAAAGCCCGGGAAGACGGCTGTTTTACCATTCGGCGATCCCGTTTTTTCTGTCAGATAGTTGATAAAGCCGCACATCATATTGAAAAAGCCATTGATATGCGAGCCGACATAGCTTGGGGTGCTCGCTTGGACGACAAGCTTGCCGTCCGGTATATCCATATCCGATATGTAAGAGTTGACGTCGTCGCCAATTGTCTCAGACAGGCATGTCGTATGAATGGCAATAATGTCGGGATCATAGATATCAAACACGTTTTTAACGGCTGTCTTCACGTTGCTGCCACCGCCGAACACGGAGGCCCCCTCCGTAAACGAGCTCGTTGAGGCGATGGCCGGTTCCTTGAAGTGGCGGCTTAAAAACGTGCGGTGGTAAGAGGCGCAGCCTTGGCTGCCATGGCTGTGCGGCATGCAGCGGTGCACGCCGAGCGCCGCATATAAAGCGCCGACGGGCTGGCACGTTTTGCAGGGGTTGATGCGCAGCGCTGTGCGCTCGTAAATTGTTTTTGGTGTTAGGTCCAGCATTATTCGCCACCTCCTGTCAGTGCGCCTTCGAGCATCGGTTCCGATTTCCAGGGCGGGACGATGAGACCCCAGGCGTTGACGGTGATCGACATCGTGATGTCCCGGGCGAAATTGACGGCGCCCTTGAATCCGGCGTACGGGCCGGCGTAATCGTAAGAGTGAATCTGGCGCGACGGTACGCCGCTTTTCTGAATGATGTACTTATCCTTGATACCGGAGAAGAAAATGTCTGGCTTATACAGCTTTAAGAGCATTTCCGTCTCAACGTGATTGTAGTCGTCCACGACGATATGGCCGCTTTTCATATCGGGGATCATGCCGGGATAACTGTCAACGGGGAGCTGTTCACGCAGCGCGTGCATGACCTCGTCGGAATAGCGTGTTTTATAGAGCTCGGGGTCGGCATCAATGGTGAGGTTTTCAATATTTTTGCTGTCGGCGTCTTCCTTAATCTGCGGGATGACGTCACGCCCCTCATAATCGTCCCGGTGAGCAAACTCATAACCGGCAATAATCGTCTCCACACCGAGGTCTTTGAGAAGGGCCTGAAAATGGTGCGAGCGCGAGCCGCCGGAAAAAATCCCGGCCCGTTTGCCCTTGAGCCTGTTTTTGTAGTACTCCACATCTTCTCCAATGGCAGCGAGCTCATCGGCGATCACTTCCTCCGTCCGCGCCATGAGATCGGGATCCCCAAAGTATTTCGCGATATCGCGGAGCGACTTGATTGTCGCGCCGACGCCAATGAAGTTTACCTTGAGCCAGTCTGTGCCGTATTTGGACTTCATCATTTCGGCCACATAGTTGATGGACCGATGGCACATGACGAGGTTGAGGTCTGCTGTATGCGCGTTTTGAATGGCCTCGACCGAGCCGTCTCCTGTGAAGACCGAGATGATGTCATAGCCGATCCTCTTGAGAATGCGCTCCTCCTCCCAGCCGTCGCCGCCGATGTTGTACTCGCCAAGAATGTTGAGCGAATACTTCCCGGCCGGCCGTTTGTCACCCGTGCCAATGATATGCTTCATTAAGCCGTTGTTGGCAATGTGGTGCCCGGCCGACTGTGAAACACCCTTGTAGCCCTCGCAGGAGAAGCCGACGCATGTAATGCCGTACTCTTCTTCGGCCTGCCTGGCAACGGCATGGACATCGTCGCCGATGAGGCCGACAGGGCAGGTGGAGCAAATCATGATGTATTTTGGATGGAAAATGTCAACGGCTTCCTTGATGGCTGCTTTCAGCTTTTTTTCGCCGCCGAACACGATATCCGACTCTTGCATATCCGTTGAAAAACAATAGGGGATATAATTTTGCCCGCCTTCCGAGGCGGCCGCCTTGTTGCGGCGCGTGCCCCAGCTATAAAAGCCGCAGCCGATAGGGCCGTGCGTAATGACGCAGCAGTCCTTCAGCGGCCCGACGACGACGCCCTTGCACCCGGCGTAACAGCAGCCGCGGTTCGTGATAATGCCCGGGACGGTGCGCGTGTTGGCTGTAATTTCCGGCACGCCCGGCGTGTCCTCCAGCTGAAGGACGTGATCCTTGCGGTTTTTGTAAACACGCGAGGCGTATTGATCAAGCATTCTTGCCCGTTCGTTCATTTGGATTCACCTGCCCTTTTTAATATGCGTCCTTTGTCGTCTGGCCCGTCCGCACGGTGTAGGCCTCGACGACCGGCAGCACGAAGATTTTGCCATCGCCGGGATTGCCGGTCTGATTTGTGTCGATGATGATTTTCACGACGTCATCGACCTGATCGTCCTCCACCATCAGCATAAAAAACCGCTTGGCAATGAGCCGTCTGTATTCGGAAAGATTTTCACCGAGCGCCGTGCTGGGCATGTCGCCGATTGCCAGAATTGAGTCGATCACGGCCGTGTCATCCACGCTTTTTTTACCGCGGCCGAGGCATTTTCGGCAAGAAAACGCGGGATAACCGGCGCTTTCAAGCGCCTTTTTGGTGGCGTTGACCATGTTCATCCGTATAATTGCCAGAACCTCTTTCATCAGATGGCTCCTTTCTACAGACCTTGTTTTCCGGTGCTGATCGTATAAGCGTCTTCAACAGGGGAAACAAAAATCCTGCCGTCACCGAAGGTGCCGCTGCCTGTTCGGGCGGTGCGCATGATAACCCGAATGATATCGTCTTTATCTTCGTCCCGGCAGACGATGAGAAGCATTTCCTTTGGAATTTCGTCATAATGGATTTCGCCGACGGTGATGCCCTTTTGTTTGCCGCGCCCATAAACGTCCATTTTCGTCACGGCCGGGAAACCGGCCGCCACAAGTTCGGACATGACGTCGCCTGTTTTCTCAGGGCGGATGATGGCTCTTACTAATAGCATGGTGTTCTCTCCTTCAATCATTTTTTTACGTGCGACGCGTGTTTAGATGTCGAGAATGCCGTGTTCCATCAGAATTTGCTCCAGGCGCTCTTGCTTGAGCGGCTTGGGGATGACGAACATGTCATTGCCGTCAATCTTTTTTGCCAGTTCGCGGTATTCGTCGGCCTGATTGCATGTTGGGTCATACTCAATGACGGTCATTTTGTTGATTTCGGCGCGCTGAACCATGTTGTCACGCGGGACGAAGTGAATCATCTGTGTACCGAGCTCCTTGGCAAACGCCTCGACAAGCTCGGCCTCGCCGTCAACCTTTCTCGAATTGCAGATAAGGCCGCCGAGCCGGACGCCGCCGGTGTTGGCAAATTTCATAATGCCTTTTGAAATATTGTTAGCCGCGTACATGGCCATCATTTCGCCCGAGCAGACGATATAAATCTCCTGCGCTTTGCCCTCGCGAATCGGCATAGCAAAACCGCCGCAGACAACGTCGCCGAGAACGTCGTAAAAGACATAATCAAGATCCGTTTCATAAGCGCCGAGCCGCTCCAGAAGTCCGATCGATGTAATAATGCCGCGCCCGGCACAGCCGACGCCCGGCTCCGGCCCGCCGGATTCAACGCACTTGATGCCTGAGAAGCCGGGTTTAAGCACGAGATCGAGCTCAATATCGTCGCCCTCCTCGCGGAGCGTGTCGAGCACCGTTTGCTGAGCCAGGCCGCCAAGCAAGAGGCGCGTGGAATCCGCCTTCGGATCACAGCCGACGATCATGATTTTTTTGCCCATCTCACCGAGACCGGCGTTGAGGTTCTGCGTTGTTGTTGATTTGCCGATGCCGCCTTTTCCATAAATAGCAACCTGTCTCATAAAATTACCTCCAAAAAATACTCAAGGGGTCTTCCGGCTGTCGCCGGAGAACCCCTTTGTTCAGTGCTTTTGTTTCGTTATGCTTTGAGTATAGAGGAGCGGGCATAAAAGAACAATACATCAGATCTTTAAAAATCGGACCTTTTATTTTTGTTTTTTATGCAAGATAACAAATCGATAGTTGCAAAACATAAAATATATAAATCGCTATTGACATATAATTGATGCCGGAATAGACTCAAAAAAACCGATACAAACAGCTTTATTAAGCAATTAAGCCAAAAAATACGCTGGGAGGCGAATGCGATGAATAACAAAATTGCGGTCTATATGCAGGAAAATGGACAATTAGATTCATTTTTATCATCAGACAAAATCGTTGTTTACGCCCTCTCTGATAGCTGGTGCCCTGTGGCGGCGTATCCGCTAGATCGCGAACGGCTGAACAGACCCCAAAATATTCGGCGGCAAGTTAAAGAGATTGTTGACTGGCTTGGCGGCTGCCGAATGATTGCCGGACGGAGCCTTGGCGGCGTCGCCTACAACGAATTCAACAAAAACGGCTGTCATATATTTGATATCGAGGCGGTGACGGACGAGGTTCTGAACGCTGTCTTGTCGGACGTTGAAGAAAGCCGGAGAGAAGGCACGATAAAAACGCCGACAATACCCGTTTGCGTCGACACGGTAAATGGTATTTATGAATATGACCTGGACGCGGCGCAGCGGGACAATCCCGCACTCTCCTCGAAATCGGCGCTGCGCGGCTTTTTCAGTGACACGCCGTTTTCGGCACTGCGCCTACGTTGTCGGCACGTTCCGCCATGGATTGATAACGCGCTCTACGACATTGTGTGCGACAGCACCTCAAGCGGGCTGATCGACGCTGTCATACGAAAAAAGAAGGGCGGTGTGCTTGATGGCAGATGAAAAAACGCTGATGACGCCGTGGGGCGTTTTTGCGGGCGTGACATTAAAAAAGGTCGCGGATGACGGCAGGGTGCTCTCTTTAACGCTGGATGCGCGGAATGTGATCGTGACCCATGTCGGTGAACTCATTCCGGCATATGGCGCGGAGTCGCCAAGACGGCGGCAGGGGCCCGCCGTGACGTTTCACCGGAGCGGTATGATCAAATCCGTTATGCTGGAGACGCAGCAGGCGGTTTTAACGCCCATCGGTGAGATGCCAGCCGAACGCGTTACATTTTATGAGACGGGAGAAGTGGCCCGCGTCTTCCCGGTGGACGGAAAGCTCAGCGGCTTTTGGAGCGAAAGCGACGAACGCACCGTCAACATCCCGCTTCACTTTGAGTTGGGCTTTACGGCATTTACGGCAGCGCTTGTGAGCCTCAGCTTTTATAAAAGCGGCGATATCCGCAGTATAACGCTGTTTCCGGGTGAAACGGTTGCGGTATCGCTGCCGACGGGGGCTGTTATCCCTGTCCGATACGGCTTTTCTCTATATGAAAGCGGGCAGCTTCGGTCTGTTGAACCGGCCGAGCCGACAGCCATTGACACACGCATCGGCCGCCTGCACGTTTTTGACGACAGCGCCAACGGTATTAATGCAGACAGCGGCTCTCTCATCTTTGACGAGGCGGGAAACCTTTGGGCCGCCGCGACTCAGGATTCGATCACGATAGCTGACAGCGACGGCAATACGCATGTCTTCAAACCGTCCGCCATTCGAGACCTCTTAGAGGAGGAAACGCTGACCGTCCTACCGCTTCGGCTCTCGTTCGACGCGGATGGACAATGGGTTTCCATAAAACCGCCGGAAGGCGAGGGCGGGCGCTTTAATTTGACGGACTGCCGGTTCGAAATGGCGGCGGCCGGCATATCAGGCTGCCCCGCAACAGGCTGCGACGCATGCAGCCGCTGCGCGCACCGGGGGGGGGATAAGGGGACGAGAGGCAGGCTGCTTCACAGAGTAGAAAGCGAAGATATTTTTCGTTTTAATATTACGAAAGGAAGATCACCATGAAAAAGAAACTTGTATCATTGATTCTCGTTTTGCTGACCGTCTTTGTGATAGCCGGCTGCGGGAGCAAACCGGCCCAGGAGGGAACGCCGACGGCAGCATCGTCGCCGTCGGCGACCGTGACGCTGAGCATTTCAGCCGCCGCAAGCCTGACGGCCCCGCTTAATGAAATCAAGGCACTTTATGAAGTGGCCAATCCCGGCGTGACGCTGACAATCAACACCGGCGCCAGCGGCACGCTGCAGACGCAGATTGAACAGGGGGCACCGTGCGATGTCTTCATTTCGGCGTCCTCCAAGCAGACGGATGCGCTGAACAAGGAAGACCTTTTAACGGCCGACTCGCTTGTGAATCTTTTGAGCAATGAAATCGTTTTGATTATACCGGCGTCATCGGCATCGTCTATTTCGAGCTTTAACAATTGCGCGACGGATGCCGTCAAAACAATTGCTGTCGGTAATCCGGAGAGCGTTCCCGCCGGTCAGTACGCGCAGGAGACTTTTACGGCGCTTGGTATCTGGGACGCCATCCTCGCCAAGGCCAATCTCGGCACCGATGTCAAGCAGGTTCTGTCCTGGGTTGAATCCGGCAATGTTGACTGCGGCGTCGTCTACAAAACGGATGCCGCGATGGACGCGAATGTCAAAATCGTTGCTGAAGCACCGGCGGGTTCACACAAGCCGGTTGTCTATCCCGCGACGATCATTAAGGCGAGTGCCAATCAGGAGGCCGCCGCCGCGTTCCTCAAGTATCTGCAATCATCAGACGCGATGAAGGTTTTTGAAAAGTACGGTTTTAATCCGGCTGCATAACAGAAAAACGAAGGTGATGAAATGGATTTTTCCCCGCTTTGGATTTCGCTCCGGACGGCAATACTCGCGACAGGCATTACTGTCGTCACGGGAATTTTGGCGGCCTGGTATGTCATCCGGCTCGGAAGAGTCCTTAAAGGTATTACCGACGGACTCCTAACGCTGCCCATGGTGCTGCCGCCGACCGTTGCCGGATTTTTTCTGCTCGTCTTTTTCGGCGTGCACGGCCCCGGCGGCAGCATCATTCAGGCGCTTTTCGGCGCGCGTGTCGTCTTCTCCTGGTACGCACCTGTGATTGCGTCAACGGTCGTCGCCTTTCCGCTGATGTACCGTACGATGCGCGGCGCGTTTGAACAGTTTGATACAACGCTTATCCAGTCCGCCAAGACGCTCGGCCTTGGCAACACCTTTATTTTCTGGCGGATTGTTCTTCCGAACTGCCGCTACGGCGTCCTTGCCGGGACGGTTCTGGCCTTTGCCAGAGGCCTTGGCGAATTCGGTGCAACAATTATGCTTGCCGGGAACATCCCAGGCAAGACGACAACGATTGCCGTCGCTGTCTATTCGGCCATGGCCGCGGGGAATGACGCGCTGGCATACAGATGGGTTCTGATTGACCTTGCCATTTCGCTTTTGGCGATGCTGGTCATGAATCTTGTGTCACAAAGCTCGAAAAAAGGCATAAGACCGACGAAAAGGGGGGCTTATCTTGGCCCTTGAAATAGATATCCGGAAAACGCTGCCGGATTTCAAGCTCGATATCCGCTTTCACGCGGATAAGGAGACGCTTGGGATTCTTGGCGCTTCCGGCAGCGGTAAAAGCATGACGCTCAAATGCATCGCGGGTATTGAAACACCAGACGAGGGTGTCATCATCCTTGACGGTTTCCCGCTTTTTGATTCGGAAAAGAAGCACAACATACCGCCGCAGAAGCGGAAGACAGGTTATCTTTTTCAAAACGCCGCGCTGTTCCCGAATATGACGGTGGGGCAAAACCTTGTCTGCGCCCAGCAGATGCGCAAAAAAAGGCGTGAGAAACGGGAAATGGCGTGCCGGGCGCTGCGCCGCGTCGGTCTTGACGGCTATGAAAACCGATATCCAGATGCGCTCTCGGGCGGGCAGCAGCAGCGTGCGGCGCTTGTGCGCCTTTTACTGTCAGAGCCGCGGCTTTTATTGCTTGACGAGCCGTTTTCGGCGCTGGACAGCAGCCTGCGCTGGCAGCTCGAGCGGGAAATCGGCCAAACACTTGAGACGTTCGGCGGCACGGCGCTCTTCGTTTCCCACAATCGAGACGAGGTCTACCGCTTGTGCGATCGGCTCCTTGTCATTTCTGATGGGAATGTGCAAACGGAAGGCGAAAAATGGCATCTTTTCAATGACCCGGGTACACTCGCTGCCTGTCAGCTCACCGGGTGCAAAAATGTTTCGCCGGTGCGCATCCTGTCTGAAAACCGTATTTTCGCCGAGGACTGGGGATTAACGCTATCGGTTGACATAAACAAAATAAAGGCTTGCGGCACGCCCCAATTTGTCGGTATCCGGGCGCACCATATCCATTTGACGGCGGATGAGACGCTTGCAAACACGTTTGCGTATGACCTCGCCGGAAGCCTGCAGGATACGTTTAGCGATATCCTGCTTCTTCGAAAGAAAGGAGATGTCAGCGCCGAGGCCTTGCGCTTCGATGTCCCCAGAGAGGACGCGAAAGCGCCTAGTACGCTGCCGCGCTATATGCGCCTTCCACCGGAGAATTTGCTTTTGCTACGGCGATAGAAACTGCCGGTACCTCACTATCCTCTGCAGCGTCAACAGGCCGCCGCTCGGCAGAGCGGCGGCCTGTTGACATCATTTGAGAGGAGGGGGACAGACCGTGGATTAAACGGCAGACTGTTTCGCTTTTTTCAGGAAGTAATCGTGGACGCGCAGATCGTCCGTCAGCTCCGGGTGAAAGGCCGTTACCAGGATGTTCCCTTGCTCCGCGGCCACAGGATGCCCGCTGGCTGATGCGAGGATGCGCGCCGCCCCCCAGGATTTTTCAATAAACGGCGCGCGGACAAACGTCATTGGAATCTCGCCGATGCCGGAAAAGGCGCTTGTCGTCTGAAAGCTCCCGAGCTGCCGCCCGAAGGCATTTCTTTTAACCGCGAGATTTATAGCGCCAAAGTAAACCGCGGGGTCGCTGACGATTTCTTTTGCCAGGAGGATCATGCCCGCGCACGTCCCGAAAACCGGCAGGCCACCGTCAATCCGGTTTTTTAAGGGCTCAAAAAGACCGGTCTCAAAAAGGAGCTTGCCGATGACGGTGCTCTCCCCGCCGGGAAGGATCAGCCCGCGCATATCTTGGCTGTCGAGATCGTGCTTATTCCTGATTTCAAAGGGCGCAGCCCCCAAACGCTTCAACGCATTGACATGCTCTATAAAGCCGCCCTGCAAGGCCAAAACGCCGATTTTCATTGCCCGCGCTCCGCCATTAACAGTTCAATCTCCTGCTCATTGATGCCGACCATTGCCGCGCCGAGGTCCTCTGAGAGCGCCGCCAACATCACCGGGTCGTTAAAATTCGTCACAGCCTTGACAATCGCCTGCGCCCGTCTGGCAGGGTCGCCCGACTTGAAGATGCCGGAGCCGACGAAAACACCCTCTGCCCCCAGCTGCATCATGAGCGCCGCGTCCGCCGGTGTCGCCACGCCGCCAGCCGCAAAGTTGACGACAGGGAGCTTGCCATTTTCATGAACAAATCGGACAAGGTCATACGGCACCTGTAATTGCTTGGCCTCATGAAACAATTCGTCCGTCCTGAGGCTTTGGATTTTTCGAATCTGCTGCGTGATGAGGCGCATATGGCGGACGGCCTGGACAATATCCCCCGTGCCGGGCTCCCCCTTTGTGCGGATCATGGATGCCCCCTCGGCGATGCGCCGCAGGGCTTCACCCAAATCTTTGGCGCCGCAGACAAACGGGACGTCAAACCGCGTTTTGTCGATATGAAAAACATCATCCGCCGGGGAGAGGACTTCGCTCTCGTCAATATAATCGATCTCAAGAGCCTGCAGAATTTGGGCCTCAGCAAAGTGGCCGATGCGCACCTTTGCCATGACGGGGATAGAAACGGCTTCTTGAATCCCTTTGATCATTTTCGGGTCGCTCATTCTTGAAACGCCGCCCGCCGCCCGGATATCGGCGGGGATGCGCTCCAGCGCCATGACGGCGCAGGCGCCCGCGTCCTCGGCAATGCGCGCCTGTTCCGGCGTCGTCACATCCATGATGACGCCGCCCTTGAGCATCTGAGCCAGGTTTTTGTTCAATTGATATCTATCCATCTTCATCGTCTCCATTAAGTCTTGTTTTCTGCTACTGTACGGTTTATTATAGAGACGTACTGGACTTATTTAAAGTATCAGATAAACAAAATACAATGGTACCAGATGGGGGCATCTATGATTGAATTAACAGTATCGCTGCAAAAAGAGGGAAGGGTGCCTCTTTATGAGCAGCTTTATGCGCATATCAAACAAGAGATCATCAGCGGTGCTTACGTGTTTAACACACGTCTGCCGTCCAAGCGGCAACTGGCAGCGCATCTAGCATGCAGCCGTAACACGGTTTTAACGGCTTACAGCCAGCTTTTGGCGGAGGGGTATATCACCGCCAGACCGAAAAGCGGGTATTATGTTAACGCGCTTGACAATATGGCACAGCTTGAGAAAGGCCAGGCTCAACCATCGCGCCCGATAAAAGAGCAGGAAGCCTGCCAGTATGATTTTTCCCATCACGGCGTTGACCCAATACATTTTCCCTTTGCATCGTGGCGGAAAATCACAAGAGACGTCATCAACGAATGGGATGAGGAGCTGCTCAAAACGGGACACCGCCAAGGCCATCCGGATTTGCGCGCCGCCATCGCTTCTTATCTATATCAGTCCCGCGGCGTTGTCTGCACGCCGGAACAGATCGTCGTCAGCGCTGGGACGGAGCTGCTGCTGCAGCTTCTCATCCAGCTGTTTGACGAAAATGTTGTTTACGCCATTGAAAACCCGGGTTATGAGAAGCTCAATCTCATTTTCAAAAGCAGCCGCGCATCGTACAAAACGGTCGACCTCGATGAAAACGGCATGCGGCCGGACGTCCTGCTCAAAAGCGGGGCGGATATCGCGTGCGTCACGCCGTCACACCAGTTTCCGACGGGGCGTATTATGCCGGTCAGCCGCCGCATCCAGCTGTTGAACTGGGCGCGCGGCAAAGAGGGGCGCTACATCGTTGAAGATGACTACGACAGCGAGTTTCGATACGACGGCAGACCCATCTCGTCCCTTCAGGGGCTGGATGGGAGCGGCAAGGTTATCTACCTCGGCGCGTTTTCAAAATCTCTGACGCCGGCATTGCGCGTGAGCTATATGGTTTTACCGGAGCGTCTGTTGCAAAGCTACCATGAAAAGCTGAATTTTTATATGTGCCCCGTCCCGACCATTGAGCAAAAAACACTTTATCGCTTTATTCAGGAAGGGCATTTTGAGCGGCATCTCAACAAAATGAGAACACTCTACAAACAAAAAAGGGAACGGCTTGTATCATCAATCCAGTTACTTTTGCCGAACGCGGTCATTGAAGGGGCGAGCGCCGGGCTGCATTTTGTTTTGAAACTCGATAACGGGCTGAGCGAACAGGCGCTTATTGAGGCTGCCAAAACGCAAAAGGTTCGAGTATACGGCCTGTCCCAATATTATTTCGAGCAAAGGCCCGACATGGACAGCGCCCTGCTGCTTGGTTTTGCGGCGATCAAATATGACGATATTTATGACGCCGTTTCCCGGCTCAAAAGCGCATGGGAGCGATAAATTTTGGCGGTTTTCTGAGGTGAATCGCCTGTCAAAGTCAACCCGCCGTCATCAGCCACGACAAGGCTTGCCCGGATGATAGAAGGAGGACCCTATGCTTTGCGGTCATAGGGTCCTCCTGATGTCTGGACGTTAATCAATTATTTTTTAAAGTATTTGAAGACAAAGAGATTGTGTTTTGAGTGTATCGGCCTTGAAGCTTTTATAATCGTTTTCCGCTTGATCCTGTGCCTCTTTGCGGACATTATTTATCAGCGTGAAATGATTCAAAAGCACACTGACGACGTTCGGGCAAAGAGCATGCTCCTTTGCCTTACTGATCAAGATATTTTTGATCTGCGTCTCCTGCATGCTTTTCCGATAAGGGCGATCTTCTGATATTGCGGTAAAAACATCTGATACGGCAATTATTCTCGCACCCAATGGGAGATTATTGTTATCAAGGTGAAACGGATATCCCTGGCCGTTTGGCTTTTCATGGTGATAAGCTGCCCATTTGCTGATGGTCTCGAAACCGCTGACGACTTCAAGCAAGCGGTATGTGTAATACGGATGGCATTTGACGATGCTAAACTCATCAGCTGTCAACAGACCGGGTTTTTCAAGGATTGCGCTGCTGACGGCTAGCTTCCCAAGATCATGCATGTGACCGGCGATCCGAATCATTTTACATTCATTCTCCGAGTAACCAAAAAGTTGCGCCAGTTTTTCGGCTGCTTTTGCAACACCGGCAGAATGTTTGGCCGTGAAGCAGCTTCGATAATCTATGATACGAGAAAAAATGATGGAGTAATCCAAGATCTGATCGAGGTCCAGTATGGCTAATTCCACTGAAGGAACCTTCGCCAGCCGGTCTAAAGGCAATTCATATGCCAGATCAAGCCATATGTACTCTATTTCACCTAAAGCGCAAAGGCAATCAACGAGCTGAGGCATAAATGCGGTTCCTCTCGAGGAAATGCTTTTGATGATATCCGGAATCTGCGGTAGGACATCTTTCTTCTTGTCGAGTAAAACACAGGTTCTATCCGCAATATGAATGATGTGACTTCCCAGCGGAATATGCGCATTGACGATACCGTTATATTTCCATGGGTGATGATGAAAAGTGATGATTTCAGCCGCCTTTTCAAGCGGCTTAAAACCCGTGAGCAGGCGGCTGCCCATATACCCATGGGATAAAGCGGAAGGCGATTCATCATCGATGTTTTCAAGGTTTTCATTTTGGGCTAATGCGCCGATATCATGAAGAAGACCAGCTAATATAATATTGTTTTGATCATCAGGGGATAGCTTTAGATACCTTGCAATATGATATGCAAGATAGGCCACCTGATGATGATGAGCGGACAAATCTGAACTGACAAGATCCTGAGCTTGAGATAAACAACTGAGCAAGTCCTTCAGGTTGACTTTAATACTGTTCATATACCACCGTAATAACAAAGAATAATCGATTATTATATCGAAATTTTTTGTATCTCAAATAGTAAGTCTTTCATGAACAGGCTTAATAAATCGACAAAATTCTACATGAAGCAACGAAAAGCAACGAATTCAAACATAAAAAGCGCGAAAGTTGTAACAAGAAGCAAGTGCCATTATCATATGCATCCAATATGATAAGTGTAGATTTTTGATAGATTGAGCCCCTATCAAAAAATCACTTTCTGACATGAAGCGTCTTCCCCTCCGCAATCCTTATTTCATTGCTTACTCCAATCTCCTACCTAGACAAAAAGAGGAACCTTTCCTTCAGGTTCCTCTTTTTGTGTTTTTAGGGAGCATTGCCATTAACGGCGGATAAAACGGCATCCTTGATTTCCTGATAGCTCGTACAGCGACATAGATTCGACTGCAGCCAGGATTCAATGGTGCCGTCACCCGGATTGGGATGGTGTTGCAGCAGCGCGTGACAGACCATGATAAAACCGGGCGTGCAGTACCCACACTGAAACGCCTCTTTTTCGACAAAGGCATTTTGTATGGGTGTATTCTCTAGGCCCTCGATTGTCGTAATCTCGTGGCCGACGGCCTCGAGAGCGAGCATCAGGCAGGACTTGACAGGCCAGCCGTCAAGGAGAATCGTACACGCGCCGCAGTCGCCGTTTTCACAGCCGATTTTCGTACCGGTTAGCCCCAGCTGACGGCGCAAGACCGTCAGCAGAATATCGGCAGGGCGGACCTTGACGGAAACGTCTCGTCCGTTGACGCGCAGATCGATCACGTTTTCACCGTGAAAATGCAGCATATCCGCTTCTCCCTTGACGATAATACAGCATTATTTTCTCGATTGTTTTTTTAAGAATGAAAGTGCGGTATTGTGAAGAACCGGACATATCGTCCAGCACCGGCTTGGAGAGGCGTTGGAGCGACTGCTCAAGCAAGGCCATGTCCTGCCCGTCAAGCGGGATGTCCTCCAAACGGACTGGATAGGCGCACAGGCCGCAGACGGCAAAACGCGCAACCCCCGCCTTGCAGACGGAGGAGACAGAAATCAGCGGATATCCGATTTTTTCGATCTCCACTTTTTTAATATGCGCATAGGGAAGGCTGACATAATCTTTTTCAATGCTGACATTTATGATCAATTCCCCGGGCTTGAGGCCTTTGCCCGTGGCCAGTGCAGTGCTTATCGGCTCTCGCCTGATATCGCCTCTAGGACTGGCAATGGTAATCAAAGCGTCGCAGACCAATAAAGGCGGCAGCGTTTCGTGGTAGTAAACCGTGCCGGCCAGGTTGCCGCCAAGCGTCAGCTTGCACTGGATCGTATGGTCGGCGATGCGCCCGCCCGCGAGGCTTAAGAGGGGAAACAGACCGGATTCGGCAAGGGCGCTGAGCGTGACGGCCGAACCGAAATAAAGCTTTTTGCCGTCAGGTCCGAGAGCGCGGCATTCGGGGATGTTCTTGATATCGATGACGGCATCCGGCTTTAAATTATAAACGCGGGACATACTGATGATCTCCGTCCCGCCGCCGTAATAGTATGGCTTTTTTCCGGTACCTGACAGCGCTGCGTAGAGTGCTGTCGCTTCCAAAACGGTATCAGGCCGATAATAATCAAAATCAAATGCCAGCATATGCTTCTCCGCCCGTTACCGCTTTCCAGACCGACTCAAACGTGACCGGCAGAGTATCAAACTGTTTGCCCGTGGCCTTGCACAGGGCGCCCGCGAGCGCTGGGGCCATTCCCAGAACGCCATGTTCGCCGAGACCGCGCGCGCCGAACGGGCCGCTCAAATTCGGTGTCTCGATAAAGCTGACGACGAATTCAGGCGTTTCGGCATAGTGCATCAGTTTGTAGGTTCGAAAGCTTGTGTCGAGAATCTCGCCGTTTGGTTTATAATGATTTTTTTCCCGCGTGGCGATGCCAAGACCCGTATTCATGCCGCCGAGTACCTGACCGGCCGCGCATAATGGGGATATGACCTTTCCGGCGTCAAGCACTGTTGCAGCCTTGACGAGCCTGTAAGTGTGCTCGGACACATCGTATTCCACCTCGACGGCCTGAGCACCCACTGTCCAGTATGGCCCTGATCGGCCTTTGCCTGTTTCCGGGTCAAGAAGAGACAAATGCTTCATGATAAAGCTGCCCCTGCCGACGACGGGCCCGCCCGCGGCGTTCCCTCCGGGATATTTGACGCCAAACACAACATCTTTGAGCTTGACAAAGCGGGCGGGATCTTCCGCGAGGAAAACGGTTTCCTGATCGAAATCGAGGTCTTCCGGTGCGCAGCGAAGCGCAATGGCGGCGTTTGATTTGATTTGGCTGACGGCGTCATCCGCCGCGGCGATGATCGCGTTGCCCGCCATGTAAAGCGACATGCTCGCAACTGTTTTCCAATGCTCCGGCTGGTCGTGCGTATTGACCTGCATATTCATCGTGATACTGCCAACGTTCATTTTAAGCCGCTGCGCCAGAATTTGGGGGAGCGACGTCGTCATGCCCGGCCCGCATTCGACAACGCCGCAATTCAGATTAACGCTGCCGTCCGAGCAGAAGGTAACAATTGCTGAGGAAGACGCGTCGGTCGGCGAGCTGGAGGTCTTTGAAAAGCATGCCATAGCCTTGGCACGAATGATGGTGTCACTGACCACAAGACGTGTGCCGCGCTCCCAGTCCATCAGTTCTTTAAGCCGGGTGATGCAGGCCGTGAGATTTCCTGTGTTGCTGAGCGTTATATCATCCTGTGTGGCTGTATAGGCCCCCTTTTCGGGTGCGTTTTTCAGGCGGAGGTCGACAGGGTCCATTTGCAGGACTTCGGCCAGCTTTTCAAGCGTCCGCTCGATGGCAAAGGTGGAGACACCGTGCCCAAAGCCGCGAAACGAGGTTGTATAGACGTGATTGGTGTAAAGGCAGAGGCAATCACATTGAATATTCGGCACATGATAAGCGCCGCAGCAGCTGACTGCCATGGCGCGTGCCATAACGGGCGATGTGTCCGCGTAGGCGCCGGCATCGACGAAGTAATCGGCCTGAAGCGCCCAGATTCGGCCCGTTTTATCGGCACCGAGGCGAATTCTTGATGTCGCGCCGATTTTGCAGGCACTTGAATAAAAGTTCTCCTCCCGTGTCAGAGCCAAACGGACTGCCCGACCGCCCACAGTCTTTGACGCGAGATACGCCAGCATTTCCGGGTGCGGACAGACTTTGCCGCCATAACCGCCACCGACGAAGGGGACATGAATGACGATATCTGTCTCCTTTAAGCCGAAGTATGTGGCGAGCAGCGCGCGGGTGGCGTGGGGCGCCTGCGTCGATGAATGGATGATAATCTGCCCGTTCGGGAAAATTTCGGCTCTTGCGTTTCGTGTTTCAATATAGGCGTGATTAGCCTGCGGGATGTTGTATTCACCATCAATGATGATTTCACTCTTCCGCCAGCCGTCTCCCATATCGCCTTTTCTGATTTTTGTGTGATTGGCAATATTTGTGCCCGCTTGCGGATAAACGGACGGTGTCATGTGCTGATAAGCGCCAAGCTCCGGGTGAATCGGTGCCAAAGCGGGGTTCATTGCGTCGTCAATGGAATTGGTCACCGGAAGCATCTCGTAGGAGACCTCTATAAGCTTTGTTGCATGCGCGGCCTGCCTTTCCTCGTCGGCAATCACAATGGCGACCGGCTCTCCGAAATAGCGCGTGACGCCGGTCGCCAAAACGGGCATGTCCCGCAAAACAGGGCCGGTCAGAACCCCGCAGTCAGCGCCCGTTACAACAGCGCGGACGCCCGGCAAGGCCAGGGCTTTCGTCGCATCGATCGACGTTATCTTCGCGTGAGCGCAGACACTCGTCAAAAGGCGCGCCTCTAGGCAGGCGGGTGAATAATCGTCATCATTAAATTTTGCGCGCCCGGTTACTTTGAGCCAAGCGTCTTTCCGGACGACGCCTGCGCCGATTTTCTGCTCCATTTTAAATACCCTTCAATAGCGATGTATTTATATTTGGCAGCAGAAAGGTATTATATACCAAACTTCAGCGAGAAAGAGAACGGCATTGGTGCCGGATGCGTTATTTTATCGGGCTATTTCACCGGACTTGATTTTGTCTTTGAGCTGCAACACTTTTTGTTCAATCTGGCAGATGACCGCTTGAAACGCTTCATCGGATTTTCCGGTAGGATCCTCAAGCCCCCAATCCTCCCGGTAATAGCAGGGGAGATAGGGGCACCCGACGCCGCAGCCCATCGTGACGACAATATCGACGGGCGGAAGCGCTTCGAGCAGCTTGGGACGCTGCGTGCGTTCCATGTCGATACCGTGCAGCTGCTTTATCAAGCGGACGGCGTCTTTATTGATTTCCGGTTTTGCTTCGGTTCCGGCGGAAAAGCTTTCAAAGACATCGGCACAGTGCTTTTTCCCCAGCGCCTCGGCGATCTGACTCCGGCAGGAATTATGCACGCAGATGAAAGCAACCTTTGACATATTGTTCATGTGGTGCCCTCCGCATTATTATTCTGAACGTTGCCGTCCGGCTTAAAAAATTTCTTTCTGAAAAACAAGGCGAGGTTGACAAGCGCGATCATGACGGGCACCTCAATCAGCGGCCCGACGACGGCGGCAAACGCCTGATCCGAGCCGATGCCGAACACGGCCACAGCGACGGCGATGGCAAGTTCAAAGTTATTGCTGGCCGCGGTAAAGGAGAGCGTCACCGTTTGCTCATACGGGATTTTCTGCCTGTAAGACATGTAAAAGCTCACAAGGAACATGACGGCGAAGTAAAGGAGCAGGGGGATGGCGAGCCGGACAACGACGAGCGGCAGGGAGACGATGACATGCCCCTTCAGGATGAACATAACGATGATCGTGTACAAAAGCGCGAAAAGCGCGAGAGGAGAAATTTTCGGGAGAAAGTTTTTTTCGTACCATTCCCGGCTTTTGGCTTTGAGCAGGATAAAACGCGTTAAGAAGCCGGCGGCAAATGGTATGCCGAGGTATATGAGTACGCTTTTCGCGACATCCCAGATGGAGATGTTTATAACATGCGCGCCCCAATCGAGGCCGAGCCATGTCGGCAGAACTGTCACGAAAACATAGATATAAATTGAATAAAACAGGATCTGGAATATGGAATTAAGCGCCACCAGAGCCGCGCACGTCTCATTGTCGCCCTTGGCCAGCGTGTTCCAGACGATGACCATGGCGATGCACCGGGCCAGGCCGATGATAATAAGGCCGACGGCAAAGGTCGGCATATCGCGCAGCAGAAGGACGGCAAGAGCAAACATCAGAACGGGCCCGATGATCCAGTTCTGGATGAGAGACAGCCCGAGGACCTTTTTATTCCGGGCGACCTTGCCGATCTCCTCATACTTGATTTTCGCCAGGGGCGGGTACATCATCACGATGAGGCCGATGGCAATCGGCCACGAGATCGTCCCGGTGCTCAGCCCCTCAAGGCTCTTTGCCAGACTGGGGAATAAGAATCCGCCGAGGACGCCGATACCCATAGCGATAAAAATCCATAACGTTAGGAATCTGTCGAGAAACGACAGCCGTGATTGCCTTTTTTGATGATTCATAGACGTTGCCTTTCACAAAGATTATTTCACGCCGAGCTTTGCGAAGATTTTCTTAACATCGTCGACTTTGAGAAGCTTGCCGTACGAAACGACTTTGCCGTCCACCACAAGACCCGGGGTTTGCATCACGCCGTATTTAGCGATTTCAAGCGCGTCCCCAACGTTCACGACATCATCGGTAAATCCGAGCTCTTTGACCGCCTGTTTGACATTATTGAAGGTATCTGTGCTCTTTTGGCAGCAAGCGCCCAAAACGACGAAGCGCGCGTTACTGTTAACAGTTTTTTCGGCAGGCTTCTCACAGCACTTTCCATCTGCGTCTCCACTGCCGCAGCACGATGTTTCTTTTTTTCTGATAAATTTGATAATGGACATTATAAACTCCTTTCAGTTTTAGCAGCTGCACTTTGTGATGCCGCAGCACAATCCTTCCGCTTTATTCCTTTTTCCTTCAAAAAATCGTTTTAGGTTATCCGGCAGTACATATTGATTTGGTCGGTGCGCATGCCTTTCCGGCCCGTAGACTGCGCGGAGAAGTGCGTCGATAAGCATTGCTTTAGGCGGGACTTCATATTCTTTCCCGTCAAAAACAAAAACTCTGCAGTCTGTCGATTGTCCGCTGATGTCCCCGCAGGAGCGGCAGGCATTTTCCTTGACCGCCAGGCAGATGTCCGTGCCGTTCAAACGAATGGTCGGAGACGCCAGAAATTTATATTTTTCGGCCATCCGTTCATCTGTGATTTCAATTCTACGGAGTACAATTTCATATCCTGCCAGAGACAAGACATGCTCGACATCCTGTATTGCCTCATTAAGCACGTCGTCGGCCCCAAGGCATCTGTCACATGTCTGAAGATCAAGGAACAAAAAGTCTACGACCAGCTTTTTATCAGGCAGAACGATTTTGGTGACGACATCACTGCTGCACGAGCAGCCTCGGGCAGTTTTTTTCTGGCCAAGATGAATGCGTGACATATTTCAGCCTCCTATACCAACAAAAATTGAAGGGCATTGAACAAATACCCGATGATGATAATACCAACAGTGACAATCGCAACAAAAACCGCCAGCAGTTTCGGTTTGACGGCGCGACGCAGCATAATTATGGAGGGTGCCGACAGCGCCGTGACCGCCATCATAAACGACAGGATTGTTCCGAGGCCGACGCCCTTCAAAAAGAGTGCTTCTGCAATTGGGATTGTGCCAAAGATATCGGCATACATCGGAACGCCGACAACCGTCGCCAGAATGACGGAAAACGGGTTTTTATTTCCAAGAATCATTTGGATGATGCTCTCCGGTATCCAGTTGTGGATGATAGCGCCGATGCCAACGCCGATGAGAACATACCAGAAGACTTTTCTGACGGTTGCCTGCACCTGTTCCCACGCATATTGCAGGCGATCTCGCTTTGTCAGCTCGGGTGATTCGAGATCGACACTGGCGGCAGATTTAATGAAGCTCTCTACATGCTTTTCCATACCGAGTTTTTGAATCAGCGTCCCGCCGATAACGGCCAGAACAAGACCGACGACGACATAGGCGAGGGCAACTTTTCCGCCAAAGATGCTCATGAGCAGGACAAGGGAGCCCAAATCAACGAGCGGCGACGAAATCAGAAACGAAAATGTGACACCGACGGGCAGACCGGCACTGGAGAAACCAATAAAGAGCGGAATCGAGGAGCAGGAACAAAACGGCGTCACCGTGCCGAGCAGCGCAGCAAGCGCGTTAGCGATAAGGCCGTTAAACCGCCCTAAAATCCGCTTAGTCCGTTCGGGCGGAAAATAGCTTTGGATATAGGAAATGATCAAAATGAGAACGGAGAGTAAAACGAGAATCTTGACGGCGTCATACAGGAAAAACTGAACGCTGCCCCAGAGCCGTGTGTTTAAATCGAGGCCCAGTGACGTAATTGCTGTTCCGATAAGCGCGTGCAGCCAGTTCATCCCCAATATTTGTGTTTGAAAAAAGACCCATATGGACTCGATAGCGGTCATAGTAACACCCCTTCACATTTAAAAATTTCGATATATTTGTCCGAATAAAAGCCATCAGGCTGACGGCTTTTTCAGGCAGCAGTTTGTATTGACAGTTTTTATATCAAGGCTTGTCAGTCTCTTCAGCAGGTCCAAGGCATGCTGGCTGCCGCTCTCGCTGAGTTGATAGTGCGTCCATTTTCCGTCCTGCCGGCTGTCAACAATACCGGAATCACATAAGATTTTCATGTGATACGATAACGTCGACTGGCTGATTAGAAGCTTCTCCAGCAGGACGCAGGCGCATTTTTCGCCACTGCGTAAAAGCTGGAGAATCATGAGACGGTTTTCATCGCAAAAAGCTTTAAAAACACGCGCGTTTTCCCGATGCGCCAATTCCATGCCCCTCACTCCAAATCGAGAATAATCGATATATAATAGCATAATCGTCACATTCAAATTTGTCAATGTGTTTTATGAAAAATTGTCATTTTCTTTTCTTGCCGAAGGGCGCCGACAGTTTTTCCATTTTGACGGGCTGCCCGCATATTTTGCAGTCGGTCATATTGCCAATGATCTCGTTACTGCGGCCTACCGGGATTTCAACGACTGTCTGTTCCGGAAAAACCTCCACTTTGCCGATATCACGGACTGTGAGGGATGTGCGATCGACGATAGCGCCGATGATGTGATTGACGGCGGCGCGATGCCTTGAGCCGACATCAAGCAGAATCGTTTCATAGACGGACGGTTTCGCTTTCGGCAAGGCGGGGCGCTTGCGTTCTTTCGGCATGGCATCATTAACAGGCTGCTGCACATGAGGGATAATGGCCGGTGCCAAATCGCGCTCAAAATTCAGCTGCATCGCTGCTGCGGCAATCTGATGATAGGTATAACCACGCATGGCCAATTGATCCGCCATTTCAGAAAAGTAAGGTGTTATCTCAATTTGCAGCGCCTCTTCCATGGCCGAGGTTATTTTTGCACGATTCACCTTCTTGATTTCGTCGGTCGTCGGCAGTTCAATCCGCGTAATCTGAGACTTTGCTTCGCGCGCGATATTCCGCATGGCGTAAACCTCGCGATTGCCGCTGCACAGCGTGACAGACCGGCCGAATTTTCCGGCACGGCCTGTGCGGCCGATTCGGTGCACATAGTACTCGGAATTAGCCGGAATATCGAAGTTGATCACCATATCCACATCGCTGACGTCGATGCCACGGGCGGCAATATCCGTTGCGATGAGGATGGCGGTTCTGCCCTGCTTAAACCCATGCATGACAGCTGTCCTCTGGGATTGCTTAATATCACTGTGAATACTCTCAACGCTGAAATTCCGAAAAGCCAGCAGCTCCGTAAGCTCATCGACCATCTTCTTCGTATTGCAAAAAATAATTGCTTTGGCCGGCGCATGAAAATCCAGGAGGGCAACGAGCGCGTCTTTCTTTCTGTTATGGGGCACATCGACGAAATTTTGTTCAATCTCGGCGATTGTCACCTGATCCTTATTAATCTCAATCATTTGCGGGTTCGTTTGGAACTCGTTTGTCAGTTTTAAAATCGCCGGTGGCATCGTTGCGGAAAACAGAACAGTCTGCCGGTCTTCCGGCGTATCTCTTAGAATTGTCTCGATATCTTCTTTGAAGCCCATATTTAGCATCTCGTCGGCCTCATCCAGAATGACCATTTTCAAATTGTTCAGTTTAATGGTTTTCCGCCGCATATGGTCCATCACCCGGCCGGGCGTGCCGACGACGATGTTGGCCCGTCGCAGGCGAATACACTGCTTGTCAATCGCGGCGCCGCCATATATTTCAACGGGACGGACGCCCGTTTTAAAGCGTGCAACTTTGCGAATTTCGTCGGCAGCCTGCATCGCCAGCTCACGCGTCGGGCAGAGAATAAGCACCTGAATCGTCGGCTTCTCCTCATGATTGTCAACCTTCTCAATTGCCGGAATTGCAAAAGCGACTGTTTTTCCTGTTCCAGTCTGCGAGCGCGCGATAACGTCCGCGCCTGTTCTGATAAGAGGAATAGCCTCGGATTGGACAGGTGTGGCGAAATCAAAGCCCATCTCGACAATGGCTCTTTCAATTTTTGGGGTCAGGTTCAGCTGCGAAAACGGAATTTTTGTCATTTATTTCCTCAATTCTAAAATAAAAAACGAGACAGAATGCCTCGTTTCAATAAACGATTAATTTGTATGATTCGCCGTTTAAACTATCATATTCACTGTATATTGTCAAATACAATGTTGTTTAGCAGGCTATTGGGACAGATTTGACTTGGCGGCATGTTGACAGCGGCCATTCTATTTTGATACTATTAAATAAAGTTTTGTTAGGATAGGAGCGTTTTTGCATGGGTTGGATTATTGTCGGCATCGTTGTCATTATCCTCATCATCTGGTTTATTAGCGCTTATAACCGTTTCGTTTCTCTGCGCAACCGCGTTGAAGAAGCCTTCTCCACGATGGATGTCTATCTGAAAAAGCGCTATGATCTCGTGCCCAACCTTGTTGAGACCGTTAAGGGTTACGCCAAACACGAAAGCACGACGTTTGAAAACATCGTCAAAGCCCGGAGCATGGCCATGGGCGCACAGTCGCTTGAGGAGCGGGCGCAGGGCGAAAACATGCTGACAGGCACACTTAAATCACTGTTCGCCCTTGCAGAAAATTATCCAGAACTCAAGGCCAATCAGAACTTTCTTGACCTGCAGGGGCAGCTGGCGGCCATTGAAAACGATATTATGAATTCCCGCAAGTATTACAACGCCATCGTCCGTGAATTCAACATCGCGCGTGAGGCCTTCCCGAGCGTCATCGTTGCCAACATGATGCATCTTGAGAAGAAGCCCATGTTCGAGATCGACGGCGCAGAACGCCAGAACGTCAAGGTTCAATTCTAAATCTGACACAGCGTATACAAAGGATAGCATTGCAAGCAAGCCGCCGCTTTCTGCTGATGCTATCCTTTATAACGTGAATGGACAATTTGAGCGAAGGGGATTCCTATGAAGAAGATTTTTGCCATTGTCATCTTAATCGCCGCCCTCGCGGCGCTGCTCATCATGCCGGCGGCAGCGGCGGAATATTTCACGATCTCCAACTATAAAGTAAACGTCAACATTTCTGAGAAGAATACATATGACGTGACCGAGGTCATTACCGTCAAATTTACGGAGCCGCGGCACGGTATCTATCGCAACATCCCCTATAATGGTACATGGCTGCGAGACGCGGACCACGGCGGCAATACAGACTGGCGGGCCAAAATATCGAATATCCGTGTGGACGGGGACAATTATTCCGTCAGCAAAAGTGGCGGCGACGTCGTTATCAAAATCGGCGACGCCGACAAATATGTGGACGGCACGCAGGTCTACCGGATATCCTACAGCATCCAGTTTTATGACGATGGGCTGCCGAATATGGACGAAGTCTACTACAACATCATCGGCACAGAATGGGATACAACGATCGATCACGCCTCCTTTTCCGTGACGCTGCCGAAGAGCTTTGACCCCGCGACGCTGGGCTTCTCGACCGGTACGTATGGGACTTCCGGTTATGACACCGCATCGCTGACGTATCAGGTGGTCGGCAACACAATCACAGGCGAGGTCAGCCGGCCGCTTGCCAGCGGGCAGGGCGTCACAATGCGCCTGGAGTTGCCGCAGGGTTACTTTGCCATTCCCAATCAGGGCGGCCCGGACGTTGCCCTCCTCGTCGGTATCGCGTTGCTTGTGCTGTTGGCCTTCGTCCTCTTCCTGCTCTACGGCAGGGACAGCAAGGTTGTCAAAACCGTCGAGTTTTACGCACCGGACGGCCTCACCCCTGCCGAGGTGGGGTACATCATTGACGGCGTCGTTGACAACCGGGATGTCGTGTCGCTTATTATTTACTGGGCGCACCGCGGCTATCTGACGATCGAAGACACCGGCGGGTCAAAATTCCAATTCCGAAAGCTCCGCGAACCGGATGATGATGCCCAACTATTTGAAAAACATATGTTCCAAAATCTTTTTGCAACCGGTGCACTCGTGACGTCAGCGAGTCTGACGAACACATTTTATACAACCGTCAACAGCACCAAGACGATGGTCAGCAATTCGTTTGATCATGAAAAGCGCCGCGTGTTTACAAAAACGTCCGCTGCGTTGCGGCCGCTTGTCAGCTTCATGACGGCGCTGCCCGTTATGCTGACGCTCCTATTGACGAATTTCCGTCTGTCGCAAGATTTTACAGACACCTTGATCACAACGGCGATTTTTGGCATTCTCATTATGCTGCCCGTGATGCTGCTTGTCAGCACGCTCCGCCGGTGGCGCGGCAAGGGCCCGGTCAGCCGGGTTGCTTCGCTCATCGCCGGGATACTTCTGGCTTTTATCACCATGACATTTTTCCTCGTGATGACAGCGGATTCCGTGTTTGTCCCGGCGCTGCCCTGGTGCGCCGCCCTAGGGACGGTGCTGCTCGGCCTGATTGCCGCGTTTATCGACAAGCGCACGCCCAAAGGAACGGAGTGGATGGGCAAAATCAGCGGCTTTCGCGATTTCCTGGAGCTTGCCGAGCGCGACAAGCTCGTCACCCTTGTCGAGCAGGACCCGAAGTATTTCTACAACATCCTGCCCTACGCCTGGGTGCTCAACGTGTCGGACAAATGGGCTAAAAAGTTCGAGACGATCGCGATTCAGCCGCCGGACTGGTACTATGGCCACGGAGGCGCCTTCTATCCCGTTATGTTCATGAGCGACCTCAACCGCTCGATGAATGCCGTGCAGTCGACGATGGTCTCGCGCCCGTCCTCCTCGGGCGGCGGCAGCGGCTTTTCCGGCGGCGGCTTCTCCGGCGGCGGCGGCGGCGGTGGCGGCGGCGGCAGTTGGTAGAATATTGACTATCTGAAAAAGGACCGCCACCGATTAACGGTGACGGTCTTTTTTGGCGGCTTCTCCGGACTCGTCGGGGCGCCTGTTTGAGATTCGAAGCGCTGTAACTTAAATTGCTATAACCTGCCTGACGCGGTCGGACACGATTTCAGCCAGCCGCCGATCCGTGCCGAGCGTTGACCCCATCGTCATTTTGACATGGGGGTATTTTTCGTTGAGCGCCGCGATTTCTCCCGGTATATCTTCTTTTATATGAATTCCGGCAAAGAGGAAATAAGGGATAACGACGATGTTGTCGGCACCTTTATCAATGAGGTTTTTAATGCCCGCTTCAAGGTTTTTGTCCCGAAACTGCAGATACGCTTCCTCAATCATATCGCTGACAAGAATTTCTTTGACGAAAGACGTGATTTGCGCCATGGTCTTTTCTGTGTCGCCTTCACGGCTGCCGTGCGCTAAGAGCAGAATACCAGTCATTTGAACTCTCCTGTTATATGTTTTTAAAATAGTGTGCCGCTGCCGCCAGTGTTTTATCAAGCTGCTCGTTGGTATGCGCGTCTGACAAAAACATCGCTTCAAATTGCGACGGCGCCAGATAAACGCCGCTTTGGAGCATGTGCATAAAATACCGGGAGAAGCCTACCGTATCGGCGCGTTGGGCATCATTGAAATTGTCGACAGGGCCGGGCGTAAAGAAAAGGCAGCCCAGCGAGCCGACGCGGTTTAACGCACAGGGCACACCGGCGCGGTCAACGATTTCTTGCAACCCGCTAAACAGCTTTTCGGCTGATGCTTCCAGGTGTGCGTAAACCGCCGGATGTTCCTTTAGATAAGTCAACTGGGCGATACCTGCCGCCATTGCAATCGGGTTGCCGCTTAACGTGCCCGCCTGGTAGACGGCACCGAGCGGCGCGACTTGCGCCATAAGGTCTCTCCGGCCGCCATAAGCCCCGACAGGGAGCCCGCCGCCGATGATTTTTCCAAAGGCCGTCAGGTCCGGGCGGACGCCGAAGCGCTCCTGCGCCCCGCCAAGCCCGAGACGAAAGCCTGTAATGACTTCATCAAAAATTAAAAGCGTCCCGTTTTCATTGCACAGCATGCGCAGAGCTGTAAGGAAATTTTCCCGTGGCGGGATAACGCCCATATTTGCGGCGACAGGCTCAATGATAACGGCCGCAATCTCGCCTTTGTTGCGTTCGAAGATTTCTTTTGTTATTTCGAGGTCGTTATAGGGCGCCGTCAACGTGTCCTTGGCACAGCCTGCTGTCACACCGGCGCTGCCGGAGATACCGGCCGTCATCAGGCCGGAGCCCGCCTTCACCAGCATCGCGTCGCAATGGCCGTGATAACAGCCCTCAAATTTAAGAATTTTGTCCCGGCCGGTTGCACCGCGGGCCACGCGAATGGCGCTCATGACAGCCTCGGTGCCCGAGTTGACCATGCGCACCATATCGATGGATGGGAAAATCGAACAGATGAGCTCCGCCATTGTCACTTCCCGCGCCGTCGCCGCACCGTAGCTCAGGCCGTCTCGGGCGGCCTTCATAACGGCTTCTAAAATAACGGGATGGTTATGACCGAGAATCATCGGCCCCCAGGAACCGATATAATCGACATACTCGTTTCCGTCAACATCTGTTATCAGGGCACCATCGGCGCTTTTAATAAAGCGGGGCGTGCCGGAAACCGACATAAACGCGCGCACCGGGCTGTTGACGCCGCCGGGGATTACTTTTTTCGCTTGCTCAAACAGGCGCTCTGATTCTGTCATTAGCCAAGCCTCCCCGCGTCAATCAAACCGGCGATTTCCGGCGCGTAATAGGAAATCAAAATATCGGCACCAGCCCTGAAGATGGACGCCGTTGTCTCGCAGATCATGGACGATTCGTCGACATACCCCGCGCGAGCTGCCGACTTGATCATTGCATACTCGCCGCTGACGCTGTAAGCCGCCGTGGGGACGTTGCAGGCGGCGGAAACACGGTCAATCACATCGAGGTAAGAGAGCGCGGGCTTGACCATTAAGATATCGGCGCCTTCTTGAAGGTCAAGCGCGGCCTCCTTGAGGGCTTCTTTTTTATTGTGATAATCCATCTGATAACCGCGTCGGTCGCCAAAGGCGGGTGCGGAACCGGCCGCGTCGCGAAACGGGCCGTAGAAGGCAGAGCTGTATTTGACGGCGTAGCTCATGATGGGGATATGTGAATAGGAATTCTGGTCGAGGCACGCCCGGATTGCGGCGACGCGGCCGTCCATCATATCCGACGGAGCGACCATATCGGCACCGGCCTGGGCCTGTGAGAGCGCCGTTTTGGCCAAAAGCGGCAGCGTCTTGTCATTATCCACCGCGTGACCGCTTATCACGCCGCAGTGACCGTGCGAGGAATATTCACAGAGGCAGACGTCTGTGACACAGTAAACGGACGGATATTCCGCTTTTATTTTAATAAGCGCCTTCTGGACGATGCCGTCGTCTGCATAAGCGCCGCTTGCCAGCGCGTCCTTGCCGTCCGGAATGCCGAAGAGGAGAACTTTGTCAATACCGGCCTTCAACAACGGCTCTATAACCGCCGGAAGGCGGTCAACGCTGTAACGGAACTGACCCGGCATGGCGGCGATTTCCTCTGCGATTTGATTACCTTCTTTAATGAATAGCGGGTAAATGAGGGAGGCTTTCGAAATCCGCGTTTCCCGAACCATTTCCCGAAGCGCCGGAGCGCCACGGAGACGGCGCGGTCTGTGAACAAGGTCCATTTACGCGCCCTCCCGCACAGATTGATGGAGCTCGGCGATTTTCTCTGCAAGGCTCTCAACTGAAATCTCCTTGGAGACGGCCGTTTTCATGCCGAACGTTCGGGCTTCCTGCGCTGTCTGCTCACCGATGCAGACGGCTGTAATTTCGGAAAAATCAGCCGATTCATAAAGCGCCGCAAAGCCACGGACGGTGGAGGCGCTCGTAAAAGCGACGAAGTCGATTTTTTTCTTCCCGAGGATATCGCGGCAAAGCATATTGTTGGGATACAGCGTGTCATACACCGGAATGTCGTCGTAAACGATACCGGCGTCGTCCAGTGCCGCTGTTAATTCCGAGGAGCCGATTTTAGCACGCGGGATGAGGAGCTTTTCGCCGGGCTTGACGACAGCGGCCAGCGCCTTGCCTAAATGGGCCGTATCGTAAACAGCCGGGACGCAATCGACGAATATACCGCGGCTGTTGATCGCTTTTTCCGTTGCCGAGCCGATGGCTGCAAATTTCATAGCGCCGAGCGCCCGAATATCAGTTTTATTTTTTCGGAGGGTATCAAAGAAAATTTCGACACCCGCCTGACTTGTCAAGACCACCCACGCATAATCCTTCAAATTTTCAAGAGCCGATTGGAAGGGGGCGTTTTGAGAAATCGCCGCCGTTTTGATCGCCGGGATTTCGAGAACCTCGGCACCGAGCGCCCGAAGTTTTTTCGTCAGCTTGGAGGCTAGCTCCTGCGGGCGCGTCACGACGACGCGCGCCCCACCCAAGGGCCTGTCCTCCGCCCAGTGGAATTTTTCGGACAGGCTGCAGACCATGCCGATGATGATTATGGACGGCGTTGAGATGTTTTCACGGCGAGCTGTCTCCGGCAATTTTTCCAGTGTCGAGACGACGCGGCGCTGGGCGGCTGTCGTCCCTTTTTCCAAAACAGCCGCCGGCATGTGCGGGCTCATTCCGGATTGGATCAAGCTATTGCAGATATAATCCAACGCCCCGACGCCCATTAAAAATATCAGGGTGCCGTTGAGCCTCACAAGCGCGTCGAAATCGATGTCAGGCTTATCGTCATTTTTAAGATGGCCTGTGATGATGTGAACGGATGAACAAAAATCCCGGTGCGTCACGGGAATACCGGCATACGCGGGCACCGCGATGGCCGAGGTGACGCCGGGGACAATTTCAAACGGGACACGGTGCGCATTCAAAAGCTCCAGCTCTTCACCGCCGCGGCCGAAAAGGAACGGGTCGCCGCCCTTGAGGCGGACGACGTTTTGCCCTTTCTGCGCTTCTTTAAGCAGCACCTCGTTAATGCGCTCCTGCTTCATGACGGCGTGCCCGGCGCGCTTGCCAACATTGATACGTTTGGCGCTTTCCGGGATAAGGCCCAGTATCGCATCACCCACGAGGCTGTCATATAAAACAACGTCGGCTTCCTCCAGGAGACTTTTTGCTTTCAGTGTCAGAAGACCGATGTCGGACGGACCGGCACCGACGAGCCAAACTTTCCCTTTTTTCATTCTCATTCTCCTTTGAGGCGCGTCAGGCCTTTATCTCTTTTAAAAGCAATTCGGCAAGGGTGACCCCAAGCTGCTCGGCGCAGTCTGCCGACATCTCCATGGCGCCGGTCATATGCCGGGCGCTCTTTTCATCATAATGAAGGCCGAAAAGCCGAATCGTCTTCCCCGTAATTTTCGCATACGCCGCAATGGGGGAGGAGCAGCCGCCGTCCAAACGGCGGACAAAGGCGCGCTCGGCCGTTGACGCGAGCCTTGCTTCGCGGTCGTCAACGCAGTGGAGATAGGAATGATCGTCGCCCGCTCTGGCCTGTACAGCCAAAATTCCCTGGCCGGCTGCCGGAATCATTTCGCTCTCAGTAAAAACACGCGTGATGCGCCCGGAAAGCCCCATGCGGTTGAGGCCTGCACAGGCCAGCACCGTAGCGGCATAGTCGCCGCCGTCCAGCTTGCTGAGCCGGAGCAAGACGTTGCCGCGGATGCCATTAACCGACACGCCCGGGTACAATTTTTCGAGCTGAAGCTTCCGGCGGGCGCTTGAGCAGCCGAAGGGCTTTGATAAATCAACGACGCTTGCCCCTTTTGGCAAAACAAGGGCGTCAAACGGATTTTCACGTTTTGTATAACTGATGATCGGCAAATCGTCCGGTGTTTGCATGGGCATGTCTTTCAGGCTGTGAACGGCAAAATCAATTTGGCCGCCGCGCAGGCCGATATCGAGCTCCTTGACGAAAAGACCCTTTCCGCCGACCTCGTCAAGATTTCTGTCTAAAATGACGTCACCGCTTGTTTTCATGGTGATCAGCTTAAAATCAAGTTCCGGGTGATGATGCTTGATCTGTTCGATAACGAGCTTTGCCTGAATAACGGCAAGCGCGCTTTCCCGGCTGCCGACTTTAATCAATCGTTTCATAGCTGTTCCCTTGTTTTAATAAATTCGCGGATATCGTCTGTGATGTTTTTCGTCCGGGTGTGATTGTCGCCGGTGCCGCAAATGCCGATAACCCCGCCGTTATAATGAACCGTTGCCGGGAAGAAGAAGCTGCACTCTTCTTTGCAGTCGGCGATACTGCAATGTTGGCCGGCCTTTTCGGCATCGAGCGCAATCTGATGATTGAGCGATCTGCTGTCGGTCGCCGCAATAACTAAAAAGGCGTTTTCAAGATCACGGGGCTCATACGCTTTTTGGTACAGCGTAATTTCTTTTCGCTGATGAAAACCGTTGATTTCCTCATGGACGTCAGGGGCGATGACGGTGATCCGGCATGGATAGGACAAAAGTGTTTTAATGCGGCGGCAGGCTACCGGGCCAGCCCCGACAACGACGACTTCTTTACCGGAGAGATCCAGAAAGAGTGGAAAGCGCGGCGGCAAATTGGGCGAGTCGTTGTCCATCGGTTTGAGAGCCGCTTCATCCTGCATATCGGATATAAAGCTGGCGAACAGCTCATCGTCGGCGTTTTTCTCAAGACTCAGCAGAATATTCTCAACGACCTTTGAAACAGCCTGGCCAGCCGCATTGTGAACAAGCCGGCGGGCGCTGTCGTCAAGTGACACATGCCGCAGATTGTGGCGTATCCGTTCTGATACCTCTGTCGACGCGGCGACGCCGAGTTCTGTGATTTTCGGCATGAGAGAGCGCACGCGGCGCCAGCGGTCAAATTCCGCGATTTCCGCATCAAGAATCGACAAAACCTGTCCAACAGCCGCATTTTCGGCGTCAAGCGCCATGCTCCCGCCGAGATGGTCTATATCGTAAAGCGTTATGTGCGGCAGCACGCCGATTTGTGGGTTAATATCACGCGGTACGGCCAGATCAAACAGCATTTTTTCCGAACCGGTGAAATGCGTTTTGGCATCGTCGTACAAGAGCGTATAGTGCGGGCTTCTCGTCGCGCTGATGATGACCGCACTCGCGCCAAGCAGGCTATAACGCGCCTCATAATCAATCGCGCGGCAGCCCGGGGGAGCCGTTGTCGCGCCATTGCTGTATTGGCGCAGCGTGACGGTGACATCGGCACCCTCGCCAACAAGACTTTCTGCCGCCAGACGGCCCATCTCACCGCTGCCGATGACGAGGCAGGGCAGGCCGTTCAGGTCGCTGAATTTTTCTTTCAGGATTTCGACGGCCGTCATCGCGGCGGAGCAGTCAACCGGCGTCAAACGCACGGCTGTTTTCGCTTTCTTCGCGGCGGTGACGGCGCGGCGGAAGAGAGAATCGAGCACCGAGTCTGACGACCGGCTTGCCCGGGCAAAATCGATGGCTTCCTTGACCTGCGATAAAATCTGTTCCTCACCGAAAATCAGGGATTTTAAACCCGCAGCAAGCTCAAACAGATGACGGACAGCCTCCTTGCCCACCCGGCAGGTAAAGAATTTTTTGTAGTTGGCAGCGTCGATGTGAAAGAGTTCACAAAGGATATCAAACGGGTTGTGCTTGGGTGCCCCCGTATGATGCGTCCAAAGCTCCATTCTGTTGCACGTGCTGATGATGACGCAGCCGGAAACGCCGGTGTATGAACCGACGCGGCCCAGCATCGCCGCCTGCGCCGTTTTCGTCAGCGCAAAGCGCTCTCTGTATTCAATTGAGGCTTTATTGAAATCAATGCCCGCCATGCAGATGTTCATAGTTCACTTTCCGCCCATTGATTCGTTTTCTTTGACAACGATTATTGTGAAATAACCAGGCACTTCCGAAACGTTCTCCAACGTGCCATAGACCTTCTCGTCAGGCATCCCGCAGCTGACAACCATATTGGCGTTTGCGGTGAGACCCAAATCTGACAGCGCCGCCTTTACGTCGGGAAAGGCTTTGCCGCTCTTCATTAAAACTTTTGTGCCGGGCATGGCAAGATTTTCGCGGAGGCTGCCGTAAGATCCCGGGATGATATGCAGCGGCTGAGCCGTCTCGACAAGCGCGTCACCAAGCTTTGCCGAGACGGCACAGAATGACGGTACACCGGAAATAATTTCCGCCGTATGGCCCATTCGCCGGATGAGGCGGTCTACGTAGATATACGTTGAATAAATACACGGGTCGCCAAGCGTGAGAAACGCCACATCCGCCCCGCCGTCAAGATACGTGGCGATCGTTTCAGCCGCTTTTTCATGACAGGCGCGCAGGAGCGCCTGATCCCGCGTCATGGGCATGTCCAGCTCAACAAGCTGCTTGTCGACAAGCTCGGGCACGGCCTGCCGCGCGATGCTGAGGGCAACGCGCTCACCGTCTCCCGATTTCGGCACGACGATAATAGGGCATTTTCTGATAATGCGGGCGGCTTTGAGGGTGATGAGCTCCGGGTCACCCGGCCCGACGCCCACGCCATATAAAACTCCTGGCATAACTGCTCCTTACTGATGGTTATGAGGCTCCGTGCCGAGAAGCTCTTTGATGCTCCGGCGTGCCTGCGAGATGGTGGAGGCCGTCGTGTCGACGTCGAGGTTATCCTTATTGTGCAGGATGTTCATCAAATGATTGATACGCGGCAGGCGCAGATTGTGCGCCCGGAGAAAATCCGGCTCTGTGAACAGCCGTTCCGGCGTGCCGCTGAAGATCACCTTCCCCCGGTCGAGAACGATCGCCTCGTCGCAATAGAGCGGGACGAGGTCAATGTCATGTGTGGAGATGATGATGGTGATGCCGCAAGCTGCCCTGATTTCCCGGAGCAGGTTTAATATTTCGCTCACGCCTTGCGGGTCAAGCCCGGCCGTCGGTTCATCAAGGATGATAACAGATGGCTCCATGACGAGAACGCCGGCGATAGCCACGCGCTTTTTCTGCCCGAAGCTCAAGGCATGCGTAGGCTTTGAAATGATGTGCCCAATGCCTGTTTGGCGGACGACACGATCAATCCGCGCCTCTATCTCCGCACGCGTGAGACCAAGCTTCATAAGGCCGAAAGAGATATCTTTTGTGACGCTGGCGGAAAAGAGCTGGTCGTCCGGGTCTTGAAAGACAATACCGATCTTTCGCCTGATGTCCAGGAGATTCTTTTTACCATAATCAATCGCATGGCCCTCGAAGAAGACACGCCCGCTTTTCGGCGTCAGAACGCCGTTTAGATTGAGAAACAGCGTTGACTTACCGGCACCGTTGCCGCCGAGAACGGCTGTTGTTATCCCCGCTTTGATGTCGAGGCTGACGTGGTCAAGCGCCGCTTCATCGTCCTCATAGCTGTAGCAAAGGTCTCTGACTTCAATGATGTTCATAGATAAAGCCTTTCAAGGATAGCGGCTGCCGTCAGGACGGTGACGGTGGCAAGGGTGAGCGCTGTTAATATCCGGCTGGGCGCCTCTCGTTCGGTCAGAAGCTCAAAATTGCCGTCAAAGCCGCGTGACGCCAGCGCCACATTCACACGGTCAACACGCCGGAAGGCACGGAGGAAAACGCTCGTCACAAGCTCTGCCAAAGACGCCATGCTCCGTTTGAAACCGTCATACCCGAGCCTGGACGCCTGCGCCGTATGAATCTTCCCCGCTTCCTCCCAAATGACAAAAATAAAGCGGTAAATGAGCTCCATCAGTTCGACGAAAAGGCCGGGGGCTTTTCGCCGCAGCAGCGATAAAAAAGCGTTCATCGGTGTATTCAGCGAAAAGAAATAAAGGCAGGTGACAGCGCCAAGCGCTCGTAAAAAAATCATAATCCCGGTATCGAGCGACGCGGCGCTGATGCCGTATATTCCGCCGAATAGAGAGATGGAGACAATGGAGACGTCCGTCGGACGAAGGCGGGTGATGAGAACGGTTATTGTCCCTGTTACGAGAAAAGTCAGGGGGATCGCTAAAAGGCGCAGGTAGCGCTGCCATCGACAGCCGCCCAAGAGGAGCGTAACTGCCGACATGATGATAATCGTTAACACGCTGACGAGCTCTGAGCCGGAAAAGAGACAGATAGCCATGACGGTCAGCGCATACAGGAGTTTCGTGCCGGCTTTGACCGGCGCCAGCTTTGACTGATAGGCGTATTGATCAATATGGCTCAATTCTTGTCGCCCGCTTTGTATTTGGCTGACAGTCTGCCGAAGCCGAAACCAATAATCCCTGCGCCGATAGATGCCTGCAGCGCAAAGAGAAGAGACGCGATTTCGCCACTCGGCGGTTCAAAAAGTGCGTGCGCCCATGGTTTATAGTCCTTGTCAATTTCGGCGATAACAGATTGGGCCTGATCGTCTGATCCGCCGTATTCACCGCGTATAAACACCAATGGGATAGCGGCAATTATTACGACAAGAATGATAAGAAAAATATTTTTCTGCCAGAGTTTCATCGCTGTCTTATCCCCCTCAAATGGCCTGAAGTTCTTCAAGCTCCGGACGGCTGTATTTTTTGATGCCCTGATAGACGACCACGGTAAGGATGCCTTCTGAAATCGCCAGCGGTATTTGTGTTACGGCAAAAACGCCCAGGAACTTGACAGCCGAAACAATAACGCCGCCAGACGGGTCCGGGAAGGCAAAGGCAAGCTGAAAGGATGTAACGACATATGTAAACAGATCGCCGAGGAAAGCGGCAAGAAAAATGGCAACGCCGACCGGCGTTTTAAGCTTTTTAAAAAGCCAGTAGACACCGAAAGCCGCGAAAGGCCCGGCAATGCCCATGGAAAACGTGTTTGCACCCAAGGTGGTCAGACCGCCGTGGGCCAGCAGAATCGCCTGAAATAATAAAACAATGATGCCGATCACTGACATGGATGTCGGCCCGAATAATACAGCACCAAGACCGACGCCCGTTGGATGTGAGCAACTGCCCGTAACAGACGGCAGCTTCAGCGCCGACAGAACAAATGCAAAAGCGCCGCACATTGCCAGCAGTAAAAGCGTTTTTGAATTACCGGCAACTTTCTTTTTGATCGAGAAAAAGCCCTTCACGATAAACGGAATGCATAACGCACCCCAGGCGATACACCAGAGGGGCGGCAGGAAGCCTTCCATAATGTGCATGGCACCGACGGTCATTGTTGGAAAGGCCAGCAGGATGGATACGATAACGGATGCTTTTAAGGCATTTTTTTCGCATAGCAGTTTATTCATGTTACCCCTCCAAAAAAATTTGCACCCTTCGATGAAAGGTGCATTCGACCGGCATGCCCTGTGCTGCCCATAGAAATAACCCCTCCTTATGCTTCGTAAGGTATGGTTTTCCAGATCCGGCCGAGTATCCTGACTGATGCGTCATCGCTCGGGCCGCCTTCCCGGTTTCCCAGTGGCATGATGGCCGTCGCTCGGCAAATACAGTTGCGAGACAGTGCGGGATTCTCACCCAGCTTCCTGCGTGCCAGATTTGTTTCTTATTCAATTTTTATATTTCGACAAAAAAATGCGCACCTTTTCGAAAAGGCGCGTTAAACCGTGCCGATATTCATTCGGCCTCGGAATACCCCCCTTATACATCGTAAGGTCTGGTCTGGAAAAAACTCAACGCAGTATCCTGACTTGGGCATCTTCGCTCCGGCCGCCTTCCCGGTTTCCCAGTGGCAAATTGGCCGTTGCTCCGCTCTTACAGTTGCGAGACAGTGCGGGATTTTCACCCGACTTCCTGACGTCAAATTCGTTTATTAACTTGTCGATTTTGATTTCATTATACATAAAGTCACCGGAGAGTCAAGCGTCTTTGAAAAATATCTGTCTTGGCGCACTCAAAACCGGCGGGTAAAAGATGAGCCTTGACAAAACGGTGACCGCCGGGTACAATGGGCGCAAATTGATTCGCCGCGCGACGGAAGTTGGGTGAAAATCCCACGCGGAGCCGCCGCTGTAATGGTACCAGCGTGTTTCAAGAAGTCACTGTGACGCCTGTCATGGGAAGACGAAACAACGCGATGACGCCAGAGCCAGAATACCTGCGCTGCGATTATTTCATCACGGGCTGACGGACCTTTGGCCGGTGTAACGATTGCAAAGTTTTCTTTGCTTTTATTGCCCTTTCCGTCCGGGAAGGGCATTTATTTTTTTAAACCACAAAGACGAGACGGGGTGCGCTTTTGTCATTCGAGCATTATATTCAAAAAGGTGCGCAGAAGCTGCGCCTCGGCTACACAACGGGGACGTGCGCCGCGCTCGCGGCGAAAGCGGCCGCCGAAATGCTTCTGACGGGGTTGATGGCAGAGACCATCAGCCTGACGACGCCGAAGGGCCTCGACGTGACGGTGCCAGTGCTCGGCGCGTCGTTTGATGACAAACAGGCCGCTTGCGCCGTCAGAAAAGACGCCGGTGACGACCCGGACGTCACCGACGGTATGCTGGTCTGCGCCCTTGTCAGCCGGGTGGACGAGCCGGGCATTATGATTGACGGCGGTATCGGTGTTGGCCGCGTCACAAAGCCGGGCCTGAACCAGCCGGTCGGCGCGGCGGCGATAAACACGGTGCCGCGGCGAATGATCGCCGAGGAAGTGGCGCACATCTGCCAGCGTGTGCAATACACAGGCGGCCTGACGGTCGTCATCAGTATTCCCGAGGGGGAAGATCGCGCGAAGAAGACGTTTAACGAAAAGCTCGGCATTAAAGGCGGCCTGTCAGTTTTGGGGACAAGCGGTATCGTCGAACCGATGAGCACGCAGGCGCTGATTGATTGTATCGGGCTGGAACTGCGCGCCCTGGCAGCCGAAGGACATCGAAGCGTTGTTCTCACGCCGGGCAACTACGGCACGGCGTTTTTGTCCCGTTTTCCAAAGCTCCGCGCAGCCCCAACTGTAAAATTTTCAAATTTTATTGGCGAGGCGCTGCGCTTTGCGGTGCAGAGCGGCTTTCAAAAAATCCTTGTCGTCGGTCATCTTGGCAAGCTCGTCAAGCTGGCGGGCGGCATAATGAATACGCATTCCGGTGAAGCGGACTGCCGGGCGGAAATCCTCGCGGCGCATGCTGCACTCTGCGGCGCCGGGCAGCTGACCGTGCGCGCCATTATGGACAGCGCCGCAACGGACGCGTGTGTCGATATATTAATGCAAGCCGGTATCCGGGACGAGGTGCTCAAATCGCTCCTGAGCAAGATTGAAGAGCAGCTTCAAAGAAAAACGGGAGAAGCAACAGAAATCGGTGCCGTTCTGTTTTCAAATACATATGGCTTTCTCGGTCAGACGGCTTCGGCGGCATCTCTGATCGAATCATTCGGCTGGGAGGAAAACAAATGATCTATTTTGTGGGGGCCGGCAGCGGCGCGCCAGATCTTATTACCATTCGCGGTGCCGAGCGCCTCAAGCAGGCCGATGTCATTATCTATGCTGGCAGCCTAGTCAATCCGGCGCTTTTATCATACGCGAAATCAGAATGTGCCGTTTATAACAGCGCTAAAATGACGCTTGAAGAAGTGCTGGACGTGATGACGTCGGCGGAGGCGGCGGGCAAAGACACCGTCCGCCTGCATACGGGCGACCCTTGCCTGTATGGCGCCATCCGCGAGCAGATGGACAGGCTTGACGCTTGTGATATCGCTTATGAAAGCGTACCGGGCGTGTCCAGCTTCTGCGGCGCGGCGGCGGCACTTCGCGCCGAATACACGCTGCCGGACGTCAGCCAAAGCGTCGTCATTACCCGAATGGCGGGTCGCACACCGGTGCCCGAGCGGGAGAGCATCCGCAGCTTTGCCGCGCACGGCTGCACGATGGTGATTTTCTTAAGCTCCGGGCTGACAGAATCGCTCCAGAGGGAACTGCTTGAGGGCGGCTATCCGGGCGACACGCCCGCCGCCATCGTCTATAAGGCGACATGGCCCGATGAAAAGGTTTATCGGTGCACCGTTTCAACGATTCATCAGACCATGACGGAGAACAACATCAAGAATACGGCGCTGATTACAGTTGGCGGCTTTCTGGGAAATGAATACAACCGCTCGAAGCTGTATGATCCCGCCTTTACAACGCTTTTTCGCGAGGGCGTTTCGACATGAACATCGGCATGATTGTCTTTACGGCGCGGGGCTTTGACCTGGGTGAACGCCTGTGTGCGGCGCTGGAGGGGGCAGGCCATCATGTGCTGCTCAACCGGTGCGCGAACGGCGCGCTGGATCACTGGACGAAAAGCCGTTTTGCAACAGATGACGCGCTTGTTTTTGTTGGTGCCGCCGGGATTGCCGTCCGGGCAATTGCGCCGTATATCAAATCAAAAACGAGCGACCCGGCCGTCCTTGTGCTCGATGAAACTGGCCGGTTCGTTATCCCGATTCTGTCCGGCCATATCGGCGGGGCTAACGATCTGGCACGGACCATCGGGGCCCTTTATGGGGCCATCCCCGTTATTACGACGGCAACGGATTGCAGCGGTGTTTTTGCCGTCGACGCCTGGGCAAGCAGAAAACAGATGTGTATTCTCAATCCCGAGCGGATTAAATGGATATCCGCGCGCCTGCTGGCCGGTGAGAAAATCGCGTTTCGCAGCCTTTTCCCGATCAAAGGCAAGCTGCCGGAGGGCTTTTCAGAGGATAAAAAAAATTACGACATCGCCATCACGATCAAAACGAAGGGCAGTCATGCGGCGCTGCGCCTCGTACCGCCTGTTCTGACGCTCGGCGTCGGCTGCCGGAGGGGCGTTTCGGCGGAGGATTTAGACCGGGCTTTTGATATGATTCTTAAAAAGTCCAGCTTTTACGAAGAAGCGGTCTGCCAGGTTTGTAGCATCGATTTAAAGGCGGAAGAGGCGGGCCTTTTATCTTTCTGCCGGTCGCGCAATTTGCCGTTTCGAACGTTTTCCGCTTTGGCGCTGGCCGACGTTCAAGGGAGCTTTACTGCTTCAGAGTTTGTCCGTAAAACAACGGGCGTTGATAACGTCTGCGAAAGAAGTGCCGTGCTCGGCAGCGGCGGAACTTTGCTGACGAAAAAGGACGCCGGAAACGGCATCACCATGGCATTTGCAGTCGCGCCCTATACGGTGCGCTTTTTGGAGGAATAAAAATGGGAAAATTATACGTTGTCGGTCTCGGGCCGGGGCATGCTGCGGGCATGACAAAACAAGCGCACTCGGCACTTGATTGCTCTGAACTCATTTGCGGGTATACGACTTACGTTGACCTTGTCCGACCGGTTTACCCCGAAAAGACTTATAAGTCAACCGGCATGTGCAGCGAGATTGAGCGCTGTCGCATGGCGCTTTCAGAGGCGGCGGACAAAACGGTTTCGATGGTCTGCAGCGGTGACGCCGGTGTTTACGGTATGGCAGGCCTTTTGTATGAGTTAGCCGCCGAGACACCGGGCGTGGAGATCATCGTTATCCCCGGGGTGACAGCCGCGCAGAGCGGCGGCGCCATTCTCGGCGCGCCGCTCATGCAGGATTACGCCGTCATTTCCCTGTCGGATTTGATGGTCTCCTGGGAGGTTATTGAAAAACGCCTGCGCGCCGCTGCCGTGGGGGATTTTGCCGTTGTTTTATATAATCCGGCCAGTCATAAAAGAAAAGATCATCTGAAAAGGGCGTGTGATATTTTGCTTGAATGCCGCAGCGGGGATACGGTTTGCGGTATCGCGAGCAATATCGGGCGCGACGGCGAGGCGAGCACGACGATGACGCTTCAAAAGCTGCGCGACACGGCGGTTGATATGTTTACAACCGTTTTTATTGGCAACAGCACAACGCGCCTTGTGAACGGCAAAATGGTTACACCGCGCGGGTATGAGAACAAAAAATGAAAAAGCTCCTCATTTTCGGGGGAACAGGTGACGCGCCCCCGCTGCTCAGGGCGCTTGCGCCGTATAAGCTTGACATAACACTCTGCGTCGCGACGGAATACGGACGCCTGACAGCCCCCGGCAATTTGGCGGGATTGACGGTCAAAACAGGCCGCTTGAACGCGGCGCAAATCGAAGAGCTGCTCCGCAGCGGTGGATACGCCTGTGTCATCGACGCAACGCATCCCTACGCGTTTGAGGTTACGAAGAATATCAGGGCTGCCCTTTCAAAAACGGGGGTGCCGGGTTTCCGGCTGCTCAGAGCAGAAAGCACCTGCGCCGGTGCTGTCATCGTTAAAACGATGGCGGACGCGGCAATATGCTTAAACGAGACGGCCGACAATGTGCTGTTGACAACAGGGAGCAAGGAGCTTTCGGCTTTTACGGCCGTCAGGGATTTTGAAAAGCGGCTTTACCCACGCGTTCTGCCGACGGCGTCATCGATTGAGGCCTGCCTTATAGCTGGTTTTCCGGCCGAGCACATCATTGCCATGCAGGGGCCGTTTTCAAAAGAGCTGAATATTGCCCTTATGCGACAGTTTCAGATCAAAACGCTGGTGACAAAAGATGGCGGTACGACGGGCGGTTTTCCGGAAAAGCAGGAAGCGGCGGCGGCGCTTGGCGCACGGCTTATCGTTGTCAGCCGGCCGGACGACGCCGGGCTGTCGCTTGAAGACGTGGTTTTAGGTGTCACAGCGCTTTTGGAGGGGGATTAAATGGGCATTCATATTGTCGGTGTGGGAATGGGTGGCGAGAATACCCTGACTGCAGAAGGCAAGCAGGCCATGATGGAAGCGGACGTCCTCATTGGTGCCGAGAGGCTTTTAGCTGCGGCGACCGCTCATACATCGGCTGTGCGCCACGCGGCGATACAGCCCGCGGATATCCTTCGGGTGATTGAGCAAAACCGTGGGCGGAATATCTGTGTCCTGATGAGCGGGGACGTTGGTTTTTACAGCGGCGCAAAAAAGCTCATAGAGGCGTTGGGTGATCATGACTATGCGCTGATTGCCGGGCTCTCCAGCGTTCAATATTTCGCCGCCAAGCTCTGCCGTCCATGGCAGGCGTGGAAACTCGTCAGTGCCCATGGGAAATCGTGCGACGCTGTCACACCCGTGCGCGACAACGCCGAAACGTTTTTTTTGACAGGCGGCGCTTTGACGGTGCAGGCGATCTGCCGCGAATTATGTGCGGCCGGTTTTGGCGGGTGCACGGTCACTGTCGGCGAGAGACTCGGCAGTGACGACGAGCGCATCATAAGAAAAACAGCACAGGACTTGGCACAAGACGAGACGACGCAGCTTGCCGTCATGCTGGTTGAAAATCCGACCCCGCGCCGGCTCGTTTCTTGCGGCTTCGCAGACGAAGCGTTTACCCGCGGTGATATCCCGATGACAAAAAGCGAAGTCCGCAGCGTCATCCTTTCAAAACTATGTCTGCGGGAAGACGATATTGTTTATGACATCGGCGCCGGGACGGGCTCTGTTACCGTGGAGACGGCCCTGCTGGCGAAAAAAGGCCATGTCTTTGCATTTGAGAGGGCGCGTGAGGGTTGCCAGCTTATTGCTGAAAACGCGCAGAAAATGAAGGTAACGAACATCACCGTCGTCGAAGGTGACGTCCCGCAGACGCTTGAAGGGCAGCCTGTGCCGGACGCGGCGTTTATCGGCGGAAGCGGCGGTAATCTTGAAGAGATTTTAGAGCTTTTATTGGCACGCAATCCGAAAATCCGACTTGTCGTCAGCGCCGTCGCGCTGGAGACGCTGGGAAAGGCGACAGCCGCATTTTTTCGCCTACCGCTTGCTGACGTTGAGGTTTCGCAAATTGCCGTCAGCCGGTCGCGGCGCATGGGCGGATATCATATGATGATCGCGCAGAATCCCGTGTATGTTATCAGCGGTACGGGGTCTCCAGCGTGAACGGGAGGAAATAAAATGGACTGGCATACGCTTGCGCCAATGGACATTGAAAAACGAAGCTTCGAAATTATTACAGCGGAATTGGGCGAAAAAACGCTCGACCCGTCGCTTGCACCTGTTATCAAACGCGTCATCCACACGACGGCGGATCTCGATTATGCCGACACACTCTATTTTTCGCCGGGTGCCGTCGAAGCGGGGAAAACGGCGCTGTCAGGCGGCGCGCAGATTGTGACGGACACGCATATGGCCGAGGCCGGGATCAGCAAAGCTGCCTTGCATAAGCTCGGCGGCCGCATTCACTGCTTTATTGCCGATGACGACGTGGCCGCGTCGGCAAAAGAGCGAAACGTGACGCGCGCGGCCGTCAGCATGGAAAAAGCCTGTGCATTGAGCGGCCCGCTGATTATTGCAGTGGGCAACGCGCCAACGGCGCTGCTTCGCCTTGATGAGCTCATTTCGGAAGGACGTATCCGGCCTGACCTCATCATTGGCGTGCCTGTCGGCTTCGTCAATGTGGTGGAGAGCAAGGAGATTATTAAAGCATCTGGCGTTCCCTGTATCCTATCGCTTGGCAGAAAAGGCGGCAGCAACGTTGCCGCTGCCATATGCAACGCCCTTTTATACACGCTCGGAACGCGGGCGTAAACAACGAAAAAAGGGCGCTGCCATTCAACAAGCTGCGTGATACCAATAAAAAAGCAAGTACCGCCACGACGTTATACTTCGTGACGGTACTTCTTTTTGACTGATTCCGTTAGTCAGTGGCTATGCTCGGCAGCCATCGCGTCTGCTCTTGTTCTGTGAACGGTACCGGGGGGATGCTGGGGCGGCGCATATATGGAGTACAGCTTGAGCGGTATGCTCCCCGTGTTTATGAGATTGTGCCATGTCCCTGCTGGCACGAGGATTGCGTCACCGTCAGCAACTTTTGCCTGCATATTCATGTCTTCGAGGCGATAACCCATTTTCACAAGACCCTGACCCTGCTCAATCCGTAGGAATTGGTCAAGCTCCGGGTGGCTCTCGGCGCCGATTTCCTCGCCGATGTTGATGCTCATCAGGGTTACTTGAAGATGATTTCCTGTCCACAGTGCTGTGCGGAATGTATTGTTCTGCTTGGTTGCCTTATCAATATTTATGACTAACGGTCGTGGACCATAGTCTTTCAGGACATACTCGGAACTCATATCGTTCCGATTCGTCATGATGTTCAGCTCCTTTCGTGTCATGTACAGTCCATTTTATGATCAATACATGTACAATGTAAAAAACGGTTGAGATCTTAAACAAATGCCATATTTGTGCCATAATTCGGACTGATAATCTAGATGCAAACAAACCAAGGGAGGCGAAAAAATGTTATTATTTGTACTCGTCATCGCAGCGATCGTCTATTTCATAGTCAAGCCTGGATGTTATCATGGCTATGCCCCGTCTGACGCCAATGACGCTGAAGTGATTCTGAAAAAACGTTTTGTATCCGGAGAGATTGACGAAGAAACATATAAAAAGATGCTTCAAACACTGAGAAGTTAAAAATAGGAGGTATTTATGATGATGTATTTCAGAGGAGAAGGCGGACTGGGTCGCTGCTTTAGTGACGGGTTTGGCTATATGAGTAACTTTATGCACAGCGGCTGGGGCCTTGTCATGATGGGTGTTGCGCTTGTAGTCACCGCGCTGGTCGTTGTTGCCATCGTCGCGCTCGTCAAGAAAGGGCAGGGGCATCATCCTGTCAATCAAAGCGATGACAGTCTGGAGCTTCTGAACGCGCGTTTTGTCAAAGGCGAGATTTCTGAGGAAGACTATATCAGAATGAAAAAAGTTCTGACGGGCAAATAACGCGTCCTTAGAATTATTGTACTGGCACGTTGCGGAAGGTATAATAGAGCAGGGTGATCATTGTGGTATATAATATACTTGTTGTTGAAGATCAGGCGGAAATCAGCGGCGTCGTTGCTAAATACCTTGAAAATGAAGGGTTTAAGACCTTCGTTGCTCAAGACGGCTTTGAAGCCCTGGAAATCTTCAACAAGGAAGAAATTCACCTCACCCTGCTTGACATCATGATGCCGGGTATCGACGGTTTTGACGTGCTCAAAGAAATCCGCGAGATTTCGGATATCCCAGTCATCATGCTGACAGCAAGGACCGAAGAGATCGACAGACTCAAGGGCTTCGACACGGGCGCTGACGACTATGTCGTCAAGCCCTTCAGCGTTAAGGAGATTGTAAAAAGAGTGCATGCCCTTATCCGGCGGACCTACCATAATTCTGAAGAACTCGTGTATAAATTCGCCGATCTGAGCCTCCATACCAAAAGCATGAAGCTGTATAAGGACAGTAAGGAAATCCCAATTACAGCGGCGGAGTTTGGACTTTTGCAGGCGTTATTCAGAAATCAGGGACAGGTTTTATCGCGGGAGCAGCTGATCAGTTCGGCATACGGCTACGACTACGAAGGCTATGACCGGAATATCGACAGCGCCATAAAAAGACTTCGTCAGAAAATAGAGAACGATCCGAGGAATCCGCAAATTCTCCTGACAAAGTACGGTGCGGGATATGTGCTGGGAGGTGCACGGAATTGACAATCAGAAGGCAATGGCTTCTCGTCCTGACGGTGACGGCAGTTTTGGCCATCTGCGTCAATTCGTTCATCCTGTCCTCCCTCATTAACAAATACTTTATGTCATACAGTACCGATTCTTATAATAATCATATCAGCCAAATCGAACAGTTGGCGGTCAGCGCGCTGCAAGACGGCAGTATCTCTGAGCAGCGGCTATCTGTCCAGCTTGAATCGCATCTTGATGACCCGATCATCAGTATCAAACTGTATGATGCATCGGGAAAGCTCGTGGCGAGCGCTGATAACACACCGGGCGGCGGCTACGGCATGATGAATGGGATGATGCACAGGAATAATTCCGAAGAGGTGGACACCTACCAGCTGACAGACGGCGGCAACAACCTGGGTGTCCTGAATATCACAAGATACAGCTCTCTTGGAAATTCACAGGTTTCTGTGCTGTTCAGAGTTGCGCTGCTTCGAAACAGCGCCATTTCGTTTGTCGTCGTCCTGTTTGTGCTCATTATTATCGGCATATTCATCAGCAGAACGCTGAGCCGGGATTTGTCCAATACGGCAGCGCAGGCGCTGCGTATTGATATGGGCGGTTCTATGGATTATAAACCGTCAAAGGTTCGGGAAATCAGGATTATTCAATCGGGGCTTGAAACACTCCAAAACAGGCTTAAAATCAAGCAGATTGTCAGAAAAAGAGTTGTCGACGAGCTTGTCCACCAGACGAGAACACCCCTGACGATTATGAAAACGCATTTGGAGGGAATTGAGGACGGCGTCATAAAAATGACGGACGACGAAATTAAAGTCTGTCAGGCGCAGCTTGACAACATTTCATCCATCATAACAAACATGAGCAAGCTGATAGACGCCGACAAACCGTCGGAAATAGTCTCCTCGGAAGAACTTGACCTGCATTCGCTGATCAGCCAGATCATCAGCGGCTTGAAGGTGCAGTTTGAGAAAAAGAAAATAAGCCTTCAGCTGTTGAGCAGCCAGAAAGTTCGGGTTAAGACAGATAAATATAAATTAAGTCAGAGTGTATACAATCTGTTGACAAACGCATACAAGTTTACAGCGCCCGGTGGGAGAGTCGAGGTATCCTATCAGGCGTCGGATTCAAAAGTTGCAATCATCATAAAGGATACCGGCACCGGTATCGCGGAGGAAGACCTGCCGCACCTGTTCGACGCGTATTTCCGGGGCCGTAATACCGCTTCGATCACGGGGGATGGACTTGGGTTATACGTTGTCAAAGAAAATCTGGAGCAGATGGGCGGTTCGGTCATCGTTTCGTCAAAACCGGGCGTCGGCAGCGAATTCACCATAACAGTTCCCGTTCAATAACCATACACAAAAATCCCGCCTCCTGTTTATTGGATGCGGGATTTTCCTATTCAGACAATCACACGCTCAATGCTTCGCAAAAAAATGATGTTAACATATTTTTGCCATAGTTTTCTTTTAAGATAAAGCCATCACAGCCGGAAACGGTAAAAACTTAGGAGGTCAAAAACATGTCTTTATTTAAAAAGCTCTTGGCAGTCGGCGTTGCGGTTCTTGCATTGAGTGCGGTATCCGTAACCGCTCTTGCGGCGTCGGTGTACAGCAGCCCCGCCGAGGCTGTCGCTGGGCTGACTGGCAGAACGGTTGACAGCGTTGTCAAAGAGCGACAGGATACCGGAAATACCTACGGGACAATTGCCAGCGAAGCAGGTGTGCTCGACGAATTCAAATCGGCCATACTGGAATTGAAAAAGGACGTTTTGGACGCACGTGTAGCATCAGGCGATATGACACAGGCGCAGGCAGATAAAATTTTTGCGGCAATCCAAGCAAACATGGCAACCTGTGACGGAACCGGTGGGGCAATGCTGGGCCAGCAATACGGCGTCGGCTTTGGAAAGGGTTCTGGTCGAGGATACGACGGTCAGTATGGCCAGCACGGCGTGTATGGCTGTGTCTATAGTAAATAACAGTCATACAGGGGATTGTAAGGTTTAACATATCATGCCCATGCCCATGTAGTGAGAGATTACCAGATCAAAACGCCAAACCCCCCTTGAGCAAGGGGGGTTTGGCGTATGTGACAATTTCATTTATAATTATATGTTTTTACGATACGATACAATTTAAGCGCAAAAATGACAGGATATTGCATGATTTCAAAAGCGGGTAAAAAAATTTTTCAACAAAATAATCCAAAATTCGCTTTGTCAATCGTATTATAGGTGGAGCCTATATTTATGATGGAGGCGCAGCATGAATGAGGATTCAATTAAAGAGATATTAAAAGACCTTAGCAGCGAACAAAAGCAAGCGCTTAATTCAATGATTTCCAAGCTTCTATCTGAGCGAGAACAAGACGCTTCTCGTGATCTGACAATTTCATAAACCCGTCAATAATGCGCTTGTCAATTTCCGAAAGCTCACGGTTTTCATCCGTGGGCTCTCTTTTTATTTGACCGGATTCAAGTTCCTCGATGGATATATGCAGATAATCCGCAATCTTCTTTTTGGTCTCGTTGAGCGGCTCTCCTCCCGATTTCCAATGCGAATATGAGCTTTTGCTGATTTTTAAATTGCTTAATAATCTGGTTGGTGAAATACCTTTTAACATGCATATTTTCATGTAATTGTCAATAAACACAAAAACACCACCAATTAATTGTTGAAACAAATCATCTAAATAGGACGTATTGGCGCTTGACAGCAGGTCATACTAGTATTATTATAAACACATTAGGACATAATGATAATTATTAGATCAATATTCGAACCTGGTCAATTGCTATAGTATCATCAAAGCGCTATTTTGTCCATCGTGTGTCCTGATGGAAGATCTATTTTTCTAAAGCGTATAATTGAAACTTAAAATGTTAATAGCAAACTTATCGAAAGATAAGGACGCAAAGCTAAAGGGTCTAAAGTTTCTGACTAAGACAGCCAGTTGCCATTTTGTTAAGGTTATAGATTCTATCGGGCTTTCCCGGTAAAATCATGACCTTGAGACTCTATTGGGAATTCCAATAGAGTTTTTTTGGCTTACGTCTCCGCTGGTTTTTGACTGGCAGAGATGGCAATTGGACTCTATTCGGAAATTTTCCGGTAGAGTCTTTTTTATTCTAATCGCTGTTTGCTGGCGGCCGCTGTAAGGAGTATATAAATGAACGTTACACTGGCTCTCTTCATGGGCGCTTTCGGTATGGCGTCCGGCTGGTTTATACCGCTTATCGCTTTTAAAATCGCAGAGTATAAGCTGAAGAAGAGCAGCCGCGCGCTTATTCCCGACACACGGTTTACATCGCGGCTGCTGAAGCTCTTATGTCTCTTGGTAAACGGCGCATTATGGGCGGCGGTAGGGTTGTTTGCAGAAAACCTACTGCACGCTGCATTACTGGCAGTTATCCTGTTTGATGCTGAAGTCATCACCATTATCGACATCAGAATCAGACTAATTCCGAACGAGGCTGTGCTTACGATGCTGCTGGCGGGATTCATCATGCAGATCAGTTTAGGTGGTGCGACATCCTTAATCGCTGCAATCATAACGATGATAGTCGTCATGGCAGTCTTCATCGCTTTAGGCTCGATGCTAGGCTTTACCGCCATCGGGGCGGGAGATGTTAAGCTGGCCGGGGCAATGGGTCTCATACTCGGTTACCCGCACATTATGTATGGAATGATTGGTATGAGCGCCGTGATGCTGGTTTGGTGTTCCACCGGTTTGATCACAAGGAAACTCACTGTGAAAAGCATGTTTGCCTTTGCCCCTTTTATGATGGCGGGAACGGCATTTGCAATCATTACCAGTGTTCCCGGTTATTAGAAATAGACATCAGTATTGGTTACGAAGAAAAATGATAAAAGGATTGGAGCGTGATGAACAGCATTCTACAGAGTAACTGATCAGAGCAAAACCTTAAACAGGTCAATCGTCAACACACAAAATTAAAGGGAGGAAAAATTAATGAAAAATATTATCAATTGGCTGGGAAAAGAAGAAAGCGGGCAGGGCATGGTCGAATACGGACTGATTATTGCCGGAATCGCTATTGTTGTCATGGTTGCTATTTTCGCGTTGGGCCCGCAAATCAGCGCTCTCTTCACCCAGGTTGGCACCGCGCTTTCCGGCGGCTAATCAGCAAGTTTTTTGATGAAAAAACTTCGTTGGTTAACGCGAGAAGAGAGCGGGCAGGGCATCGTTGAATACGCGCTTCTCATTGCGGGTATCGCTCTTGCATTAATGGTTGCAACCCATCCGTAAGGTTAATGAAGTTTTATCAAGGTTCTGTCATTGAGCCAGACTCCGACCCCCGGGACGGGGTCTGGCTTCACCAGCTATTGAGGAGGTGTTTGGCATGGGGCTTAAAGGCGAAGAAGGACAATCCGCCGTTGAGTTTGCGCTCGTTTTACCGATCCTGATCGTCCTTCTCTGCGGCATCATCGACTTCGGATGGCTTTACAGCTGTGATATCGCGGCCACCAACGCGGCCAGAGAAGCCGCGCGATATACTGCCGTCCATTACTATGACAGCAGCGCAGACGATGACCTGTCAAAGGCAAAAAGCATCGTTCTGGAAGACGCGCCGCAATTACCGGCCGGCTCAACGCAAATTGAGCTTTTAAGCCTTGATACGGACAGCGACGGCATTCAAGAATCAGTACAGATCAAAGTAACCACCCCAATTCAATTGCTTACAGGTTTGACATCAATGATTTTAGGAAAAAGCGCCATCACGATTTCCGCCACCAGCATCATGAAATTTGAATAATAAGACTGAAAACTGTCTGTTAATAGATCTGATTTCGGCCCGCCGTTCGCCGGTAAAACGGCAGCAGCACTACAAGTTATGTATATTTAAGCGGCATTTTGTAAGCTGCAATGTATGGAGATAAGATGAAAAAAATAAGATTGTTGGCTTTAATCCTGGCTGTGATCACAGCCGGCGCTTTGTTTTACTATCTCAGTCTGGCAGGCAATTTAACAAAAAACACACCCAAATCAAACGTTATTGTCGCCGCAGACGACATTCCTGAAAATACTGTCATGACGGCGGATATGCTGAAACTTGTTTCGGTTCCCACCGACACCATTCTTCCCAATTCATATGACAAGGCAACCGATATCGTCGGAAAAACCACAAGCGCCAAAATCATAGCAGGAGAACAAATTCTCAGCATCAGGCTTGTGGATGTGGGGAGCACGGAAAGCGGGACGCTGGCTTATGCCATTAAGCCCGGTATGCGTGCTATTACAATCGGCGTTGGAGATACCTCAAGCCTGAAATATATGATCAGGCCCAATGACACGGTAGACATCGTTGCCCAATATCAGGTTGAAGCGGAGAACAAAGCAATACCCACCGCAAAGCTTCTCATGCAGAATATCAAGGTGCTCGCCGTTGATCAGGTCATGCAGAAATCCGGATCAGACAAATATACGACATTAACGCTTGAAGTTACGCCGACGCAGGCCGTAGAACTCAGCTATTCAGAAAACGCCGGGCTGTTGAGAGCAATACTCAGGTCACCGCTTGATAAAAACGACGTCTATGTACCGGTAATAACGATTACACAAATCCTCGGCTGATTAAAAGCAAAGCGATTATTAAAATACGATATCATCGGCGGAAAGGAACCGGGAATGAAAATCAACGTTTTGCTTGTCAGCAAACTTGACGGCACACTGCAAAATTTGAGGCAGCTCATTCAGGATGAAGAGATTTCGATAGTGGGCGAATCTCCCGGCGGCGTGAAGGCGCTGGATAAAATCGAGAATCTGTCTCCTGACATTATTATTATAACGCTCGGAACCGGAGAACCGGATGTCCTCAGCCTGACTGAGAGAATACTGCTGCAAAGGCCCAGAACATTTATCATTCTGCTATTGGAGCAAATGAACATCGAAACCCTGCAAGAGGCCACCCGTGTGGGTGCACATAATATCATGGAATTCCCCACCTCCGCCAAGCAGTTTTCCGATTATATAAAAACGGTATATGCAAGCGAAACAACGAGATTAAAAGCGTTAAATGAAAAAACGGACCTCACTTGGATGTCGAGGGTTATTACCGTTTTCGGTTCAAAAGGTGGTTTAGGAAAAACAACCATCGCTGTCAATATTGCAGCCAAGCTGGCGGAAAAGAAGAAAAAGGTCGCGCTTATCGACCTTGATCTTCAATTCGGAGACGTACATATTTTTATGGACCTTGACCCTAAAGATACGATCGCCGAACTAGTACAGGAGGTCTATACCCCCAATATTGACTCTGTACGGAGCTATATGGTTGTGCACTCAAATGGTGTTCATGTTCTGTGCGCGCCAAAAAGCCCGGAATACGCGGAGGTTGTCACCGCCGAAAAAGTTCAGAATCTACTGAGCCTGCTCAGGACATATTTTGACTATGTCATTATCGATACCGCGCCGTCATTCAATGAAGTGACTTTAACGGCTATAGAGAGTTCCTCAACCGTCCTTTTTGTCACAGGACTTGACATCTCCATCTTAAAAAACTCCAAGCTATCCATGACGATATTGGATTCGCTTCAGCAGAAGGAGAAAATCAACGTCATTGTAAACAGGATGGTCGATGGGAACACGATTACGTTGGACGATGTTCAGAATATACTCGGTTGCCCCATCTGGGCTAAAGTACCAATTGATTATAAAGCGGCGATATCGGCATTGAACCGCGGAATTCCTATTGTGACCGCGGCCCCGAACACAAAGCTGACACAGTCCCTCTCAGAGATAACGGAGCAGCTTCTTCAGGGAAACGAAAGTAACGATGCCCAGAAGATATCTATGAAGAAAAAGAAAAAGCTGTTTAAAGACCGCAGAGCAGTGCGCAAACAAAAAAAGGTGACGGGCAGTGAAGCTTTTTCGGCGAATTAAAAATTATTGGTGAATACATATGAGTTTGCTTGAGAGACTTGAAAAGACAAAGACCGTTCAGGTTCAGACGGAAAACAATGAAAGCTCTGCCGCCAAATCCATGCCCCAAAATACGGATGAATACTCCGAGCTTAAAGAAAAGCTGCACGCGGAACTCATAGAATTCATTAACAATGATTCTTCAAACAGCACCAATAACGGAGCGGATAAAGAGCAATACATCATAAACGCGCTTGATTCTCTGATCAGCAACAAGGGCGTCAGCATAACCCGTGCCGATAAATCAAGGGTCATACGTGACGTATATAACGACGTCATTGGTCTGGGCCCCCTCGAACCCCTTCTTGACAGCTCAGATATCAGTGAAATCATGGTCAACGGCCCATATAACGTTTATGTCGAGAGAAAAGGAAAAATTGAGTTATCACCGGTAAAATTCAAAAACGATGACCACGTCCTAAACGTCGTGCAAAGGATTGTCACATCTATCGGCAGAAGAATCGACGAATCAAGCCCCATGGTCGACGCAAGGCTTGCTGACGGCTCGCGCGTCAATATTATTATCCCGCCTCTCGCGCTGACCGGCCCGACAATCACGATCAGAAAATTTTCCAAGAACCCACTGACGGTAAGCGACCTTGTTAAATTCAATTCCGTTTCCCCAAAAATGATGTCTTTCCTCGAAGCCTGTGTCAAAGGTAGGCTTAACATCATTGTTTCAGGAGGAACAGGAAGCGGCAAAACAACGCTTTTAGGCATTCTATCAGGCTATATTCCAGATAACGAACGCATCGTCACAATTGAAGACGCGGCAGAATTGCAGCTCCGGCAAAATCATGTCGTCACGCTTGAATGCAGGCCGGCAAATATTGAAGGGGCAGGCGCGATCTCAATCCGCGACCTTGTACGAAACTCCCTGCGTATGCGCCCTGACAGGATTGTCGTCGGAGAGGTTCGATCCGGCGAAACGCTGGATATGCTCCAGGCGATGAATACCGGTCACGACGGTTCTTTGACAACAGCCCATGCAAACACGCCCAGAGATTTGGTCTCAAGACTAGAAACGATGGTGCTGATGTCAGGAATGGAGATTCCGATTAAAGCAATACGAGAACAGATCTCTTCCGCGATTGATTTAATCGTTCATCAGGCACGCCTCAAGGACGGTTCCAGAAAAATCACCAATATTACGGAAATCGTCGGTATGGAGGGAGATACGATTACCCTTCAGGACATATTCGTCTATAACCCGGATGGCATGAACACGCTCGGTATGCTGAAAGGTAATTTTATCGCAACAGGAATCAGGCCGGGTTTTACTGAAAAACTAGCCGGTTCAGGTATTCTTGTCAGAGATGATTGGTTCTCTAATTGAGGTGCAAACATGGAAGTAATATTATTACCGGCATTAGGCGCATTTACCGTCTACATCATGATTATCGCTTTTTTCAGTGCCGGAACGGCTGATAAAAAAGTCAAAAAAAGAATAAAAAATCTGATAAATCAAAACGATATCGACCAAATTCAAGACGCCGTGATGCGTGAAAAACGCCAAAACGCCAAAAACAAAAAAACCAATGCCATAATAAGCAAGAAATTTGAAGAAGAGCTCACAGCATCAGGTATCACGCTCAACGCCAGGGAATACCTCATCATATGGATATGCGCCTCTACGATTCCCGTCTTACTGCTGGCACTGCTCGGCAAAAGTTTTATAACAATTTTCAGCGCCGGCATAATTGGTTTTATTATACCGCCGCTGCTCGTCAAGCGAGCCAAGAAAAAAAGGCAGCAGCTTTTTAATAAACAGCTCGGAGAAACACTCGTTGTCATGGGTAACTGTATGCGGTCCGGATATTCTTTTCAACAGGCTATGGAAAGTATAGCGAAAGATATGCAGCCTCCCATTTCAATTGAATTTTCCAATACGATTCGTGAAATCCGCTACGGCGTTAAGATGGAAGACGCGCTGATCAACATGGTGGAGAGAACTCAAAATCCGGATCTGTCCCTTCTGGTTTCCGCCGTCATAACGACAAGCCGGGTCGGCGCGAACCTCACCGATATACTGGACAACATTTCCGCAACGATTAAAGACAGAATCAAGATAAAAGATGAGGTCCGCGTGCTGACGGCGCAGGGCAGAATGTCCGGCCTGATTATAGGTTTGCTGCCGGTTTTTATTACACTGATGCTGATGCTGATGAATCCGGGTTATATTATGGCTTTTTTCAACAGCGTTCTAGGTCAGGTCATGATTGGTGTTGGAATATTTCTTGAAATAATCGGATTTTTATCAATAAAAAAAATCGTCGATATCAAGTATTAAAACAACTTAGTCAGCAGAAAGGAATGATTGTTTTGAATATCCTGTTTGCTGTAGCAGTGGGAATCGTGATTTACTTATTGATCATTATCCTGTTTTCCCGATCCGGAGAGCAGCGCGACATACTCCGGCGCAGAATAGACATGATCGATTGCAAGACAAACGCGAAATTTACTCCAGATGAAGAAATGGGTAAACCGTTTTCGGAGAGATTCCTCAAGCCAATAATCCGTTCTCTTGCCAAAAAGATCGGCAGTGATACGTCTGCGGATGCGAAAAAAAACCGCCAGGCAAATCTCCAAAAGAAAATGCTGTACCAGGCAGGCTTCACGTTTACACCGGCAGAATTCGGAATAATTAAATTATTAGTCATCAGCGGGACCGCCATTCTTCTAGCTTTAATCATACTTGCGTTAAGCAGATCGCCGAAAAACGCACTGCTGGGAGCCGCTGCGGGACTTTTTATCGGTTATACCGGCATGCGGTTTTTCCTGACCAGTTCAATAAAAAAAAGAAAAAGTCTGATGGAGCGGCAGCTCCCAGACGTGTTGGATCTCTTAAGCGTCAGCGTTGAAGCCGGTCTCGGCTTTGAACAGGCCATAAGCCACATTATAAGCAATATGGAAGGGCCGCTCATTGACGAATTCACCGTTACCTCCAGAGAGATGAGTATGGGAAGGCCGCGGCGGGATGCTTTGATGCTTCTTGGCGAACGGTGCGAAATAGAGGAGATCAAAAGCTTTGCAGGGGCGCTTGCTCAGGCTTCGCAGCTTGGAATATCGATTAAAAATGTCCTCAGATCCCAAGCTTCGGCAATGCGGCAGGCGAGAAGAGCAAGGGTCCAGGAAAAAGCCATGAAGGTATCTGTTAAAATGCTGTTCCCGATGGTCGCGTTTATTTTCCCCGTGATTTTTATTATGCTGCTGGGTCCGGCAATCGTTAATGTTCTCAAGATTTTCGCAGGCTGAGAACGCCCCGACTAAAACGGAGAAAACTATGAAAGTTATTTGTGGAGATACTGTTCTGGCCGATAAGATCATTCTGGCGGACAGCTTTTTTAAAAGATTTAAGGGCCTTATGGGAAAAAAGTCACTTGAAGACGGCGAAGGGCTTTTATTAAACACCGCATCAATTCATTGCTTTTTCATGAAGCTAACGATTGACACCGTCTACATATCCAAAAACTTAACCGTGCTTGGCAAAGAGACATTAAGCCCCTGGCGGGTCGGCAAATGGTTCGGCGATGTTAAATACATCCTAGAGCTGAAAAAAGGCGCGGCAGCGACCGTTTCCGTCGGCGATCGCATGATATTGGAACTTTAACCGGAAAAAGGAGTGAATAGTATGGCGGTTAACTCAAAAGAAAATTTACTCGGGATGCTCAGGCAGCGCACCGAGGAGGAAGAGCTTAAGCAATATCTGAAAACAACAGTCGGTGGATATACAAAAAGTTCGGTCATGGAATACCTATCCGAACTCCGTCAGCGCCAGCAATCTTCAAGTGAAACGTTCAACCAGAATTTGCAAACCCTATTAGAAGAAAAAGAGAACCTGAAGACAGAAAACGAAAAGCTGTTAATGCAAATAGCACAGGCCAAAGCTGATTTTTTGCGTCTTGCAGAAGCCAAAAAGCAGCAGGAAAAGCTAAAAGCGGAGACGGTAAATGACAACATTGTATATCTGAAAAGTAGCGTCCCGGCATCAGAAACGTCAAATATGAATCCACAGAACGCAATCAACGCGCTTGAAAATGAGCCAGAGACTCAGAAATACGAAATTTCCGAGAAGGAAATTAATCTTGAAAATGAGATAGAAGCGCTTAAAAACGAAATTTCCGACAAAGAATCCGAACTTGAAAATTCTAGGCAGGAAATCATAAAGCAGCATGAGCTTCTCGCATTTGAAAGGCTTGAAGCAGAGAAGCAGCGGGAACGCATATCGGAGCTCTCTGCTGTCTCACAGGCGCTTGGGGAAGAACTTAGATGTTTGAAGGAAAAGTTTTCGGAGGATACGCTTGAAAAACTCAATAAGCAGATTTCCGACTTAACAGCCAGTGTTGAGCAGCAGGACGAAATGATCTTACACTTGAAAAACCAGACGGCTGACAAAGACAATAAAATAAACACCCTTTTAGATGAAAATGTCACGATGATGAAAAGCTTGGAGCTCATGTCAAATTCTCTCGATATTATGTCGATACAAAACGAAAAACTCCTGACCGCCAATAATGCTTTGGCGCAGGCATTTGAAGATGAAAGCAAAAAGGTTGTCAAGCTTATTAACGACATATCGGAGGAAACCGTTGAAAAGCTTATTTTGGAACGGAAGCTGGAGGAGACCATCAGTCATTTATCCTTGGCGGAAAACAGCACGTGTCAAGCTGAAAAGAATGAAAGGCCAAAAGACGCAGGCTCTCAATCATCCATTGCTTAGATCAATTATGGGAGGTGTACTGATATGAAACAGTTAACTGAAAACAAATCAAGTTCAGCCGCTGCACTGATAACAATTACGGCCGTCGCGTTGATCGGCTTTTCCGTTGTCGCGATTGGCAACGGCAGCCTGGAGAGCTATCTGCATAAGAGAAAGTTGAGAAATAAGGATAGGATTGCCGCCATTGACAGCCAAATTGAAGCGATATTAGCAGAAAACGAATCCCTGAGACAAAACATGGGCCTCATGTCAGAGTCTTTGGACAAAATGCTTATTCAAAATGAAAAGCTCCTGACCTCGAATAAAAATATGGCGCTGGCACTTAAAGAAGAGCACGAGCGGGTTCTAGAGCTTATGAACGTCATAACGACAGAAAATGAAGAAAAGCTGATATTAACGAGAAGGCTTGAAGAGGCCAACAACAAATTAACGGAATATGCCGCCATACTATCCGAAAAAACAGAAATGCCCAAAGATGCAAGCGCCAAGGAGATTGCTTGAAATAACAGCTGGATGTGTTTAAAGTGTTACGATCAATCAAGAATGAATCCGGCGCCGTTGCTATAGTCGTCGCGCTTGTTATGGTCGTTTTGATCGGCTTTTCCGCGATTGTTATAGACTACGGCAATATCGCCGTCCATAAAAGAGCGCTGCAGAACGCTGTTGATGCCGCCTGCCTGGCCGCTGCGCAGGAGCTGCCTAATAACACGTCCGCGGCTGAAGATGCCGCCGTAAAATATCTGACTGCAAATGCCCCTAGCGCCATATTAAAATCCGTTGTTTTTACAAATAGTAATAAAAAGATAACGGTTACGGCGACAATCGACGTCGAATATGAGATGGCGAGGGCTTTTGTGAGTGATGCCAGTACGACGGTAACAGCAGCAGCTTCTGCTGTTAAAACGAATGTATTCGGTCCTTTCGATTACGCCCTGTTCTCAGGCAGCGATATCGATCTACTCCAGTTTACAGGTCAAAACTATGTTTTTGGAGACGTTCATTCCAATAACAGCGTGAAAAACAGTGCCACCGTTGACGGCACGGTCACAGCAGCCGGAATTATTGACGGAAAGATTAACGCCACAGACAAGGTGCCTGGATATAATGTTCTCGCAATGCCGGACTTTTCAAAGGTTATGGATCTGACGGCGGAGGTGAGCCAGTCCACCTTATTGTCCTATGGGGCTACCTTTAAAAACGGAACGTATACGATGTCGCCTGACCAGTATAACGCGATTATAGCGGCTTTTTCCGGTAAAACGATCTACATTAACGGCAATGTAACGATTGATGGTTCAGGCGTATGCGCAACCGGCTGTCTGATCGTATCTGGCGATATTACATTCAACGGCAGCGGCGTCAATATGGGTGCCGGCGATAAAATGTGCATGGCTTCGCTGAACGGCGACATCAATTTTGACGGCGGCGGCGGTGAGTTCAACGGAATTCTCTATGCGCCAATAGGAGAAATTAATTTTAACGGTCAAATAAATAGCATTAACGGCAGCGTGATCGGTAACGTCATAAGGGGCAACGGCGGTCTGTATATACACTATGATCCGGATGCCAAAAACAGCGTCCCGGATACAAAAATCATGCTTGTGGAATAGTTAAAGATTCTCTTCAAAGCGCTTTTATTATGGCGACCTGCTTTTTTGAACAAAGAAAGAGCCGTTGTGTCTGCTTTCGCAGTCACTTCGGCTCTGTTTTCTTGGCTGTTTGACTATTGCCGCTTAGATGAGTTATAACATTATGCCATGGGCATTCCGCTGCCAAGCAGAGCAGGGTTGAGCATGCCAAAGATCATCGCGATATGCGCCACCACTAAAAAGATCCCGACGAACGTTGCGTGAAGCTTCAATCGGGAGACTTCGTCCCTTTTCTTCCCGATGATGCCGGTGTCCAGGAGGAACATCCCGACAAACGGAATGACGCCGGCGAGATAGAAACCAACGGCGATCACGTCAAAGGGGCCCCGCCATCCGCCGGTGGCTGTCAAGGGAATGACGGCATTGATAAGCAGGTAAATGAATATTCCCGTAAAATACAGGCCCGCAAAAATGCCGGTGACCTTACTGATCCGTTTCGCAGTACCCGCGAGGTTTCTCGTGAACAAAATAACAAGTTCCGAAATAGCCAGTGTTTCCGCACAGATCACGGGGATTGCCATAAAGATGAGCAGATGCCAGGGTTGGCTTGTTGCCAGGAGTTCCATGTAATGTGTCATACTATCTTCCTTTCAATGATATTGCACCATGATCATATCGTGAGGTCGTGAAGATATTATGAAGATTTGATCTTATTCTTACTTTTTAGGTAGGAATACCGTCAATTTTGTTCCTTTGCCCACGTCGCTTGAGACGCTGATCCGGCCGTTATGAGCATCGATGATGGCCTTCGAGATCGTCAGCCCCAAACCAAGCCCCCCTGTCAGGCGCGTACGCGATTTGTCTGCTCTATAGAACCGCTCGAATATAAAAGGAATATCTTCAGCAGGGATACCGACACCGGTATCGCTGACGGAAAGCTTAATATACTTTCCTGAATCCTCTAGCTGCACGTCCACAGCGCCCCCATCGAGCGTATACTTGAGGGCGTTTGATATTAAATTAATCACAACCTGACTGAGCTTATCCTTGTCGGCGCAAATGCTGACCGTGTCACCAGAAAAGGAGAGGCTTATATTATTCTTGCGATATTCCGGCTCAAAGTTTGCAACGATTTGGGCGATTAGTTTGGTAAGGTCAAATTCAGAATAATTCAGTACGCTGTTTTCCGCCTCAAGACGTTCGAGCTTCTCCAGGTCACCGACAAGCCTATTGATCCTGAGGATTTCCTCATGGCAGCTCATAAGCCGCTTTTGATCCGGCTGCCAAACGCCGTCTATCATGGCTTCAAGTGAGCTTTGAAGCGTGGCAAGAGGCGTACGCAATTCATGTGCAACGTCAGCCGACATTTGCTTTCTGAGGCCTTGCTGTTTTTCGAGGGAGTCAGCAAGATTATTAACGGTTTCAGTGAGTTGGACGATCTCCCGCGTTCCGTGCTTTTCCTCAATCCGCTCGCTGTAATTGCCTTTTGCAATTTCCCTTGCGGTGCTGACGGCTTTCGATAACGGCCTGCTGATGCGACGGGCCATATAGGTTGCAAGCGCCAAGGCTGTGACAAGGGCGAAGACCGCAGCTATGATCAGGATTCTGTTAATGTTCTGCAGAAAATATATATCATTGTCAGTAAAATAATATGGGCCAAAATAACCCGCCGTCATGCTCCCGACAACCTGCGAGCCAACAACGACCTGGTAGTCGTTCTGAACATAGCCGCCCTTGAAATTAGCGTTGTACCTCTGCATATTGGCGGCGATGTCCTGCAGCATCTGGACGCACATGCCGCTGTTATGGACCGTCGCGTCCCAAATCATGTTCCCATTGCCATCCCTGACTTTCAGGATGATGCCCTGCTCAAGAGCCTCCATGCCGACATTCTGGATCGTAGTGATATCCCAGGTATTATTTGAAGTCTGATACTGATTTTCCAGCAGGTTCACAAGACTCTGGTTTTTTTGCTGCTGCTGGCTGATTACGTAGTTCTTAAACTGATTTTGAAAAAGGTAATTGATCATGACACTTATGACCGCGACAAGCAGCAGTGCCATGATGGCGTATGAAAGAGACAGTTGTGTACGAAGGCTTCGCTTCATCTTAGCAGCTCCCGAATCGGTAGCCGACACCGTGAACGGTGAGGACATATTTAGGATTTTTTGTATCCGTCTCAATTTTTTGGCGGATGTTTTTTATATGTGTATCGATAATTCGGTCAAACCCTTCGAAATCCTCGCCACTCACGAGGTAAATAAGCTCATCGCGCCTATAAACCTTGTTTGGATGACGAGACATCGCACATAAAATTTTGAACTCATTTGGCGTCAGACTGACAGGTTTACCGGCCTTCATCACTTCATACTTTTGCAGATTTATGAGCAGATCGTTATTATTAAACGACAGGATATCCGACGTTTCCTTGGACGTTCTCCTCAGCACCGCTTCAACCCGTGCGACCAGCTGCCGGGGACTAAACGGCTTCGTCACATAGTCGTCTGCCCCAAGATTCAGCCCATGAAGAACATTCTCTTCATTGACCTTTGCCGTCAGCATGATGATAGGGATGTCAGAATTCTCGCGCATCTTCCTGCATACCTCCTCTCCGGAGATATCCGGGAGCATTAAATCCAGAATGACGAGTGCCGGCGGTTGAAGTTTGAATTTTTTTAAAGCGTCGTCACCCGAAAACGCTTCTATCACATCGTAACCGCTTTTTTCGAGATAAGATTTCACCACTTCAACTATTTTGATCTCATCGTCGACGACAAGGATTCTTTTTGTGCTTTGCTTCAAGGCTGTCACCCCTCGCTGTTTTCCTTCGTCCATTATGCCATCCATGCGCAGTTCTGTCAAAAGCAAGAAAGTCCGTGTCCGGACTCTCTTGCTGCGGTGTATTTGTATAATGTTAATGCCCCAGCATCATCAAAATGCAACCGGCAAGATTTTGCCCATGGACGCCGCATTCATGAATACAGCTTGAAATAAGTTGGCCGAGCACGAAATCACCTCCTGCTTTATTGATTTTATCGTATCATGAAACCGTGAAGATTATATGAAGATTATTTGAATATTATAAAACCCATCATGGAGGCAATCATGCAACTTCGTATCCTTGTTCTGCAATGGTTTCTTTGATCTGATCGAGCGAGACCTTGCCAGATTCATAAACGACTGTGACCTTCTTCCCAGCCAGATCGACGAGAACGTTTTCCACACCGTCAATCGCGCCGACGTGCTTAATGACCGCCCGCTCGCAGTGGCTGCAGGACATGCCGTTAACGCTTAGTATCTCTTGTACTCGTGACATAGATTTCTCTCCGCAATTCATTTTAGACGCAATTGGAGCAACAGACTTCTTCAATTTATCTTTCGGCTTTTCTAGAATCCATTCGGGATGAAGGGTTGCCGAGCGGACATTACTCGGGTTATAGCCTTTAAGGCTCAGGGAGTTCGAGACAACGGAGACGGAGGAAAATGCCATCGCGCCACCGGCGATCATCGGGTTCAAAAAGCCCAGTGCGGCGAACGGAATGCCGATTATGTTGTAGAAAAACGCCCAGAACAGATTCTGCTTGATTTTGCGCATGGTTTTTTTGGACAAGCGAATGGCCGCCGGAATTGTCCTCAGGTCACCGCGCATCAGCGTAATGTCTGCCGCTTCAATGGCGACGTCCGTGCCGGTGCCGATAGCCATGCCGATATCCGCCGTGGCCAGCGCCGGGGCGTCATTGATGCCGTCGCCCACCATGGCCACAACCTTGCCGGCTCTTTTGAGGTTTTCGACCTCTTCGGCCTTGTGTTCCGGCAGGACCTCCGCCAAAACATTCGTAATGCCGACCTGCCGCGCGATGGCGCTTGCTGTCCGTTTGTTATCGCCGGTAATCATATACACGTCAACGCCCATTTGCTTGAGATCGTCGATTGCTTCTTTCGAGGTTTCCTTCAAGGTGTCGGCAACGGCAATAATGGCCTCGATTCTGTCGCCCACCGCCATGATCATGGCGGTCTTACCGTTATCCTCGAGCGTTTCAAGGGTCTGATTGATTTGCGCGGTTTCGAGCCCTGTCTCCTGCATCAGCTTTCTGGTGCCGATGAGGACTGCGTTGCCGTTGATGAGCGCTTTCACCCCTCTTCCTGGGATCGCTTCAAATTTATCGGGGTCTGCTATTGGACCGAAGTCCATTTTGCCGCGCTCATAAATGGCACAGCCCAGCGGATGCTCTGACGTCTTCTCCGTGACGGCGGCCAACTTCAGGATATCGGAAGGGTTCATTTTGCCAAACGGAATGATGTCTGTCACCTCGGGCTGACCCTTTGTGACGGTGCCCGTTTTGTCCAAAACGACGGTATTGAGCTTGTAGGCCGTCTCCAAGTGCTCGCCGCCCTTGATGAGGATGCCGTTTTCGGCACCTTTGCCGGTCCCAACCATGATGGCCGTCGGCGTGGCCAGCCCGAGGGCACACGGGCAGGCGATGACAAGGACAGCAACGGCGCTGATAATGGCTTTTGTCACATCGCCGGTCGCAAAGAACCATATGAAAAATGTTGTAAGAGCAATTCCGACCACGACCGGAACAAAGATACCTGCGACTTTGTCTGCGATTTTTTGAATGGGCGCTTTAGAACCCTGGGCGTCCTCTACCATCTTGACGATCTGGGAGAGGACTGTGTCTTTGCCAATTTTCGTGGCTTCAAATTTAAATGTGCCGAATTTATTAATGGTGGCGCCGATGCAGAGATCGCCGGGCTTCTTTTCGACAGGGAGGCTCTCGCCCGTCAGCATGGATTCGTCGATGGATGAATTACCCTCTATAATCTTCCCGTCCACCGGAACCTTTTCTCCGGGGCGAACAACGACGATGTCTCCCGTCTCGACCTCTTCAATCGGGATATCAATTTCAGCGCCGCTTCGGATCACCCTAGCCGTTTTGGCCTGGAGGCCCATCAGCTTTTTAATAGCCTCCGAGGTCTTGCCTTTAGCGACAGCTTCAAGATACTTGCCCAATAGGATCAGCGTGATAATCACGGCAGCGGCCTCAAAGTAAAGGTCTTTCATGCCGCCCATTTTCGCCGGCTCGAAGAAAACGTTGTACAGGCTGTAGAAATAGGCCGCCGACGTACCGAGTGAAATGAGGACGTCCATGTTCGTGCTTTTGGCCCGGAGCGCCAGAAAAGCGTGCTTATAAAACCTGAAACCGATGATAAATTGTATCGGCGTTGCAATAGCCAGCTGCAGGAATGGATTGTGCAGGAGGGGCATGTTAATGCCGACAAGTGACAGGAGCATCGACAGGACGAGAGGAAAGCTCAGAAGAATTGAAATTATCAGCGTTAGCCGGAGTTTTCTAATCTCCTTTTCACGGGCCGCTTTTTCCCTGTCTTCGCCGTTGAAATCCTCTTTAATAACGCCGTAACCCAGCTTCTTGATGGACTCTTCGATTTTCTGAAGGTTTGTGACGGTATCATCTATTTCAAATGTTGCGCGCTCCAATGCAAAATTGACATTTGCCGAGCTAATCCCGGCGAGCGCGCCAAGCCCCTTCTCAATCCGGGCCGCGCAAGCCGCGCAGGACATACCCGATAGTCGGATCGTTTCTTTACGAGTCATAGTTTCCTCCTATATCTAAACTTAGCAAAATGAAGATTGTCAGCGCACCGTGCCGCCGCCACAACATCCGGCACCGCTGATGCCACTGCCGGGAGCGGGCCTGTAGTTCTGGACGGCCTGCCTGACTGCGTTCATGTCAACCTTGGTGATGTCGTCCACGACCTTTACATATCCGTGAATCATATTCATGCCGCACTGGAATGTGAAATCCTTTGTCACTGGAAGGAGCGGCGTTACCTTATCTGTGCGGAGATTCAATCCGCCGCCGTAGTCGGGGAAAAATACCGTGCTATTGCAGGAATTGAGGCCGCTTGTCGTGAAGGTAATTTTAACAGGAATCCCCTTTTGTACAACGACCACCGCCGGGGAATAACCTTGGGCGCCAACGTCAATCGTCACATCCTGCTCGTCCCCATTGATCTTCGCAATACCGATGTTATCTGTTGGAATCTTGCCGCCCGCAAAAGCAGCCGGTGTGTTTCCGCAGCAGCCACCCCCCAACACACTGGAGCCGGAGGAAGAAGAGCCAGAAGATGCTTGGCTGCCTGTCGAAGCTGTTGCTGCCCCAAGGTCTGAAACGACCGTGATGGTACTGCGAATCATACCCATCCAACAGGAATACGGAATCGTACCTTCCTTATCCGGTGTAAAGCGGATGACGTTGTCACCCGGGTGCAGCTTCTGCGTGATATTGTATTGTGGAATCTTAATTGTCTCGTTGCAGCCGTTCAATGAATTGGTGTCAGCTTTAATTGTCCAGTTAACGGGAATCCCCTCTTGGACGGTAATCGGTGTGTATCTGCCCGATTGGAGCGTTGTCGTAATAACCTGCTCTGAGCCGCTGATGGTGGCTTTGTTTGCGGAACCTGCCACATTCGCCGAGCCGATACTCGGCACAGTGAAGCCGGAGAGCGCGAAGCCGCGGGTGAGCATAATGACGCCCAAGAATATGACGAGGACGGCGCTAATTTTCATCATTTTCTTTGTAAATTTGCTGCTCAAGAAGGAGCTGGCGGCTCCAAACCCGAACATCAGAGGGACTGTTCCGAGGCTGAAAAATAGCATTGACGCCGCGCCGGCCAGGGCACTTCCCGTACCGAGGGCATAAATCTGCATGGCCTGAAGGGGACCGCAAGGCATGAGACCATTCAGAAGGCCAACGATGAACGGGCCATAAGTTCCGCTAGTTTGCACTTTGTTTGCAAGCCGCTTAGGCATATGAGGAACGAATTTCCGCAGCCCCGGGAAAAGACCCGTCATATTAAGACCCATGATCAGCATAAATAAACCGGCCAGGATAGCGACGATGCCTTTGGCAGTATTGGAGAAGCTGATGATAGAGCCGATTCCGCCGACGATCCCGCCGATAACAGTATAAGAGATGACGCGACCCGTGTTGTACAGAAGGCTCGGCTTCAGCTTTGACGCCTTGGAGTCGGTTTCAGGTTCTTTATATGACACGCACTGCGAAAGGTTAATCCCGCCGCACATCGCAACGCAATGCAATGACGTGATGAGGCCGACGACAAACAGGAGGCCGTAGCCCATATTTTGAGAGACCTGCGGGATAAAGTTAAAGCCGACTGTATTCTGGATGATAAAGTACAGCGCGAATATGATAAGGCCGATGGCAACGAGCTGCGTCGCGCTGAACTTACTGGACTCGCGCGCCGCTATGCCGGTTGTCAGGTTTACGTTTTCAGAACTTTTACTGACTTTGTAATCCAGTTTCTCGATCGAATCCCTTATTTCATTCAAAGATATTATGTCGGGATCGTAAGAAAACGTCACAGAAGATTTAGCATAACTAGCCTTAACGTCACGGATGCCTGCCTTTTTCTTCAGACTGTTCTCGATCTTCATCTCACAGCTTGGACAGGACATGCCATCAATTTTCATCTCTTCAGAAATCCATTGTTTTGCCATGAAATATCTCCTTTGCTCGAGTCCTATTTCGGTTGGGTATCGATGGTCAAAGTCTATCCGCTGGATTTGAAGATTTGATGAAGATTGCCGACAAAATTTTAAATTTACAAATCCGTCATATTTCCTGAGCCAGTAACGGTGTTGACTCAAAAATCATTAACCGATTATTTGACGGCAGTTCAATAGAAAAAACCCCTTGAATAAGGGGTTTTTTGTTCTTTAAAATTGTCTCAAAGTGACGTCTATTCCTGGTTTCGGAGGCAGAATTTGAACCTACGACCTTCGGGTTATGCGTTACTGACAATATATGGTAACGTGCGCTATTATGTGTTATTTCGCTTTAATAACAGCATTATATCGCTGTAATTTGAAGTTATGTTATACTGTTTGCTATTATGTTTTTGCTTAATATGAAGGAAGATATTAATGAGAACATGTTAGCAACCCCATAATATTGCAATCTTTGCCAAATAGAGTTATAATTTTCTAAAATGATTAGGGGAGTGACAGAATTGGCAGAAAAGCAGTATTATCCTATGATTGCTGAGACTAGCTGGTGGACATTAAGAGAGCAGTTTAAAAAAACTGTACCATCTGTTGTAAGTATTAGCTATTTGAAATCTTTATTAAGTCTTACTTCCGACCAATCTGCAAGAAATATTCTTGCTCCTTTAAGACAAATGAAAATTGTTGATGAGAATAACAAACCAACGTCCAGAGCAAACGATTGGAGAACAGATGCTCAATACACAAATGTGTGTTCGTCAATTGTTGATGAATTATATCCAGTCGAACTTAAAGATTTGTTTCCAGATAAAACAGTCGACGCAAAAAAGGCTACTGATTGGTTTATGCATACTGGCCAATTAGGCGACAGCGCAGCAAAAAAGGTAACTGCGACATTTCTTCTGCTTAAAGATGGGAATGTAAAAAGTACCGACGAATTATCAAAATCAACGAAACCTACAAAAAATGCTTCTGACAAAAAAGTAATTAAGCCCAAGCTATCAAGCGTAAAAACAGTTCAAAATAGCGGCTCTGAAAATAATGCAAATAACAATACGCAAGATGTGGACAAAAACAACAATTTGAATTCAGATCCTTTGGGAAACACAGCTTCATTGGTTCAACCATCATTACATATTGATTTACAAATACATATCTCTCCGGATGCTTCTCCTCAACAAATAGATAGTATTTTTTCCAGTATTTCAAAGCATTTATATAGTAAAAACTAATATGAACAATATTTTTGGTAAAATAAAGGTGCTTAGTAAAGAATTATCCTCTAATCCAGCGGTTAATTCTGTACCTGATAAGCGGGCCGATGAGCAACCTAAACACGATTTGTTTGATGAGTTAGTCACAGACGTGGGACTAAGAAAAGTTGTTCAACAGCTATTTCGAGATGGGCATCATGCACGAGCTGTTGAAGAGGCTTACAAGTACATTGATAATTTAGTGAAAAAATTGTCAAAACCAGAGAATGAAGGATTAACCGGAGCAAAACTGATGAATTTTGCCTTTAGTCCGAGTTCACCTATTCTCAAACTTAATTCAGGTGGAACTACCTCGGAGATTGATGAACAGAATGGTTATATGCAAATAATATCTGGATGCATGATTGGAATACGAAACCCTCGTGCGCATGAATGTGATTGGGAAGATGCTGAGCAAAGAGCGCTGCAGTTATTAGTATTAGCAAATCATCTTGTTGAAAGAATTCATTTAGCAGAGTGTATTCCTAAGAAAACAGCTCCCTAAGAAAGTAAAATAATTCTCTTATTTGAAGTTAAGCGGTGATGTAAATAAGCCATAGAGTATTGTTTGCAAATATTTCCTACCGTTTCAACGGTGAACTGCAAGGTTACTTTAAGTATGTACGCGAAACAGGCGATGCGTGCGAAAAATACAATTTTGACCCATTATTAGTAGATGGCAAAAAAGTTTGTCTGGGCTTTTTTGAAGCCGGTTATACACAAGGTGGAAATAAACACGGCAAATCCCGTCATGTACATATTGAGAAAATCGATGATGCATTTAAAAACGTAAATTCTGCCACAGGTTTAACTGTAGTATGGTGTTCTTCAATAAAGCCGCTTGGAAGAACTGCGATTGTTGGTTGGTATACAAATGCCGAGGTGTTCCGCAGGGTGAAGGTCTTGCCGTTCGGAGAAATCCCGGGTAGAGGCAGTCCGGAAAACGGTTATGTTTATAACGTTGTAGCAGTAAAGACAACCTGTGTACATTTTCCATTCGCTGAGATAATAAGTCCAAAATGGGGTGTACCTAAAAGCCGTTCGCATGGTTTTGGCATAGGAAGATATATGTGGTATGCAAATGAGCCTGAAGCAAAAGACTATGTTGCGAATATTTTTAATGAAATTAGTCAATACTCCGGCGAAAACTTGATTTCTTAGTATATCGGAACAATCAATGAAAAAGAAGAATATTATAAGAAAGTAGGTACTTGTATGATAGGAGCACATGCACAAAGTAATGCTGTGAGTATTGAACTTATCCTTCGTAATGTTTTTGATTGTGAGAGATTCGGTTTTGGCGGAATAGTCAATTCAGATTACAAAGGAAGCACCCTTATGCAGCTATGACTTGCGGCCTTGTGTGTATTTATGCAACTGCCAATACTGTTAAAAGATCGGAAATAACAAAATTCGTTGAAGAATTCTATTTTTTCTGTGATATGAGCCTTGACGTATTGCTGTCATTTGAATCGTCAGAAAAGGTTATTGACGGAATAACGATTGGAATTGAATACGAAAATGGCGAAAAGGCCGTTGGAGACATGATTGAAAAATTTAGGGACGTTTGTAATAACAAATAGCGTTGTTCCTATTCAACGGCAAAATGGGTGGCAACCTTGCCGTCTCAAATTTGAAAAAAAGCCTCAATTACGTTTTAACGGTAGTTATTTGGACACTCGTTTAGAGTGTCCCACTGTTTATGCGCTCAAATATTCTGCAAATTTCCAATGTAACACTTTAAATTCAAAATGTTACTATTATAATTTTTTAAAAAGTCGAATTAATTAATTTTAAAATTGCTCAAAGCCTGAATTTTCTGCGGTTCAAAACATAAATTATTTAAGGGCATTTCATCAAATGAAATGCCCTTAAATAAATAGTAATTAATCAAATATATACATACTTTGAAGTTGTTTGTCGGCCAAGAACATTAGCAACTTAGGGATATTCTCGTTCCAATAGTCGACCGAGGAAAACTTACCTTCGATTACCTTGAGGGCTTCGCGAAATCCATCGCTCCAAGTTTTGTAATTGAAAGCATTAGCAAATGGTTTACGTAAACAATTGTATGAAAGTGCACGAGCTAATTGATCAATAATACTAGACCAATTTTTACGTAACCGTTCTTCAAGCTTTTCCAAAAATTCTCGCCTTGCGATTTCTGCACTAGGAGACTCTTCCAAGTTACCAAAATCTATTGAGATGTCTCTCATTATATCATGAATTGGAAGCGTCTCACGTAACCAGCGAGCGACCATATTTGTAAGGAAAAGTCTAAAATTTAGATATATTGAAGCGTTGGTTTCATGCCCTTCACCGTAACTCAACTTACTCCGGAAGCAATTTACCGAACGTCCATGATATGTCCCGTCTTGAGCAATATACTGAACATATTGCTTCTTTTGTTCATGATTTTTTCCAACCATAGCAATCGCAATTGTCTGGCCCAAATCACCTAGCGTCCCATCAACCTTTATAGGATATTCTACCCAACTATGGCTTTGCAACCATGGGCGGCCTCCATCGAACGCCTTATCAACCCTCATACTTAAATCAAATAAAATCTGTATGATACGCGTGTTTCGCAATTCGTTATCCAAGTGAGCATTCATTTTTTCGGTATTATCCGTTGCTAAACTGAGGAACTCCATTTTTGTATTCTCAGGCGCTTTCTCTCTGTCTTGTTCTAATATTTCGCAAAAAGTATAAAAAGCTCGATTTATGTATTCGTCATATTTATCTGGATCCACTGAGTTAGTACCATGCTCTTGACGCCAATTGTCAACCATGATGTTACGTATACGAACATCCGCTTTAGTTCTACAAATGGTTAACGGCTTATCATCTAACTTCTTTGTCTTTTCTTTCAAAAGCTCTACGCACATATCATATATGATGGGTTGTTCATCTGATGCACATAAGAATAAAATGGCATCACTGTCATTTGCAAGAACAGCATCGATGTTAGTGCTAATTTCATCTCGCTCCTGAGAACTTTGTGTCAATCCTATACTGTCGCGAACTGAAAGTTTGATGGTTCTATCCATATATTTATCGTCTAAATATATGTATTCATTTTTGACTGCTTCAGATGGACAAGTCATATACTGGACTTCTTCAAATGCAAGGGAGCAGGCACTGGTTTTCGAGTAAAGTTTTCCTATTAGCTCTGAAATATCTTGACTAGTCGGGTTCCCAAGCAGTACTAGTCTATCTGGGTAAGTCCAGAGGTGAGAAAGATCATTTTTTACTGCTTCAACAAGTTCATCATACCATTTTTTTATAATCTGTTCTTCTTCTAAATTAGTTGAGAATCGTTCGTCAATCAACTGTTCAAAAGCATCATACTTTTTAACACGTTGATCTTTACCTTTAATCTGCTTATAACGGGCATTAGCTGCTTCTGCAAGTGGCTCTGGCTCCTCAATTATCTTTTCAGACATCCTATTTAATATGTCAGCAAACGAATCTATAAGCTTGTTATGTTTTGCAAATTCAAAGGCATGGAATCGGCGATCAATAGGATCGAGCACTTTTCTTATAATTCCTTCTGATATTTCGAAATCTTCTAATTCATCGCGTTCTGCATATAACACTTCGGCAAGTATAAATTTGATCTGATCAACAAAATCCGGGTATAACTCCCTCTGCCTGGGTATGCACCTGATAATGACCTGATTCTCCTTCAAACGACTATTAAGCATAAGGAACGGTGGAATAAGAGTCGTTTGTGCTGTGTCTCCTACATTGAGACCTAAGAGTTTGTTGCTTGCTGGCGGAAGAAGTTCAGTGAGCACAGTTGACTTTGCGCTACTAGTGGGTCCCATAAGGGCGATAGTATCTGCACTTTGCTGTCTGTGAAACAATGCATCTACTAACTTTGGGTCTTTCATCATACTTTCAAAAAACTCTGCCATTTTTTATCCTCCAAAAATAAAAATTGGGGCGCAGCCCCGCAGGCCACGCCCCAACAATATTTGGAGTGTATTTCAGCCTGTCCGAAGAGGCCAATCCAACTTGGCAAAACAGCGACGTTTTCGAAGTTCGTCACCTGAGTCAAGATGTCTTATAGAAACAAAATACTACAGGAGTAACCTCCTGTCAATATTTTCTTTCGAAATTCATATATTTGATGTTATTGAATTCATTTTTATTACTGTGTATCAATACGTGATAGTACCCAATAACAAGCGCCGTATTAAGGAAAATATGAAGGAAAACGCAAAAAATCAAGGCTTCGAGAAGTGTCTCAAAGCCTTGATTTTACTGTGGCGGGTTGCAGTGATTAAGATAATGGCTGAAAATCCTTTATTATCAAGGGATAGCATTCATAGGGATATGATGTGAACCCCTATGGCAAACAGGTACGGAAGAGCATAGCCGGACAGGAGAAAATCCTGTCCGGCTATGCTCTTATCAATGCTTGTGGTTTCGTTGTTTTAATATCTGCGGATACTGAACAACAGATATCAGAGGAAATGACATCGTAGAGTTAATCTCTGTTTATATGCAATGATATAGTACTTTTCGGCCGCGCCGTGTGTGCCCGCCGGGCAGGAATGGGTGTTCTGAAGAAGAGTTTGAACATTGGCTGCACAGTAGCTTTCCCAATAAAAACATCTGTGAAAAAATGGTGGTAGTAAAAGCAACGACCGATTATTTAATCAGCCGTTGTTGTTGCACCGTTATACAATTCTATCGTTTTTCTTCTTTGAGTCTGTCAATCAATCCAATCAGGGTGAGCATGTCCTTGTCAGAAAGAGTGCGCATACCATCAAGTGCCTTCTGTATCAAAATGGGTTCCGCTTCGCTTTCATCAAAAAAGGCCTTAGGGGTTACGCTTAAATATTCGCACATATACAGAAATTCCTCAATAGAAGGTTTTGAACGTCCTGAGGCTATATTTTGTATGTAGCTTCTGCTATGACCAAGATCAAGGCTCATCTGATATTCCGATACACCCTTCTTAAGGCGCAATTCTGTTATTCTCCGCCGGATAAAGTTATAGTCCATAGATTCCACCTCGCTATCTGTGCAAATATAATTCTATACTTTTTACAGCATGAATCCGCACGCGGATGGTGTCTATATATGTTGATATATGCCGCCATCAGTGGTATAATTATCAGGAATTATACTGTTGGAGGCAGTCGTTATGAATAAACCCGATCTTATAAATGCGCGAAATACGATTAAGAAGCTTGCCGAACGAGACGGTGTGAGTGTTGATTATGTGAGAAAGCATATGCAATTGGCCATGCTGAACGGTTTGTGCAGTACCGACCCTCAAGTTAAAATGTATTGGAATAGCATCCCATGCGAGGGTGAAGTTCCAACCCCGGAAGAATTGATAGTGCATCTCGCCGAAACAGTGAGGCATCGCGGTGCGACATGACAATAGGAACAGGCGACATTGTGTTACAGCGTTCGATAAAAAGCCTCATAGAATGTCGGTAAGCGGATGCAAAATCTCCATATGGTGGTATAATATTTGCAGTACTATATTATCGAGTTGCCGCAGGATGAATATTGATTCCTACAGCGCAAAATACGGTGTGTCGATGGTGATATAAATCTATTCGGGTGCCGTACAGCGTGAAGCATTTTCTTTTGTGCGGCACTTTACTAAGTATGCAGGATAGCTCGGAGGAAATAATATGCAGCCTGGTTCAAAGAAAACGCCGGGGATGGGTAACCGCACCTACTCAATACAAATATTTATTAAGCGGGTCATCATAACGCTTACTGCGTTAGTTGCCGTTTCTTCGGTTGCTGTTATTCTTCTCATCTATCTGCCGTTAAAAACCGAGCTGCAACAAAGCTTGATAGATAATTTTGACCGGATGTCTTATATCAGCTATGCTTCCCTGCAAAATAGCATCGACCGCGGGATTGAAGGGGCAAGGAGTATGTCCAGCAGAACCGTGATACGAAACGCAATTCTCGAATATGAAAACGGCGAAATAGACATGGCTGAGCTTATTGCATATACGCAGCCAAAGTATCAAGATGGGGCCAAGGCGCTCGAGCACTTAATCAGGGCTGAGCGTTTTGTAGACGACACGATCATCGCCGAGTATCTCTCTGCGGATTATAAAGATCATTTTTGCACAACGGAAGACCGGCTGGCGGAAAACAGCGAGGTTTCTTCCGCTCTTTGCCTGACGGATGAACATACCTTTTTCGCCATGCTATCACCCATTCTTTCGGAAGGACGGGTGATTGGCTATGACAAGCTTGTTTTTGACTTGAGTGACCAGATTCAGACGCTCTCTACTGATACAATTAAATTGGAGATTATTTATCAAGATGAATTTGAGAGTTTGTCCTCAACCGCAAACACGGTGCGAAGCGATGCCATTTCCTCTCTTTTTTATAAAGAGGACTTTTATTACCAAGCATTTTGCATGCGAGACAGTGCTTATTTTATTTCCAAGCAAAGTGGAGCTTCTTTATTAGAACCGGTTTACCGACTGAGCTTTCAGACCTTGCTGGCCGGAATCAGCATTCTGCTCGCTTTTACGATTGCAGTTTACATTTTTGTCGCTCGATACGCAAAAGGCGAGCTGGTCAATCTTGAGGATATCCGCCGTTCGTTAAAAGATGCCGTGACGGAAGCGAACTTGGATCCCCTTACAAAGGCGGGTTCCAGGAGGTTTGGAGACGAATTTCTCACATCAGCCTTTGAGCGTTTTAGGCAAGGAGAACCATCTCCTGCCATTTTGCTGTTTGATATTGACAACCTCAAAAAAGTCAACGATACCTATGGACATTCCGTGGGAGATCGGGTTATTCGCTCTATCGCGGAAGCAGTACAGACGAATATCCGCAGCGGAGATATGCTGCTGCGCTGGGGCGGAGATGAGTTTATCGGAATCTTTGGCGGACTAAGCAAGGAAAGTGCCCTGCCCTTTGCAAAAAAACTGCTGAATACTGTATCGGATCAGACGATTGAAGTTGGCGCAGAAACGATAAATCCAACCATATCCGTTGGCATATCCTATTTCAATGAGGATGACCGGGACTTTATTGATGCGATCAACCGGGCGGATCGTGCCATGTATCAATCAAAAGCCGGGGGCAGAAATAAAGCGCATGAACTATAAATGTGAGATTCAGCATAAAGGTTTTCGTTAAGGGCTATTGATCACAGGAATATTCATTGGACCGAGGGGCAACCGGCACGGGGCAAACCAGAAGCAGAAAGTCAGTCACCTTTTATAGTGACTGACTTTCTGCTTCTGGTTCTTCTTTTTTATGTCGAAGTTACTTTATCAATAAATTATATAGCACCTGTGCCATTTCCGCTCGAGTTGTACTTTCGGTAGGAAAGAGTTTTCCACTACTGCCGCTGATGGAACCTGTTTCAATAAGCAATGTCATTGCATTCTTAGCCCAGGAAGCAACTCTGTCTGCATCACTGAAGTCCGAAAGCTCCTTGCCGGCATTTCCTTCAGGGGGCTCACCAATTACCGTCAGCGCATTGTAGAGCAGGGTGAACATCTCCTGTCGGGTGATTTCCCTGTCGGGAGCGAACAGGTTATTTCCAATGCCATTTGTAATGCCAAGCCGCTTAGCTGTCGCTATAAAATTCGTATAATAGGTGTTACCTGCGTCTGCAAAATTATCTACAGGGTTTGCGTCCGGCTCGATGCCGTATGCCCGCATCAGCATCACGATAAACTGACCGCGGGTTAAAGCTGCATCAGGACTAAAATTCCCATCCCCGGTGCCTGTGGTGATGTCCCGTGCCGCAAGGAAGGTCACTGCGCTCTCATACCAAGCGCCTGCAGGTACATCCTGAAAGCCGATAGGATTGTATCCAACGACAAAGCTTGAGAAGTGCGGTGTCCTAAAGACCACAGATTTTGTTGCGGCATCGTAGTGCCCGCGCATCCCAACAAGCTTACCGCTGTCGCTGAGATACCAGATGACGATGGCGTGGGGATGTTCACCCGTTCCTAAGGTATACGGAATGCTGACCGTTGCGTGTCCGCCGTTGAAATTAGAAATTGTCTTGCCACCTCCGGTAACCGTAAAGTCATAAACGGGTCGGGAACCGACCAGCGCCTTCTGGGCTGCCGACAGCTCGGTGGCAGGCACCTGACGCACCGTCAGTATCACATCGCCGGAGCCGGCCGCCGTGCCGATGGTATCCATAGCCTTTTTATCAAAGGCTACTGTGGCTAAATGTGCATTGACAGCAACTGGTTTGTCGGCAGTATTTACTTTATTGAAATCATCGTTCTTAATAACAACCTGTGTACCTCCGTTTGTTTGAGTCAGGGTGCCTGTGACAGAGACTTGACCGTCGGTGGTTGTGACGGTGACCTTAGTACCTGTGTCAGTCGGTGTGCCACCACCACCGCCATTTTCACCACCGCCATCGCTGACAGCCCTGCTAATGTCGATTGTATAGGTGGTTGTCGTATCATCTTCAGCAGTCACTTGCACTGTTATGGTATTGCTTCCGACATTCAGCGCAACCGCCTTGCTTGAACCAGCCGTGCCGTTGATGGTTACTGTAGCTGAATCATCAGACGTAACAACGCTGACGGTTGTGCTGCTGGTACTATTGCTGACATTTGCAGTATAGCCGGTTGTTGCGCTGTCAAAGACGGGTGAGAGTGTAATGCCTGAAGCTGATAGTCCGGATAAGGTTGCATCATCTGAAAGCGTCATGGATGCAGTAGGCAAATAAGTTACAGGTTGATAATCCGCGCTATAGTGGCTGCCTTTAATATAACCAGGAAGCAAATCATCTGCTCGCCCCCATATATTGTAGCTGGCATTAGTGGGTGATGAATTGAAATTACTCAATGAACTCGTCAGCCCAAATTCATTGTCACTGAAATCATTTGCATTGGAAGCAGTCCCACCGATTGTGACATCATAAATTTCTGAGATCTCGTTTCCAATAAGTATAGCTCCAGAGTTAAATCCGTGGATATGATTTTGATAAATTTCTTTACTTGAGGAACCCTCTGTGTCATTAAAATATAAGATTAATCCTGAGGTACCTGATCCGTCTGCAACGACACCGCTATTAGAGATTACATTATCGGCGCATTCCAGGTTTTTCGTGTTATTAATCTCAAATGCAAACTCATTATATTGGCTGTTGACAGAGATGCTATTATCTGTTGTATAAATATTTTGCCCATTTAGGGTGATTCCATAATTGTAATCTCCAGAAAGTGTATTGTTGGAAAAATAAAGGTTTTCCGACTGATTGATAAGATGTACCCCCGAACCGTTTGGCGCATCTGTCGTTCTCGAAATAATATTGTTTCGTATTTCGGTGGTACTGCCGGGAACGGTTTCGTAACCATCAATTGTATATCCCGGTTCATAGATAGCGATCTGAGTAAAGTTGGTAAAGTTGCAGCCCAATATCTTATAAAAATCCGGATAGCTGGAATACGCGTATTTTGAAAATTTATCAAACGTAATGCCCATATCTCCATTACTGAAATTAAGTTTTTCAAGGGTAACGATCGGTGCAGTGATCGTAGTTGTCGTATTCCCGTATTCGGTAAGGGAGGAGTGCCTTGAAAGGTTTACATCATCACCAAGCCCTTTGACATGTACCGGCCGGTCAATCCATACTACACACCGGAGGAGTTTGTCGCCCATCTGAAGCACATTCTTGCGCTGCTTGAATCCTTTAAAAATTATCACATTCATTTGATCGATAAACCAACGGAAGATCGTTACACTGTCTATGCGCGGGAGGAGTTCGGTGTCATTGTGGCAAAGACCTCTCAGCCGCCGGTTGTGCTGGCTATAAACGAAAGTAATATGACCGCCGCATTCTGGGATTTCCTGAAAAGTATCATTGGCGAAAAGACATATGGGGCAGAAAAAAATGCCGATTCTATAGCTGTACTGCGGAATTACCTTGGCGAGTTGGCAGACCAAGAAAACTGTTCACCATGATGAGTCCGAGCAGATTCTGGTAAAGGACACCCACGAAGCGCTGATCACGCAGGAGCAGTGGGATCTGGTGCAGGAGCTCCGCCAGCGGAAAAAGCGCGTGCCGAAGCAGATGGAGGAACCCAATTTATTCTCTGGACTGGTCTTCTGCACCGACTGTGGAAAGCCCCTTGTCCTGCACCGGGCGCACACGATGGAGGCGGTCAAAAACGACTTCATGTGCTATACCTACAAGAAAAAGGGGCAAGGAGGTCTGCTCATCCCACTACATCCGGGAGTGTGATCTGGTTCAGATTATCCTTGACGACCTGCGTAGCGCAGGTCAACACAGAAGATGCGGAAAATGTGGAACACGAAAACATCGCATAACAGCACAAGGCGGACAGCTTGCGCCATCCGCCTCATACATAACAACCCCGGTTCACAATTTGTCCCTTTGAACGAGAACAGAATGGTTTTCGGGTTTTGGCTCTCCTAATTTTGCTGTTATTTCTGAGCAGAAAACAAAGTTGAAGGGAAAACAAGTCTGGGCAGAAAAGATATACCTCTTATTCTGAAAGCACATAGTTTAACTCTGTTTTCGTGAGCACTCGCTGCAAAGCCCGCGATTCACTCTATCACCAGTACCGCCGTAGGACGCCATAAAAACATCAGGCTTCCAACAATGACATGTATCGCAAAAACACCATCGTCTGCCACCATCATCGACAACCATTTCATTGGGGATAATGGGATACTTTGCTTCCAGCATCTGAGATATCTTTTGTAGTTCTTCGCTTACTAATTGAAGTGCAGATTGGGGATGTTCTATCTGCTTGCGATTACGATATTCGGTCATTATCTGATGCAGGTGCGTGATTTGAGCGTTATCGGCTTTTTGCCGCTCATCCTGTAACAACATGGCCTTTGCGCGTATCTTTTCGCGTCCTGCGTTTTCCTTTGCCAAAGCTTGTTTGCGAGTTTGCTCCTCTGCAAGGTGTTTCTCGTAATATTCATGCTGACGCGCAAGGTTTTTCAGTAGCCAAGCTTCAATTGCGGGACTGCTGATCCACTTCTTGTCATCAGCCTTATCACGCAAGCGAATCTTCACTTCATCCGACTTCATGTGATGCAAATCAAAATCGGCACCCATATGGATTGCAATTGTTGGGATATCCTGAAACGGCTTTGGCTCTGATATTTTGCAAAACGTTGGTGGCGGCACAAGGGATACTGCAAGTTGGTGGTGTTTGACATTATCCGTAAGGAGAATTGCATCCGGGATTCCCTTTGTATTGCTGTGAATTTCGTATTTTTCTACATCAAAGGTCTTTGCCTTGATAATCAATTCGGAGTCTTCAAAATCGTTATCCATCAGTTTTACGGCCTTGCGTATATCCTCAATTGTGGCTTGTCGCTGAATGGGAACTCCATAATACAAACCATAGCAAGCCGAAAAAGCGAAGCAGGGGCGCTCATCAATAGCTTCACCGAGAAGGCGATAAAGGGCAGTCATAAGGGCTTTTATGGAGTCGCACGATTCACCATCGTGTCTGAAGTGCGGCTGCCTGATTTTACCCATTGCCGCTATAAAATGGCCTTTACATTCAGGACATATACACTGGCAATTGCGTCCACGCTCATCCGGCGTGAGATCGGCTATTGTAATGATTACGCCGCTCCTCAATGCAAAAGGGTTTTTCAGTTCCACACAGCACCCCCTCCAAAAACAAGCAGTATCACAAATATCTTAACGTTATATCGTACCAATAGGAACGTCTATCCTGTCCTTGGCAACACACACACCGTTTTTAACCAGATAACATTCTACAAAGTGCGAACCCTGAAAATCTGTATGTTCTTTTTGGTGCGTGGAATCTGTCTTTTTAATTTGCCCTCGAATATTGTCCCTCTCCTCAGCCACATGGCCGACATTTCTAACCTTCCAATAAATTGAATATGGACCAGGGCAATCCGTTTTATAAATAAAGAAGTCCAAGCTCTTGTTGCGACGCAAAATTCCATTATCTTTCAGGAACGCCCGGAGAAAGAAATCGCGCCAACCATCCTGAGATATTCGGCAGTCAAGCTGTAGTGCGTACCGGATATCAACGGGGAACAGGTTCTCTATGAACTGTTCCGTATTTCGATAGCTGTAGCTTGCCGTAGAAAAAGAGTTTTTAGCTGTGGTTGCACTCGCAGGGAAGCTATTTCCAAGCAGCTCTCTTAGAACGGAATTAATGTCGTCGCCGGATTCCAAGGCATCGGCGATCCTCTTGAATGCCTTATTGGCCTTTGATACAAAAACTCCGCCCCCGGAATTATCGACTTGCTGATTGCTTCCGACTGCAAACCAATAACTTCGATTTTTATCTTGAGATTTTAGATATTCGAAAACATTTTGGAGAATATTCAAGTAATCGCCGTATCCGTAATCGCTATAATCATCATTTTCTGAAAAGTGATTATAGATCAAAGTGTCTATCAGCAGGCCACCAAATTCAAAACCAATCGTATTTTTCCAGCTCCGTATGATATGGCAAAAATTAAAATATATGCCATCCGAATTATCGTTGCATTTTTTACATTCCTCTTGTTCGCTTAACGGATCGGTATATTTCCATTTGCCGTCATCATGTGTATCTGGATACTTAAAACGGTTATCCGACTGAATAAATGCCGGAACAAGTTCAACTGTGTATTTCGTGAATTCGATCACGACCACTTGCCCATCGCCCCGCATTTTCGTGTTTGGATACCTCTCTTTTAGAACATCCTTTACGTCTTGCAAAAGTGCTGACTGGCCATTGCTTTGATAATCATCGTATTTTTTATATACACTTTGTGGCAAATCGAAAAGGAGATCAAGATCACTGCTGTTTTTAATTGCAGTTTCTCTGCCAACGGAGCCAACTATGTACATGTGTGAGGAAGTATCCTTATCGAGGCCATAATAGTGAGCATTTAACTTTTTTGCGATTTCTCCTGCAGTTGATTCCATATCTGCTTTGTTGTCAAGCTGAATGTCATCGCAAAATGTTTCGAAATCCTGTTTGAGAGACAAGATTAAACTCCTTTCTTTAATTCATCTGGAAGAAGACGGTCGATTTCCTCATCAGAAAATGTATTATCCTGGGTGATGTTCAGCGCAATCCGTGCCATAGCGACTGCCTTATCGGAAGTGTTCGGTGCATCTGCATAGATCTTGTCAAGTTGATGAACAGTGTCCTCATATTTTTCGTAGAGAGCTGTTGGCTCATCTTTCTCAAGGTGTATCTGTAATATAATTAGTTTGAGTTCATCTCGTATTGCCAACAAATTATTTGCCGCAGCTTTATGTTGGCTGACCATCGTCTGCAGATCAAATGATTTGAAAAAGGCACTTACAAAGATGGAAATGAATGATAGTAAAGCAGACACAATTTTAAGCCACAACTGATCTGTAAAAATCAAGGAAACGATGCCCACAGATGTCATAGAGGCAGAAACGACCTTCGCTGTTTCCATGATTTTAAACTGGCCTGAACAAATGTCAGCCTGCTTCTCTTGAATTTTATGGGACCACACCACGCTTGCGAGTGTTTCCCTCACGGACGATTCGAGAATTGAATATGTTTTATCCATACTCTGTGCCTCCAATTTTCCATCTCCAGTGTCTTAACCGCTGCGTATTCTGCAGTTTGATAGGAAATCACGCTGAAACACCCAACCAGTTCTACAGGCACACTACCGAAATCAGCTGCAGAAGCCATCGGAAACCAGACCTTCTTTACACCGCTACTAAGACACCCCTGTAGTGAATTGGACAGCTTGTCCGATTTGATCATTTTTGCCACTGATGCTATCCAGCAACACAAGGGAACTGATGGCCGGTTTACTCAGTGCGAGCATATAATAGTCGTGGTATTCTGATATTTATCTTTTACGTCCGCGAACATTGAAGGTAATATATCTAAAGATGATGCAGTTTTCAGGATATCGTTTTGGCGCTCACTATAAGTCATTCCCTACACTTCTGTATTTTTTATGTTTATTATCCATTATACTGCAATTTATAGTGGTATGCAAGAGGACATCACTATATATCGCGTATCCAATGGTGTAGACACTGGATATATAGTGCTTTCTATATACGAAGATGTACACACGCATAGAAGGTACTCTGGTAATTCAGTACAGTGTCCACCAGTAATCAAAAAGGCGACGGTAGAAGTTGCCTTTCCTTGGCGCGTATTCGCATTTCCGGATACGGTGGCCCGTTTCCCGTTTCATCCACTTCTGGCAGTTGCTGTTCTTCGGATACTTGATGTACTTGCCAGAATGAAGAAGTGTCCTGCCGTCGAAGCCCCAATCGATATATCCGGCATGAGGGATATAGTGCCGGGTGACGATCTCCATCAGCTGGTCATTCTTGTGGAAGCGCATTTGACGCCGGTATTGAGCGCCGGTTCTGCGCTTGGGGGGCAACGGAAGCTGCTCGATCCTCTGCAAGGCATCGTTTATCTCTGTTTCTGTCATATTCCTTTCCGTTTGGAACGGTCCGCGTCACAGGGCACAGGCCATTCCAACTGCCGCGCTGTTTTGCGTGGTATTCCTTTTGCTCACGCTTGTTTTGTTTTCGCAGCGGTGTCATCCGCATCATGTGAACACATCCTTTCCTTTGGTTTTTGGTGTTCGACCTTCTCCATAAAATCCCTGCACCGCGCCGGGTAGTCAGGGTAACCGCACAGGAGCATCTTGTCCGGCAATTCTCGCAGGGCTTCAAGAAATGCGCTCTCATCCTGCTTTCTGATTCGGCAGAAGATCATGCGGCACGGCAAGGCCTCCCGGCCATATTCCTGCATGAATTTTACGGTCACCTGATGCTTGATGAACAGGCTGTCTGCAAGGTAGTCGCCGACATCAAGAAACGCAAAATACTTGTGCCAGAGGGAAAAGCGTTCAAGTCTCAGACAGTTCTTCAGTTCTTCCTGCATGGCGGCTCCCCCAACAATTATGTTACAAATCTCCAAAAGGGCTTGATTTTTCGACTGGTTTCCGTTATTCTGAAATACTTCCTTTGGGAAACTACAATTTTGGAGGCGAAAGCGATGCAAGAGAATCAATACCCCGTTATTGATCCCGTGGCGACCGGCGAGAACATCGTCAGGCTCCGACAGGAGCGCGGCCTGTCTGTTCGGGATCTGCAAGCGTTCTTTGGCTTTGAAGAGCCGCAAGCAATTTACAAGTGGCAACGCGGCAAAAGCCTTCCTTCTGTTGATAACCTGTACGCTCTTGGTGCTTTGCTGGATGTGCCCATGGATGAGATCCTGATATCAGCAAGGCCGCAACTGAACATGATCGTTCTTGAGCAGCAGGCTGACGCCTGCTGCTCAGTTATTTATATAGACCGGCTGTTTTGGATACGGCAGAGGTCCGAAATTGCTTCGACCATTTTTCGGACAACTGCGCTTAAGGCGTAAGTCCGATGACGCGGCCCGCAGTGGCAGTTACCCAGAATGTTTGCCCGAAGGCAATAGAAAATATCTCATATCGGCTTATTAGGCCATTTATGGAGATGTATGTTTGGCAGGTGGGGAAAACGGATTCACGAAAAGCGAAAGCGTGACGGAGCGTCGGTTGAAGCTCAAAACGAAGGATGCCTGATCGTATATCTGATTTGACAAGAATCAGTTTTCATCCTTGTAGTTGAAGCTCCGTAGATGGAGCAATACGCATTATGCAGCGTTATAGTTCATCTGCACCTGAACCGATCTTAAGCGCATCCTGATCCTGCCGTACCCAAAACAGTCGGTCTGCACCACGGGAGCAGGTTATTCCCGCTTCCCGAGGTACGCGGCGAAAACATCCGCGAAGCTGTCGTTGACACCGAAGGGCGACTCGAAGTCCACTTCAGCGTTAACCATGTAGCGATCCAACTCCGCGGAGACGGCGTCGGCTTTCCGATTCATCCCTGCCAGATGCTTACGAACCGCGTTCCGATCAAAGTTGATGGTGGTCACGCGCCTTAAGTCACACTTGTAGGAAACCTGATTGCCATCGGTGTTGAAGCGGTAGCCCACCCCGCCGTGGGGCACGATCACCTCGGAGCTTCTAAGCTCGGACATATGCTGGAGAGTGGAGGCGATGCGCTGCCGCCTGCTGTTCAGGCTGACCTCGCTGTCCATATCAATGGGAAGGCCATTCTTGGCGGTGCGGATGCTCTTGGCAAGTGCTTCGTGCTGATCAAGGAGATACAGCAGAAATCCGACCACATCGGTGATCTGCTCACAGTATTCAGTGGCGGGAACATCGACCGTGGTTTCATCTTCGGCCTCGGCCATAACCTTCTTGCGAAGATAGGTGTTCTGCACACGGGTCACATTGGAATCTCTGCCCAGCAGATTCTGCGCCTCCTCCATGAGGGCCTGCAGCTTGTTCTGGTATCTGAACGCCTCTTTCAGGTTCATATTTTCCCCTCCTGTCGTTTCATATGATCTGATCATATTGTAGCGCGGGGTGCGCCTGGTGTCATTGAACCGCTGGTTTAATTGGGTTCGACCTCTTTATCCATACACAATACACGAGATTTGATGGTTCAGCCCTGGCATTCCATAACGATGTAATCATAGAGTGCTTCGGGTTCCTTCAGGCACCATTCCCTGCCTCCCTCATCGTTTTCCCACACTTTAAAGTCATCTGTGGCCTCGTAAAGCCACCATTCAATGTAATTGTACTGATCGTTGACTGCTTCCTTGAGAACCATCAGCAGGGCATCAAGCCATTTGTTATCACAGCCGAACGTGCAACAACCGTCTGAGACCTTGCCGAGCGCTGCCGCGACTTCTTCATTGATAGCGTCCTGCTCTCTAATCATCCGCAGAGCTTGGCAAAAGGTGGTCTTTGTCAGCAAAGCGGGCTTATTCTCCACCGATGTCTACCTCATCGCCGAGTCGCTTAGCTGCCTCAAGATCTTCTTGTGTGTGCTCAAATGGGATTCGGCCAAGCCGGACAGTTTCTTTGAAAAAGAGCCGGATTGCTTCCTCATGGGTCAGGCCATAACGCTTGAGGACTTCCCCGACTTGCTCATATAAATCGTAGTCAATCGTAAATTTAACTGTCTCATAGGCACACTCAATCCACCGTATCGGACAGAGGACTAAATCGTCCTTCCCCTCATCGGTGATAACGAAGCCCACATTGTCCTTATCGACCTTGTCCAGTATCTCGTCGAGCTTTTCGCCAAGTTCTATGCGGCTGATTCGCTCCATCTGGTCAAGGGGTTGTAAGTATTTGAACTGTTCCACGTTTGTTCCTCCAATCCGTTATTAACCGTCTGCGAAGATGTCCTCGCAGACCATATCCAAGCTGATTTTCTCGCTGTCAAGCGCGGCGACTGCTTTCTTCACATCGTCATATTGCCGTTCCGGGAAGTAGAGCGCGCTGTGGATGACATCTTCTTTCTCCTTATCAAACTGGAGAATGCCGGGATGTCCCCATGAGCCGCGTACAGGATTCCAACGGTCGCCGTCGATCAGCTCACTCTGGTAGCACAGCCCTTCTATTCGGGGGCAGGTGCACCGAATGTACTTCTCTCCGTCCTTTATCAGATAGGCCGATGCTGTGGCGTCCTTGACGCGCATCCTGTAAACGCAGTCCCAGATGTTTTTAAACTCCCATTCCTCGTTTGCGAGGTAGAGGAAGCGGCTCTTTATCACCGTCACGGGCTGGAGCAGCGGCTGTTCAACATACGCCACATAGTGAAGCGCAGCGTCATTGCCCTCGTTGAACTCACGAAATGCGTCGACAGTGGGCTTGTGCTGCTCATAGTCCAGTGATTCGATAAACGCCTTGATCATATCCAGCGTGCCGTAATAGCGCTTTGTGCCGGAGACGAAGCTCGGGCTGAAGTAGTTGTCCAGCGTCAGCGCATAGAACTTCGGCGGATGACCGTTCTCCAACGGCGTGGCAAACCGCTTGTCCACATCAAAGCTCCAGCGCTCCGGGCCGAATTCATCCGGGTATTCGCGGATCAGCCATTCCTTCTTTTCTTTGATCTGCCGGACGATATCGCTTATATCGTAGTCTGAGTAGAGCCGAGCGCCCTGTAAGATGTCGATGATCTCCGAGCCCCATACGACCTCATCGTAGCCCGTGCATCGGTCATAGAAGGAACCGTCCTCCGGCGGCACCGTTTCTGTTATCTTGCCGCTGTATGAAACGTACAGGAAATCGTCCTTCAGAAAGTGATTGAAGCACTTATTCGGGACGTAGAGCAGATCGGTGATGCCTTTTGTGGACATATAGCCCCAGCACTTATAGTACCGCCCGAAGACATACCATTCCGGCAGATCCTGCGCCAGAATCTTCGTCCTGTTGTGTCCGGAGTACAGGGTACCGTCATCGCTCTCGACATAGCAGAAGCGATGATCTCTGTACGCCTTTATTTCTCTGGTGTAGAGTGGATTCTTGAATCTGTCCCTCATGAGCTATGCTCACCCCCCGAATCGAACTGTTCGGCGGATTCATAGCCGTGGAACAGGAAGTGCATCTTGTCGATGCGCTTATCGATGTGCCAGTGTCCGCAGAACCACGCCTTGTATTCGGCCACTTCTTCAATCTTGTCAAGCCAGTGTTCTGTGCTGGCATCCACGGTGCTCTGGTCAATCATAGGGAGGAACATCTCTGTCGGCTCATACTTGAAAGGGCAGGTATGCGAGAGGATCACATCAAAGTGCTTCTCTGCAATCAGTCGTTCCACATACGCCTTGATCTCGTCGGAGGGCTGCTCATCTTCCCACCATCCGTACCCGCGTGAAAGCCGGTAGAACTTGTCCACGCTGTATGCTCCGCCGATGACCATGTATTCAAGCCCTTCCAGCATATAAATATCGCCATCCCGCGCAAACAGGATACTGGGAAACGCTTCCTCAAACCAGACCGTGCCGCCGTTCCAGTCCTTCGTGATATAGGACGGGATGTTGGCCGGTCTTATTTCATGATTCCCGTGGATACAGAGGATGGTCGGTTTGAGCCTCTGCAGCACCGACTTCATCGCCGTGTCACGCTCGTCGAGGCAGAAGTTGGCTCCAACATCGCCGAGGATCACGATGGTATCGTCAGCCGTTAATTTGAACCGTTTGCAGAACCGCACGACCTCGAATGCCGAACCGTGAGTGTCCCCAGTAAAGTAAACCATTTGGATATCCACCTTTCCGCGATCATTATATCAGCCTATCTGCCCGAATAGTTGGACACACAGAAAACATAATCACTTTTCCGAAATCATATTCACTTTAAAACCGCACAAAATTAAACCAGCAGTCAAAGCAATGACTCCCGGTAGATTGTTTTCCATACAAAGCGCAGTAAAATTGTTATCGGTTCGTGTGTGGCAGCGCTGACTTGCGGTCGCGGAGTGACGCCTTGATCGCTTTTACTGTGTCGGTTATGACCATTCTCTCATAACCGCTGCAATCTTCCAGCAGCATGGTGACCTCTTGACTTGCCGCCATGACGGAGCCGGTGAGCTGCTCAGCGAGAAGGATGTCTGCCGGTATATCCAGAGCATTTGCAATCTGCACGAAGGTTTCAAGGCTCATTCTCTTTTTGCCGTTTTCTATGTAGCTGACATAGGTGGGCGACTTGTCGATCCGCTCCGAGAAATCCAACTGGGAAATACGGTTTCGTTTCCTGATGACCATGATGCGATGCCCGATTGCTTGATAGTTTAGACTCATAATAAGAACCTCCAAAAAAATATTGTCGATTCCATTATAAAGTCAAGGCTAAATGATAATCCTCTCATTATATCAATTTAGCACGCAGTTGATATAATTCAGATTATAAAATAGCCTGCGGATTAAGTAAAGAGGAGTGAGACGATGGCAGGGCGAGATACTACGGAGAGTCAGGCAATCGGCTCACGGATCAGAGAGGCACGAATCAAGAACGGCATGAGCCAAGCTGATCTTGCTGTTAAGTCCAGCATCTCCCTCCCGCATATCAGCGATATAGAGCTTGGGAAAAGCAATATGATGCTCCCCTCGTTCATTCGGATTGCTGAAGCCTTACAGGTATCCTCTGACTCGCTGCTCCGCCCGAATGTGCCGGGTGTGACAAGCCTCTATGGGAGCGAGTTTTCCGAGATCCTCAACGACTGTACGCCTTCGCAGATGGACTCCATCCTGAAAATCGTTCGGGAACTGAAGCAAACCATGTGTAAAAAAGGCGAAGAATAGAATCTATCAAAGCGGGTTGGAGTGGTCCAACCCGCTTTTTTATTTCAAATCTAAACCAGAGGTCAACTACTTGACTTCTGGTTTATTTCATTCTTAGCGGTCGGTTTATATAATTTCGGGGTAAGTATTTTCTTCCGGAGGGGTTTCATGTCTGATTTGATAAAAAAGAGCGAGGACGCTGATCTGGAGGTCATGCCGTCCTTCAACTTCGTATTAGAAAAGGAGGCCGAGCAGCAGACGCAAGTAGCGGAGCATCGCGCCTGGCTCAAAAGCATCAAGCATGAGCGCCCTCTGCCGAAGCACCACTACAAGGTTGCAGTCTATATCCGCTACTTCAACCAGACGAAGTACGAGGATTACCTTTCATATCACAAGCAGCAGTTTCTTGACACCATTGGTCTATGTCCCAATTGGCAGTTCGTCGGTTTTTACATTGACGAGGGCGGAACTGCTCCCAACATGGAAAATGCGAAGGAATGGACTCGGCTGCTTCAGGACTGTTTTGACGGGAAGGTCGATCTGATTATCACGCAAAAGGTAAGCAATGTATCGAAGAAGCAGTCCGAGATCACCTTCTGCGCCCGAATACTGGCGGCGCATCAGGTGGGAATCTATTTCATTTCTGAGGACATCTTCACACTTGCCTCATACTATCAGGAAGACTTGAAAGATCCCTTTTTCTATCCATCACCTGATTGGCAGCTTCTTCCCGATGATGACCTCGAGTTAAGAGGTGTGCTTCATGATTAATCAGTCCAAAAAGCAAAAGGAAACCGAGCAGAAGCAGAGAATCCATCGACGGGTATATACCAAAATTGATCCGGAGAATTATGAGTTCATCCCCGCGAAAAAGCAGATCGATTATTACGACAACGATATTCCGCAAAGAGTGGCAGTCTACGCTCGTGTTTCGACGGACAATGTTCAGCAGACTTCCTCATACGAGCTCCAAAAGAAGTATTACGAGGAGTTTGTGATTCACCACCCCAACTGGACTCTGGTGAAAATCTACGCAGATGAGGGCATAAGCGGGACTTCAATGGCTCACCGGGACGAGTTCCTTGCAATGATTGCCGACAGTAGAGCCGGCAAAATTGACATGATCATTACCAAGAGCGTTTCGCGCTTTGCCCGTAATGTGGTCGACTTCCTCCGTATGGTTCAATCCTTGGCAGAGCTGCCGCATCCGGTCGGAATCTTCTTTGAAAGCGAATGCATCTTCTCCTTGAAGGATGACTCTCAGATGGCACTGTCGTTTCAAGCAACCATGGCCCAGGAGGAGTCTCACATCAGGAGCCGAAGTATGGAGACCTCACTTCATATGAGGCTCGACGGCGGGCTTCCGCTGACGCCCAAATTGCTGGGCTATTCCCACGACTCGAATGGCAATCTCATTGTCAATCCGGACGAATCGCCAACGGTGAAGCTCATCTTCTACATGTACCTCTACGGCTATTCGACCGCTGAAATCGCGGAAGCTCTTACGGAGCTGGGGCGAAAGACCTACCTTGGCAATGTCACTTGGACAGCCGGAGCTGTTGTTCAGGTTCTTCGCAATGAACGGCATTGTGGGGATGTCCTGACGAGGAAGACCTTTACTCCAAACTACTTAAATCACTTATCCAAGAAGAACCGCGGGGACAGAATGCAGAGCATCTATCGCAATCACCACGAGGCTATTGTGTCGAGGGATGATTACATAGCGGTTCAACACCTGCTGAACAATGCGAAATACGGGAACAAGTCCATTCTCCCCGAGCTGCGGGTCATTGACAGCGGCCTTCTGCGAGGTTATGTCACGGTCAATCCGCGTTGGGCGGGGTTTAAAGCTCCTGACTACTTCCAAGCTGCTGCCAGCTTGAATCCGGCCAATGTCGAGAACGATACCGGGGGCTATATTGAAGAGGAGCCGGAGATCCATGTTACTGTGGAGGCCGGCGACTTTGATATGCGCGGGTTTGAAATCGCTCGTTCTGAGTTTTTCGACTCCCACCGCCGCCCATATGTGACCTTCCAAGATAAACAAATCAAATTCAGCACCGACTGTGTTCGGAAGCTTGGCAAAAATAATATGGTGGAGTTTCTTGTAAACCCGCGAGAGATGAAGTTTGCCGTCAGAACAGCCGCAAAGGACAGCCGCCACGCCGTACCCTGTTCACGGGTTTCAAATGGTATCTACTATCCAAAGACCATCCCCAGCGCGGCTTATATAGCTACGCTGTTCCAGATATTTAGATGGAACTCGGATTTCAAGTATCGCGTTGCCGGAACTTTCTTTCAGAAGGAAAACGAGGCCGTTTATTTGTTCAACATAAACGATGCCGAGGCCTTTATTAAACCGTATCTGATGACGGGCAGCGCGGAAGCAGCTTCTCCGGAGGAAGAGGTAAAGCCTCTCTCGGTATCCGGCACGAGAGTGAGAGCTGTGCCGCAGGAGTGGATGAGTTCCTTTGGGAATCAATACTATCTGCACCAGCACATTTTCCCACCCGTAGAATTGCAAAGCGAAACCGACTGGAAAATCCGCTTGGAGGGTCAGCTCTATGACACAGGCGAAAAAATCAATGTAACGGGATTTGATGAGCTCAAGAGCTTCATCACGCAGGAACTGAGTCGAGGTGAAATGGAGGAGAAAGTAAATGGATGATTTGAATAATGGTCAGACGCAAGGAATTCTTGCGAATATGCTTCAGCATCTTCAAGAAGCTGCGCCAGACAGCGACACGGCATTCTCCTTGAGGGAAGATGCTGACGATCAGTCTGTCGACTCTGCCCCCGCTGACGGCGAAGTGATTGAACTGGGCGGCGAGTTCGATTATGAGGGATATCAGGTGGTTCGCCGCGAGTACTTTGCACACACCAATGAGCCGTCTATCACATTCAATAATTTCAAGGTGTATGTCAATGCCGCATGTCTGAACAGGTTTTCAGCAGTTGATTATGTGCAGGTTCTGGTAAACAGCGACAGCAAGATCCTTGCTATCCGTCCGTGCAGGGAGGAGGAGCGCGATGCCTTTTCCTGGTGTGCTCCAGGTTCTGCACGGAGAAAGCCCCGGCAGATCACCTGCCGTTTGTTCTTTGCAAAGGTGTTTTCTCTCATGGACTGGAACACAGATTACCGATACAAGCTGCTTGGAAAGGTCATCCACGCAAACGATGAATACTTAATTGCCTTTGACCTGTCGGCCACAGAGGTATATCAGCGCGTGTTCAAGGATGGTGAAAAGCCGAAGACCTCCCGCACACCTGTTTTCCCCGAGGGCTGGCAGAATCAGTTCGGGTTGCCGTTCAAGGAGCATCGCAATTCGATGCAGGTCAATATCTTTGAGGGATACGCCGTATATGGCATTAAGGAAAACAGTGTCACTCCAACTGCTGATAACGAGGGTGGGTCATCTGATAACCGACCAGACGAAGCGGCAAACAACGATGCTCCGGGAGGATCAGATGTATGAGTGACAAGAAAGAACTGGTAGCGAATCTCACCCTTGATATGAAGCGAAACAGGGTTCGCATATATAGATCAACGCTTCGCGCTCTTGGTGATCCTACATATATTCAGTTCCTGATAAATCCGGAAGACCTTTACATCGCCATCCTTGGTTCAGAGATACCGTTGTCCGGGGGGACTGCAAACAGGGTAAAGATACCAAGCACGCGCCTGGATGGGAAGCTATCTGTAGAGTTTTACAGCGCCGCTCTGCTTGATGGCATTTATAACGTGTTTGGGGTGCTGGATCATCAGTATAACTACTGCCTTACTGGTGAGATTGATCAGATCAACAGGGTTGCGTATTTCTCTATGCAAACACTCAAGCGAATCGAGCGGAGGAAACTCAATGACTGACAAGGGGTATAAGCGACTCAATATAGACGCCGAGTTTAAGACGTTGATAAGGCCGCTGCGCCGGGATGAATATGCACAGCTTGAGGCAAATCTCGTATTGGGTGGATGCCGAGAACCTATCATCACATGGCATGAAACCATAGTCGATGGTCATAATCGCTATGAGATATGCAACCGTCTTCATATTCCGTATGCTGTTCAGGAAATCGAGTTCGACAGTCGGGAAGAGGCAATCGTCTGGATATGCAATAATCAGCTCGGCCGCCGTAACATTACGGAGGAAACCCGCAAGTATCTGATTGGCCGGCAATATGAAGCTGAGAAGCTCGTCGGCTATCGCAGAAACACTGATGGGCATAATCAGTACACGAGATCAGACGATCTTGACGAGATAGATGATCCCCATGATATGAGCGGCAAAGAGTACAGGGAAAGCGGCCGGCGCACCGCAAACCGTCTCGGTAAAAAATATCATGTTTCCTCTGGGGCTGTCCAAAAGTATGGGAAGTACAGCGAGGCTCTGGATACGATTGCGGAAAAAGCGCCGGATTTGGTCCCACAGATCCTGTCCGGCAATTATAAGATTTCGCATAACAATGTTGTTGCGCTGTCAATGATGGAGGCGGAGGAAGTGCAGAAACTGAGTACAAAGATAGGGCATGGAGCCACCCCATTCATTCGATACAGCGAGTCGAGGAAGGATTTCTCTGATGAACCTGCAATGAAGCCAGGGCCAAAGCCTCCAGAAATACCTGTCATCAAAATCATGCCCGCTTTTGATCCCGACGCGGAGGTTACCAGATTGACCCTTACGATCCCCTCTTGGACGAGTTCTATTGAGCGGACAAGAGTCACGGCAGACTTGAGTACTGTTTCATTGGCTGCAAAGGATCAGCTTGAATCAGCTTTGGGACTGCTGCAGAGCAAAGTTCAGGAAATGATCCGCTCAATAAAGGAGGACTCCTGATGCCAGACTACAGCAGGTTCGTCCCAAATGTTCATTTTGAGCTGATTCCAATAAAAAACTTGGTTTCCAATCAGGAGTACCAACGCACCCTCTCTTGGGGCCATGTGAAAAATGCGGCCGAGCATTTTGACCTTTATCAGATTAACCCCGTGAAGGTAAGCTGCCGCGAGGGAGCGAATTATGTCTTTAATGGGCAGCATACCATAGAGATTGTCGCACTCGTTTCCGGTTCCCGTGATACGCCCGTCTGGTGCATGATCTATGACGATTTGAACTATGAAAATGAGGCGTATGTCTTTGCCAATCAGATGAAGTTTGTGAAGCCATTGAAACCCTATGAAGTCTTTATGGCAAACATTGAGGCTGGCAGCGACAAGCAACTTATAATAAAGGATTTGGTGGAATCCTATTCACTAACCATTGGTCAGGTTAAGAACTTCGGAGTCATATGCGCTGTATCCTCTCTGGAAGGTATCTATGATAAGTTTGGATATCATGTCTTAGATCGCACCCTTCGTCTCTGCGCTGGGACATGGGAGGGGGACATGAATTCTCTGTCCGCCAATTATCTGAATGGGGTAGCGCGGCTTGTCCATGCCTATGGAGATAAACTGAGGGACGAGATGTTTAAGGAGCGTGTCGGTTCCATGTCCGTTAAACAGCTTACCCGCACAGCCAAAGAACGACGTCCGGGTTCTCTCGGCTTTTCCGAAGCCATGCTTGTATCATATAACCGAAAGTGTAAATACCCTCTGGCATGGAACAAACTCTATGAAAAGAACCTCGGCACAACGGATGGCCTCGATGTTGATCTTCCTGAAGAAGACGAGGCCGAGCAGGAGCACATTGAAAAATAGAGAGAAGCCTGAATTCTTTAGTACTCAAATCCCGCCAAAGAAAAATTGGGGCAGCCCCTCAATGTTTTTTCCTGCAGACTGTTGTATTTCTTGAAAAAATGGCGTATAATTACTTCGTGATTTACGAACTAATTATACGGAGGCTTAGCTGATATGATTATATTGGACGTAAAACTGAATAACATCTATGGCTTTAAGGATTTTGATATCACGTTCTCCTATCCGAAGAAGATTGTCAATTCAATTATTGAGAACGAGCATCTCACAGAGAGACCGAATTTCCGCTATAAGAAAGCGGTTATCCTCATGGGCTCAAATGCTACCGGCAAGACAAGTCTTGGCAAAGCGCTGCTCAACATTATCAGTTTTATCAACACCGGGGATACCTCGGCCCTGGCAGCAATGGCGCCATTCGGCAATAATGGCTCTTTCCAAATAGACTTTGTGGGCAGCGGGTTTACTCTCCATCGTGTAAGCGGTAAAATTGGAGGACATTATCCCTACGATGGCGATCCCGGAAGCGAGATCACGATTCAGTATTTCTCTGCTGATATTGGACTAAAAGACTCCTATGAGATGTGCGCGGAGAAGCTGGTTGAGCGAACAAACGAAATATCAAAGGACTACTCGAAACTTGGCAAACTGGTTGGCAATCTCGATTTCACTTTCTCCTGCCCTGACATCAAGCCGACCACGAAGGTGTCAAAGGTCAATCGCAATATTGTGTTGAAGACCTTGAAGGCAGTAATCGGTACGCTCGATCCGACGCTCACTGATGTGCAAACCTCTAAGGATTTGCGCAACTCGTTTATCATCCGCAGGAGCAATGAGGAAATCATTATCCAAGAAGGTAAGCTCTTGAACCGCGAGTCGCTTTCGAGCGGAACGGCAGAGGGCGTTGATATTTCCTTCTTCCTCGCGCTCCTCATTGCGGAGCACAATGGATTCTACTATTGCGACGAGCACTTCTCCTATATTCAAAGCGATATTGAGAAGCGAATCTTTGGCCTAATGCTTGAACACTTGGGCAGCAACGAGCAGCTTATCTTCACAACGCATAACACGGATATGCTCGACTTAAACATTCCCAAGCATTGCTTTGCATTCCTCAGAAAGAAACAAGAGGATAATTACCGTGTGTCCGTGGCCTATGCATCTGACATTCTGAAACGCAACAGCGATTCAATCCGCTGCGCCGTAGAGAACGACGTTTTTGCATCGCTCCCTGACGAGTCCGCCCTTGATGCGTTAGAAAAGAGGGCTGACGATGAAGAATAACTGTATCTATTATGTTGAGGGACGGTGCGAGGAGAAACTGCTGAACGCCTTGAAAGAGCAGCCGCAGAAGATCCAGCCCGGACGGGTTAAAGTCTTCAATGTCATTCAAAACACGCTGCCAAGCTCTCAGCTCATCACGATTCAGCCGGGAACAACGGTTGCATTCGTATTTGACACCGATGTTCCTCAGACAGACTGTCTAAAGGACAATATCGGGAGACTGAGCAAGTATTGTTCAAAAATCAAGATCGTATTCCTCGCGCAGGTTTTGAATTTTGAAGAAGAGCTTGTACGCTGCTCAGACATAAAAAGCGCGGCTGATCTGACGCACAGCAGGAGCGCCAAGGACTTCAAAAGGGACTTCTGCTCCATGACCAATACCCGGTCAGCGCTGGAACGAGTGAACCTTAGTGTTGAGAAGCTCTGGACAGAAACCCCGCCTGCGGAGTTCGCCTTCATTGAGCGAAACTGCGGTTCCGTCAAGCAGTAACACAGGCAAGCATTTCACCTTGGTTCCGGATGATAAACCAGAAGCGTCTCAGAATACCTCCATGGGCCTTCTGAGACGCTTCTCTTTTTTATTCGGCGGTGATGCTTTCCTCGACTATATAGCCGCCTCCGAAGATGATTTCCAGTTTGCCGTCCGGATAGACCTTGATGCATTCGATCATCTGGCGGACGATGGAGTCGTCATATTGAAACCCGCTTTGCTCCCGTTCCGTGATTACCCGCTGGATCTGGTCGAGGCGCTCATTGGGCGAGTTGTCCGAGCTGGCAAGCTCCTGAATGGCGTTGATGTGGTTCTTGAGGAGCGTGATGGTGTCGGAAATCTGCTTGAACTCATCCTCGCGGCTTTCGATGTCATTTCCGGTCTGGACGCTCTCATTGATCATTTCAAGCATTTTTCGATTCAGCGCGTCGACCTTCCGCTGGAGCAGGTCGACCTCGTCAGAGCATCCGTTTAATCCGATTGCTTCGCTGATGGTCGCTTTCATAAGCGCCATGTAGGTAGCTCTGTCTTCCTCGTTAAACCTGTTGAGCGCCCGCATGATAGCATTTTGGAGCGCTATTTCGTCGATGGTAACGGATTCCTTGCAGTACTTTTTTCCGTAGTCGAGCCGGTTGATGCACCGCCAGACGACTCGCTTTTGCTTGTAGGCAGTCCAAGTGACTCTCTTGTAGCGGCTGCCGCATTCCCCACAGATCAGGACGTCCGTCAGGGCGAATTTGGAGTATTTCCCCGTTGATGTGATGGAGGTCTTTGAGGATTTCGGAGTCACCGTTTTTCTCCTGATGAGTTCCTCCTGCACCTTGTGGAAGGTATCGCGGTTGATAATAGCTGGATGACTGTTCTGCACAAAATACATCGGCGCTTCGCCGGTATTCTTGCGCCTCGTTTTGGAGATGCAATCAACAGTCACGGTTTTCTGGAGGATTGAGTCCCCGCAGTATTTCTCGTTTGCAAGGACGTTGGCAATCATGGAACTGCTGAATGAGAAACTCTTGCCGGGGGCTACCGTGTTTTCCGATTTCAAGGCCGCCGATATTCGAGCGGGCGTGTTACCGGCAAGGTACATATTGAAGATCCGTTTTACGATTGCCGCTTCTTCAGGCACGACCTCCGGCATACCATCCTCGCCCTTTTTATAGCCGAGGAGCTTCTTGTACATGAAGATGGCGTTGCCGTCCTCGAACTTCTTTCGGTAGCTCCATGTAATGTTTTTACTCATGCTCTCAGACTCGGACTGAGCGAAGCCGGCGTATATGACGAGGTAGAGCTCACTGTCGATTTTGAGTGTGTCGATGTTCTGTTCCTCGAAGAAGACACCGATCCCTCTGGATTTGAGGACTCGCACATGATCCAGACAGTCTACGGTGTTTCTGGCAAATCGGGAGACGGATTTGGTGATGATGTAGTCGATTTTCCCGGCAAGGCAGTCGTTGATCATCTTTTTAAACTCAGGGCGCTTGTCTGCGCGAGTTCCTGAAATGCCTTCATCGGCATATAGCCCAGCGAATTCCCAGTCCGTCCGTGCGGCGATCATCTCCGTGTAAACCTTCTTTTGGGTGGTGTAGGAGGTGAGCTGTTCCTCGCTGTCGGTGGAGACTCGGCAGTATGCCGCCACGCGCTGTTGCCGGTACTTTTCCTTGTCTACAATCAGTGAGCGCTTTGGCTCAATGACCGTTATTGTCTTTTTCGGTATTTTGGTTACTTGCATTGTCATCATCTCCGATTTCCGTGTCTGTCTTGGTATGAAGCATGACTCTGCCGCTGCCATCAAGGGATATGAAGCTGATGAGGTCGGTGAAGTAGCTCTCGCTGAATTCATCCTGCGGCGTCATCATCTCGGCTCGTTTTTGCGCTATTGCGGCGGCGATATTCATCTTCGTTTCACTCTCGCGGTAGAGCTGGCTTGCCATTTCTGTGGTCTTTGCGATTATGAGTTCCTCATTGGGATTGTCCCGTTCAAGCTCGAGACTGATTTCGTTATTTAACTTCAGAACAGCCGGGGACAATTCCGGGCGCTTTTTCGGCCTTGGGACGAGGAGCTTTGTATTGGTGATAATTCGGTTCATCAGCACATTGATCTTTTCGAGAAGCTGGGTATCTCCGATTCGAACCATGATTCCGCACTCGTCATTCGTACACATCCAGCTTTCCCTGATGCGGTGCTTTGCGCTGACACGCCGCTTCATCGGCGCTCCGCACTCCTGGCAGCGGACATAGTCCCGCAGAAGGTTGATTGCAGCGGAATCCTTTTCGAAGGTGTTGCGCTGTCTGGCTGTCTTCAGACTGGTTGCTGTTTCATAGAGCGTTTCATCAATGATGGAGTCATATTCTTCATCGCCGGTGTACTTGGCGTTGTCGATGATTCTGGCGATACGTGCTTTATCCCATGTGTCTGTACGCTCACTGTAAGGGATCTTTCGCCCTGTCAGCTCCTCGGCAATGGCTTTCAGCGACGCGCCGGCAATGTAGGCATCGAATATCTCTCGAATCACATCGGCTTCGGTGTGTTCAATGACTGTTCTGCCATTTCGGATCGTATAGCCATATGGGATGTAGCGTATCTTTTTCATGCCTTATCTCCTGTTCAAATCAGCTCTGTGAAACGGAGTCCGCCAATCACAGTCAGCGTCATTTCATCGTTTGGGTCGATAGAAATTGCCTTTACAACCTCGGCGAACAGCTTCTCATCGAAACGCTCGAGCGGGTCTTCCAGCTCGTCCAAAATGGTCTTCAGATGCTTCACTTCTTCGAGCATTTGGATGATGTGAGAGTCCAGCTCCGTCTTGCGTTCCTTTTTCAGCGTGGCAAGCTGGTTGTTGATGTCGCGGGACTGGGTCTGATGCACTTCAGCGGCAAGGTAGCCTTTGGCGCGGAGCTGCTCGAGCACGAGGAGCTTTGCGTTCAGTTCAGCGATGCTCTGACTCATCTCACGAGCGGCGATATTGTTTTTCTTATATAGCAGGACGGCGGACTCGAGCCGGGATATCACTTGCCCGAGTATGTCCTCCTGCCCGAAGCGGAGCTTATTGACCATCGCTGTGAACCCGTCGTAGATGCGTTCTTCGCTATAATAGTTCGAGTTGCAGGCGTTTCTGTCGTTGACATGCCGACAGCATGCCCATTTGATGGTTCCCGACACAAGGCGTCTACGAAAATACGAGCCGCATTCAGTACACTGAATGCGGCTCGTAAGAGGATATATATTCTGTGTTGCAACCTTCGAAAAGTTGTCCTGTCTCTTTTGTAATAGCTCTTGAACCTTGGCAAAGGTATCTTGGTCGATCAGCGGGGCGTGAGTGCCTTTTGCGTAGAACTGATCTTCCTGACCTCTGTTTGCGTATTGTTTGAACGGGACTGTCGTATCACGGTATGTTTTTTGATAGCGGCAATCGCCGATATACCTTTCGTTTTTAAGGATGTACGCGACCTTCGCCGAGCGCCAAGTGCCTTTCCCCGTTTTTGTCAGGATGTAGCGGTTGTTCAGCTCCCGAGCTATCTCGGTCGTGGAGCATCCGTTCAGGTACATTCTGAATATTGAACGGACGATTTCTGCTTCCGGTTCATATATCGTCAGTTCCTTTTCTATGAGACAGAATCCGTATGGCGCATTGCTGTCCACATACTCCCCGTCCTCCATGCGCTTGACAATAGAGAGGCGCTGGTTTTGGGAGATTGCTTTGGATTCTTCCTGTGCAATGGCGGAGAAGGTGTTCAGAAGCATCTCGTCGCCAAGCGCAAGGGTGAATATTCCTTCCTTCTCGAACTGGATGCCGATGCCGAGAAGCTTCAGCTTGCGGACATATACGAGCGACTCTTTTGCGTTTCTGGCGAATCGGGATACCGACTTCGTGATGATGAGGTCGATCTGGTGAAGCTCGCACATATGGATCATGCGCTGGAACTCGGTGCGGTTATCCGCTTTCATACCAGAAAGCCCCTCGTCAGCGAATATCTCTACCAGTTCCCAGTCTTTGCGCTTCTGGATCATACTGGTGTACACCCGCATCTGGTTCGCATAGGAGTTTTGCTGATCAGCCGAATTGGACGATACTCGGCAATAAGCGGCGACTCTTGACTTCACCATGGCTTTCCGTGTGATTGGCGATATCAGTCTTGCTTCGGGCATCAGCGTCAACTCCCTTCCTCAAAAAGTGATTATGTTTTCGCGGTTTTTGTATATGTTTTGGTCTGTATCATATTATGATACAGACCTCCGGTCGGCCGGCAACACACATTATACCGACACCTTTTCCGAATAGCTACACAATTATGAGGAAAAGAGAGAAAGAATTATTCCGCCAAAACGATGTCCGCGCCGGTCAGTTGGAGGTAGTAGCTTTTTGCCCGCAGATACTCCTTTTGGGTAATGGAGCCGAGGCTGAGGATCTCCTTCAGAACGCTCATAATGAAGAGGTAGTTGGCGTTTTTGGTATTCAAATGAGATAGCATATGCCTCATCACCTCGCTACGTGCTTGACGGTATCTTTCTCCCATTCTTCGGGATGATACTCGTCGCCGTAATCGTCCTCAACGGTAGCACCGTCGCTGTCATAGTCCTCCGGCTCGCAATCGCCAAAGTAGCCGTCTCTGATTTCCCTCGCGTAGCGGCGTTCCTCCAGGTCGTTCAGGAACCTGTCGACATCATAGTCGATACTCATCTTTTTGGTATCATACCGACCTCGACCGGGAGACCATATCTGGACGCCCTGGTTTTCAAGACAGGTCATAATATCCAGACTCATGAGCAGAGTGGTGTTGAGCTGATCCATGCTCTTGATGATCAGAACATCAAAGGCATTGTCTTTGGCTGCCTGAAGCATTTGGGCCAATCCGTGACCGCCGTTTCTGCTGTTGAAATCGATGGAAAAGCCAGTAAGAGTGAAAGCCTGCTCGTTGGCATAGGAGCGCAGAGAGTCTTCCAGAGTATCATAGTAGGGGTCGAGGCTGCGAACGCTCCTGATATAGATCCATGCGCGTTTGCCAATATCCTCGGCAGCGGCGTTCTTTGAGCATTTGTTATCCTTGTTCATTTATGTATTCCTCCTGAAGTATTCAAGTTTAATGACACAAAAACGGGGATAGTCTCTTTTAAAGGGACGGCTATCCCCGTGGCTTCTATCATTAAGCCTTAGTAATTGCATGGCTCTATTCGACACTACTTCCCGAGCCAGGGCGACGAACGAGAACAGCGGCTGGCGCCGCTTCACAGGATTCTAACCTCCCCGAGGATCTCTCCGGGCTGCCCCCATTGCGTGTGGCTGTGGCTGGACAGGCGTACCATTGTAGGTTGACAAGGTCATTGCGGGACAGCGTACCACTGCTGTCCTTCGGTCGGATGGGTACCGCTCGCACCTCTTTGGCCGTCTTTTCCGGCGGGCTATTCCCGCCGTAGGTGGTCTTGGCGCATCCCCCGATATCGCTTGTCCCTTTCGGGCTTGTCAACTGATGTGTTCAGGTCGTCGGATATGACCGCACATTGGCGGTGTTTTTCAAAGTGCAGAGAGAAGGATTATTTACCCCCTCACTGTGTAGCCGACGAGAAGGCGTTTTTTAGAACCAAAATCGAAAATTATTTTAGAAATCTTTTGATTCGTTCAATTCGCTTGCCCACGCCGCGCTGTGATATACCGATTCTTGTGGCAATTTCGCTCTGGGTGTATTCGTCAAAAACATACAATGTTAGCAACTCTACATCTTCTGAGGATAGGGCGGATAACTTTGAGAACAACTCGCAGTCATAAACTGTCTCAATCCAACTGTGTCGCCCTGAAAAGTCAGATTCGCTGAAGGAAACCTTCAGCAAATCAAACTTTTTAAAGAGTCCGGACATTTCGTCCTCATCTTCGCTGATTGACTCAGTTGGAAGAGGTTGCGTGCGCTCACGATACCTGCGCTCACTGAGGAAGGCAGCGCTGTCAAACTCATAAAGTGTGTCAATGTTCTCTTTGCTCATTCCAGCTTTACGGTATTTCTTGCGGAGGATTGCCCACCGCTGTTCGAACTTTTTTCTTTCCGCGGCATTATTGAAACCCATTGTCCATTCTCCTTATCGTTTTTGGTTTTCGTGCGGGAGTGAAAACCAAAACGGCGGAGGAGAACGGCAACCGGTGCCTGTGCGATTACGGTGCTTGTCCATGCCAACTCTCCCAAAATGGGCAGCAAAAAAGGCCGGGCGCGATGATAATTCGCGCCCGGCCTCTTAAGCCCCTTTATTGGCTGGAGAGGATATAGAAAAGCCGCAAGACCTCTTTTGTGGTCTTGCGGCGTATAGTCAGTATTCCCCAGCATGGACAGTGTAGCATATTGACAGTCGCTTGGGAGTAGGAAAAGGGTCGGAACTTAGTCGTTATATGGTCGGTATTCAGTCGGTAAACAGTCGGCGCAGCTCAGGTAGTGTATACCCGAACAGGCAAACACCAAATAGGTGAAGAGCCTCTCTCTTTCTGTCGTAGAACACACTGCGCTCAATATTCAGCGCTTCGGAAAGCTCAGGCTCCGTCAGCGGAAAACGGCTGATGTATTGCTTGTCCAAAATCTCATAGTAAATCTCGCCATAAACGGGATAATCCCGCATACGGAGCAATGCCTTATCAATCAGGTCGATGTACATTCGGGTTTCACAAATGCAGCAGACACGCTCGGCAAAGCGCTCCGTTTCTATATCGGGCGCGAAGTCGGCGAGATACCTGAACCCGACCTCCACATTGCGGTTCCCGATTTCATAAGTGTGATCCCGTATTTCCTCAAGACGTTCGCTGATTGCCCATGTGACGTCTCGATAGACTGTGAGTAACAGCCGTGAGCGGTGGAACACGGCGTCGCTGTCCATGCCGAGAGATGCGAGTTTTGCTTTATGCTTGCGTAATGCAGCAGTTTCTTTTGCCATCTCCAAACCTCCCTTGAGCCATAAGCGGCAATATAAACCTTGTTAGCACTCGAGCTAACACAAAGTGGAAAGAGCGGCGGGGCCTTAACCCCGCCTGCGAAGCTAATCTCTGTCACACATAATTACTCCAACCGAACGCAGATACCCCGCTTGCTTTAGCCTGATTCGTACCGCTGTCCGAGAAACGTCAAAAATCTCTGTCAGTTCCGTTATCACGCCTGCAGTCTCTTTGGAGCCGTATCCATCCAGAATATAGCTGCCGGCATGATGACTTTTCATGACCGCTTGGGCCGTGGGGTAGAAGACGCTCGCAGGCATCAGCATGGCCGAGGCGAACTTGTCCGCCTGCCATTCCTTCCAGTCCTTTTCCGACCAGTACCCTCGTGGCTTTTGTCTGCTTGACTCAGCCTCTCTGCACATGATATAGCTGCCCGTTTTGCGAAGACAGTATTTCCGGTCATCTGGATAGTACATCTGCCGGTGGATGATCCAGTGGGCGACCTCATGTGAAATGGTAAAGCGGCGACGGTGGTGGTGTTCCTCCGGCATGAGCCTCGCATCGATGACGATTGTGCCACTCATAATGAGCTCCTGTTGCAATTGCTTTTCGAGGGACATGAGCTCCATTTTATAATCATGGAAATTAATTAAGCCAAGGACAGTGCCGTGGGCGGATAGGTATCGATCTATGATCGTCAGACTGTAGGCTTCATCCGCCAACGCCTCAATATCGAGGGGCTGTGCCTTTTCCAGCATATATGGCGAGTATTCTCGCAGGACAAGCTCAGCAACGCTATCGAAGTCTTTGCTGCTGAACAGATACATGCCGTCGCTCTTTTGGGCTAATGGAATCTGCATGATAATCTACCCTCCGTTATCTATAGACTCAATTATCCTGATCCACATGGTATCCGGAATGTTGCAGTCGCGCGCTTTTCGGAGCGCGACTCTCGCCAGATCCGACTGTTGGATGTAGGCTGTGAGGTCTGGGTACACACCCTGCCGCCGACCGCCGACCAGATCGTAGAGCATATTTTCATCATCCTGCGTCAGAAGAAGATATTTGATAAAGGCCGGGAGGAGTTTTTCAGAAGGAGTACGGTTGCCTTTCTCGATATCGTGAAGGTAGGGCGCAGCAATTTCTAACTCTGCGGCAAGACCGCGCAGGGTTTTTCCAAGCCGCTCCCGCTTCTCCCGTATAAAGCTGCCGAGCGTTAGCGTGTCCATGTTGAGCTTCCTTTCCGTTATTGATACATCATCCCCGGCATAAGCACTTTTTCTCGGCCATCGGATGGCATTTTCAGGTTTTCCATGAGACAGGCGGAGTAAATGGCGCGTTTGCCAAATCTGCCGCGGATATCCTCAACCACCATGTCCAGTCGCGCGCGCTTTTCACGCTTGGCGGTATCCTCAAAAATGCTTGTCTGATACGGCGTATCGGCGGGAATGAGGTTGATTGCCCTGACCGTTACGGCGCGGACTTTATTTGTCCAGCGGAAGTTTTCCTCAAAGAGCTTTCTTGCTTTTTGGGCAATTTCCATCGGACTCTGCGATTGTGTTTCCAGCGGCCCCTGGTATTGCTTGAAATTGAGGCTGTTATCCCGGATGGTAATCTGAACGCCCCTGGCCGTGAGCGAGTGGAGCCGCAGCCTGTGGCCGATGTCCTGGGACAGCTCCAGAATCACTCTCCAGACCTCCTCGTTGTTTTCAAGATCTGCGTTGCAGGTGATCCCGTGGCCGACACTCTTGACCGGGGACTCATAATCACCGGGCATCACTCGGGAGGTATCGAGTCCATTGGCATAAACCCAGAGTGCGATGCCGTTCACGCCGAGAAGCCGCTTTAGAAAATCCTGTGAGGTATTGGCGATATCTCCGATAGTTCGTATCCCATAGTTGTCAAACCTTTTTGCGGTAGCTCGTCCTACATAGAGCAGGTCTGAGGCAGGGAGAGGCCAAATTTTCTCTCTGAAGTTGTCTGCGGATATTTCCGTGATCGCGTCCGGTTTTTTCAGGTCACTGCCCAGCTTGGCAAAAATCTTGTTATATGAAACGCCAATGCTTACGGTGAGGCCAAGCTCGGCTTTGACCGCCTGGCGGATTTCATCGGCTATCGTCATCCCATCTCCGAACGCCGTCCTGCTGCCGCTTATATCGCACCAGCATTCATCCATGCCATATCCTTCGACTTGATCAGTATATCTCTCATAAATCGCCCGAGTCAGCTTGGAATATTTCAGATACTCGTCGTACTGCGGCGGCACCATGATAATGTCCGGGCAGCACTGGCGAGCCTCCCAATTGACCATCCCAGTTTTGACGCCGCGTTTCTTGGCAAGCTCAGATTTGGCAAGAACAATGCCGTGTCTGGATTCAGTGGAGCCGCACACGGCAACGGCCTTTCCACACAGCGAAGGATTGAGCATCATCTCGACCGAAGCGTAGAAGCAGTTCAGATCGCTGTGAAGTATTACTCTCTCCATTTTTTCTCTCAAGCCTCTTGACAAAAGGTGCAACTTCATATAGTATTTAGGTGCAATCGGATTTCACCCTTGCTGTGATTATACGCAATCCGATTTCTCTTGTCAATACCATTTCAGAAAAAGGTGCAAACGAATTTCACCACATGGAGGCGCGATATGAAATTTGGAGATAAGGTGCGGGAACTTCGTACACAAAAAGACCTGACGCAGACGGAGCTTGGCAAGCTGGTTGGGGTAACGAAACGCACTGTCGTCGGCTGGGAGAACGAAGGCCGGTACCCACAAAAACGTAATTTATATGATTCGCTTGCAAAGGTGTTTGAGGTTCCCACAAGTTATTTGGCTTCAGAGGATGAGGCGTTCATCACTGACTCCGCTGAACGTTATGGCGTCAAGGGTGAACGGGACGCCAAGGCTGTGCTGACTCAGGCCGCTACCGTCTTTGCCGGCGGCGAGCTCAGCGACGAGGACAGGCTTGCGTTTATGACCGAAATCCAGCAGCTTTATCTGGAGTCCAAGGATATTGCGGCAAAAAAATTTACCCCCAAGAAGTACAGGAAGAACGACTCACAGTAATCAACTTTCTGTCCGTAATTTGGGACAGCTTTCGGTGTAGATTTTAGCTGTGAGATTATCTGTACACGATTGGAGGTGAGGAAGTGTCTGGCGATTACATACATCATGAAGTTCTCAGGGTTATGGCAAAATACAAGACCAATGATCCCTATGAGCTGCTTGACGCTCTCGGTGTCGAGGTCCGGGAATCGCGGGCCTATGGCCGAGATGGGCTAAAGGGGTATTGTTATTTTTCCAAGCGCACGATTTTCGTCGTGCTCAATGCCTTTTTGTCTGAGGTGGAGAAACGGATTATTGCCATGCACGAGGCTGCGCACATCATACTGCATCAGGATCAGATCAAGGTAGCTCCGATGAAAGATAATGTGATATATGACATGACGTCCAGAACGGAGTATCAGGCGAACCTGTTTACTGCTGATTTCCTCATTTCTGACGATGAGGTCGAGGAACTGACGGCACAGGAGGATATGGACTATTTTCGCATATGTAAGGAGCTCTATGTGAGCCCAGATCTGATGTCCTTCAAGCTGTTCTCCATGATTCAACGCGGCTATCGTTATAATCTGCCGCAGGGGCTGAACAGTACATTCTTGAAAAACTAAATGGAGGGTGACCTCCTGCCGTGCGAGGTGATTCTATGATCGTCAAGGTTTATGTTCCCGTGTCAGCGGATTTTGATGCGGATGGGAGGCTTATCCCCACATCACTGACTTGGGAAGATGGGACAGTTTTTACCATTGACCGGGTCCTGGACATCCGTCAGGCCCCTGCGCTGAAAGCCGGGGGGCAGGGTGACCGATACACAGTCGTTATAAACGGTCATCAGAGTTATCTTTTCTTTGAGCGAAATGCCTCGATGGCCAGGAACAATTTGGGGCGCTGGTTCGTTGAGCGCAGAGCTGCTTGATTTGTAGTAACCGAGCGAGAGGAGGATGCTCCCTTGTCATATATACATAAGACCAGCTTTGATATTATCCAAGGAACCAACATCGATGATGAGCTGGAGAATTATTTCGAAGTGGACGAGCCAATTGCCCTCACGATCCAAGTATTGAACAGAAAAGGCTATATCACAGAATTTTGCTGCTGTGGCCATGCATTTGGAGATAGTGGTGAAGCTTTCGC